>JAFPXY010000026.1 GCA_017394515.1 Bacillota bacterium | reverse complement strand
GGAAATTTAAGGGAAAGGGAGGAAATGACAAATGGCTAAAATGCAGTATCAAGGTACTGGCAGAAGAAAATCATCTGTTGCCAGAGTTAGACTGATCCCCGGAACCGGTAAGATCACTGTCAACAAGAAAGACTTAGACGAGTATTTCGGAATGGAAATCGTTAAGAGAGAAGTTCGTCGTCCCCTCGAGCTCGTTGGAGCAGAAGGTAAGTTCGACGTAGTAGCTACCGTTGCTGGTGGCGGCTTCACAGGCCAGGCAGGAGCCTTGAGACATGGTATCTCCAGAGCTCTCGTAGAAGCTGATAAGGAAGCTTACAGAGCTACCCTTAAGGCTGCTGGTTTCTTAACAAGAGACCCCAGAATGAAAGAGAGAAAGAAATATGGTCTCAAGAAGGCCAGAAGAGCTTCTCAGTTCTCCAAGAGATAATATCAAAGAGACACGTCAAATTTGCAGAAGACCCCAGTTTGCGAGCTGGGGTTTTTCTTTGCCCTGGAGGCGGCCTTAGACGGTTGGCATGTGAGCCAAAAGAAGGTTGAAACCGAGGCTGTTTTGTAATATAATAATTAAAATAAGGGGTAATATGTCCTGGTGTAATTTAGGGGTTTTCAGGACAGCAAATCAAGAAAGGGTGTACAAATTGATAAAAGGAATAAGAGACATTGTAAGTGAAAACATCGAGTACCTCCCTAAGTTAGCGCGGTATGGACTTCTATCCATCAAAAAGCAGAACAAGGGGGCTGACCTTGGCTATCTGTGGATATGGCTGAAGCCCTTGATGTACGTAGGTATGTTCTATATAGCTCTGGCCTTTGGAATCAAAAATGCCAAGGACATAGATGGTATTGTGTGCCCATACATCATATGGCTTGCTTCAGGCCTTTATCCATGGTTCTTTATGCAGAGCTATGCCATAGGAAATGCCAAGGTGTTTCTGAAATATAAGGCCTTCATCAAAAAACAGAACTACCCGGTATCCGTCATACCGACCATACCGCTTACGACTGGATTCTTCATACATCTGAGCATGATATTGCTTCTTCTGATCATGGCCTTGTTCTTCGGTGTAAAGCCCAGCCTGACATGGCTGCAGATACCGGTCTATACCATAGCAATGATGTATTTTTCGTATATCTGGGTGCTGCTGACAGGCTTGCTGACAGCTTTGACAGAGGACTTCAGCAATATAATAAATTCCATCAAGCCGGCCTTCTTCTGGCTGTCAGGAATATTCTTCAATTCCCGCGGAAGGGCTACGGCACAGATATTTTTCTATTTAAATCCCATCACCTTCCCGGTAGAGGGATACAGAAACTGCGTTGCCTATAACATGTGGTTCTGGGAAGAGCCCGGGAGACTCAAGGGATATCTTTTGACCATGCTGGTATTGACGACCCTAGCAGTGCTTCTCTACAGAAGAGTCAGAAGACAGCTTCCCGAGTTTATCTAATACGGAGTAAATTAAATGAATAAACCTGCAATTTCATTTGAACATGTAAGTAAAGAATTCAGATATTACGGATCCAATCGTCAAAGAATGATGCGCGAGGTATTCTGGCGTAACACCGGCAGCCCCCTCATGGCCCTTAAGGACATCAATCTGGACATCGAGAAGGGTGAGAAGGTGGGCATCATCGGAAGAGACGGTTCCGGCAGATCGACTTTGATGAATCTCATGGCCAAGATCATCAAACCCACAGAGGGAAAGGTGAGGGTAAGGCAGGAAGCTACCGTCATCTTCGACCACAGGATAGGCTTCGACATGGGCCTTTCGGGAAGGGATAATTACTATCTTAAGGCTAGCCTTCAGGGATGGTCCTGGAGTAAGATCAAAAAAATGGAACCTGAGATCTTGGAATTTGCGGATCTTAAAGACCTCATAGATCTTCCCGTTAAGACCTGGGTTCCGGGAACTCTCACAAGGCTCGGATATACCATACTGACGTCCGAGAAACCTGAGCTCCTTCTCTTTGATGAGATCTTTAACGTAGGACCTCAGTATCTGTCCAAATGTGTGGATAGGCTTATCAGCCTTGTGGACGACGAAGATACTACCTTCGTAATGACAGTAGGAAACTATAATGTCGCAAAAAAGATCTGCCAGAGGGGGGTCATTTTGGACGGTGGAGAGATAGTGTTTGACGGTCCTTTCATGGACGCTATGCAGTACTACCGTGCAAACTGCAAACCTGATCCTAATCACAATCTTAAGATTAAAGAAGCGCCTATGCCTGAAGAAATGATAGAAGAGGATAACGATTTCAATGATTACGGTTGATCAGAAACCGCTGGTAATAGTGCTGTCTAGGAATTATTCCACTGGTCTCGGGCTCATCAGATCCCTTGGACAGGCTGGATTCGAAGTGGATCTTGTGGCAAGCGCCAGAAGAAAAAACAGCTCTGTTATAGCTTCTTCAAGTAAATATACCGGTCATTCTGTAGAATTCCTGACTCCCATGATCTATGGAGATGAGGGAAGGGATATCACCGACTATCTCATGGAGCAGGGGCCAAAGGACAGAAGAACCAAGGTTCTCTTTCCTGCCGATGACTACACCGCTTCCGTGGTGGACCTCAACAGAGACCTTCTCAAGGAATACTATCTCATGCCCGAGGTATCAGGTGGAGAGAGAGGAACACTTACCCGCATGATGTCCAAGGACGTCCAGGGAGAATTCGCAAGGGAAGCCGGATTGGAAAGACCTTATGAGATTGCCATTTATCTCGGCGATGATTTTGATATACCTTCAGATCTTCCCTATCCATGTTTCATCAAGCCCCTTAAGAGTGTCGATGGAGAGAAGACTGAAATGGCTGTAGCCGGTTCTTTTGAAGAACTGGTGGCCATCCTTAATGGAATGAAGGCTCAGTTCAGGGATAGATCTGTACTGGTTCAGGAGTTCCTGAACATAGAAAAAGAATATGATGTAGGAGGAGTTTGTCTGGGAGATGAAGTGATCATACCCGGCGTAATCGAAAAGACTCACCTAGCAGAGCACGAGCGCGGAGTCACCATGGCCGGTAGGATGATCTCCAAGGAAATCCTGGGGGATGCTTTGCCTAAACTTGAAAACATGTTGAAAACTATAGGGCTTAAGGGCATGTTCGACCTGGAGTTCAATCTGAGCGGAGGCCGGCTGTATTTCAATGAGATAAATTTCAGATCCGGCGGTCCTCACTATTTTTATTATCTGAACGGCGTCAATCTGCCTGAGCTCTTCGTGAAGAGCCTGTGCGGTATGGACATTACAGAGGATAACAGAGAGATCAAGGAGTTTGGCAAGACTTTCGTATATGAGAAGGTGGCTTGGGAAGATCATATCAACGGCTTCCTGACCAAGAAAGAACTCAAAGAAGTGATAGATTCAGCAGATTTCACGCTGCTGGCAAACGTTGATGATCCGGCTCCGGCTAAGATCTTTGCGAGGAAGATCCGCTTGAGCCTGATTAAGCAGAGAATCTTAAAGGGCCTTAAGAGGAAACACCATGGAAGATAACAAAAACGCATTTCGAGTGATCGTCATAGGGTTGAATTACGGAAGCATACTTACCATGGTACGTGACTTCGGTGAGGCGGGCTACAATGTGGAAGTTGTAAGAGTCTTCAAGAAAAAGCCCAATCCGGTGAACCTCCTGGGTACCATGAAGCCCGAGGCTGCGAGCCGCTACGTAACAGACCACAGGATCTGCATAATGGACAAGGAAGGGGAAACTCTTATCAGCTTACTTAAGGAGATGGCAAGACCCGACTTTAAGACCCTGCTGGTGCCCGTGGATGATTTTCTGGTATCAGCTATCGATGAGCATTATGACATCCTTAAGGAAGACTACGTAATCTCCAATTGCGACAACAGAGCAGGAGGCATCACAAAGCTCATGGATAAGCACATCCAGAAAGATCTGGCTCTGCAGGCAGGTCTTAATGTGCCCGAAAGCGCCTTGATAGAGATGAAGGACGGCGAGTGTAGGATACCTGATAACGTGCCTTTTCCTTGCTTTATCAAGCCCAATGTTTCTTCCAATGCCAGCAAGCTCATCATGAGGAGATTCGATCAGAGAGGAGAACTCTGGGACTTTTTAAATGAGCACGCCAAGGAAAAAGACCTCAGTTTACTGGCTGAGGAATTCATAGATATTAAGGCTGAGTATTCTTTGCTGGGCATGAGCGTGCCGGAGATGACCTTTGCGCCTTGCATTTTCAGGGCGGTCATGAGAGGCCATCGCGAGAGAAAAGGCGTGGCCGTGACCGGTATGATCATGGATACGGATGATTTCAGCGAGGTCATTTCGAAGGCCGAGGCCTTCGTATCTCTCACAGGCTACGTGGGAATGTTCGATATCGACCTCATCGAGGATCAGTACGGCAAAATATATTTTACGGAATTGAATCTCAGAGCAGGAGCATCCGTAAATGCCTTCAGCAGAGTAGGCTTCAATCTGCCCTCCGCCTTTGCAGCCTATATGCTCAAGCGTGAAGAGCCCAAGGTGGAATATAGGTCGGAGAAGGGCAAGGTCTTTGTAAGCGAAAAGGCCCTTCTGGAAGAATACGTCAGAAGCGACATAACCAGGGCGGAGTTCCTTAAGAACTTGAAGGAGCCTGACCTTTACTTCATAAAAGATGACAAGGACCCTGAACCTTTCAAGGTGTTCAAGAGATATGCCGGCCTGTCACCGGTGCTTAGGTTGCCCTACGGCATCAGGGACAGGATATTCAAAAGATAAACAGCAGAGGAATACAAATGTTTGAAATTGGAAAGTTCAAAGGATTATTCAAGGATAAAGCTCCCAAGAAGGCTGAACCTGCGCCTAAGCCTCAAGTAAAGGCGGAAAAGAAGCAGTTTAGCCCCGAGGAGATCTCCCAGCTGATCTCGGAGACCCGAGACAGAAGATTCAGCGATTCTGATGAAAACGAAGAACGCTTCATCGAGATCACCGCACAACATATGGGTTGGACTCCTGAAAAGGCTGAGAAGGACATGAAGGACGCTCTCGGAGACAACGGGGTGAGCTTCAGGCAGTACTGTGCCTTTGGTTTCTCTGGCCTGGATCGCAGAAAGCGCAACGAGTTCTATACCAACAAGGACGCCGCGGCTTTCTGGGATTATCACAGAGCTGACGATAAGACCTTGTTGGATCTCATGGACAGAAGCCGTCTGTACAAGAGATTCAATACCAATCTGAGCAGGGCTTGGCTTCCTACGGAAGGGCTCAGCTTCGACAGCTTCAAAAAATCCTTTGGCAAACAGAATAAAGTGATTTACAAGCCTCTATATCAGGGAGACCCTGAGGAGATCAGACTCGTGGATCTAAAAGAACTGGGCCTTAAGAAGGCTTTTGAAGAAATCATGAAATATCCAGTAGGTGTCGTTGAAGAATGCCTGACACAGAAGGCGGAAATGGCAGCACTGTATCCGGGTTCTTTGAATATCCTAAAACTGGCAACCCTTAAAACCGACAAGAAAAACCTTGGCTTTGAGACCGGAAAAGTGCATTTCCTTTACGCTGCTCTTGGTATGGGCAGATCCGGTGCATGGACTGATGATCTCATGTCAGGAGGCCTTATAGCCACCGTAGGTCTTAAAGGCGGCAAAGTGATGACCGACGGAGTATGCATCGACGGTACTGCTTTCGAGACACATCCCGATACCGGAATGATCATCAAGGGCTTCGAGGTGCCTTTCTACAAGGAAGCAAAAGACATGGTAGCGAATATGGCTGTGGGAAGACAGGGATACTATGAGTGGAGTATCGCCATCACCGAGAATGGACCGAGGTTCATGGGCGTGGATGTTTTTGCGGATGCTTACGGAGTACAGCTTCCTTATGCGCCTCAGGTCAAAGGAATGCGCAAAAATATGGACAAGTACTTCGATGTCTCACTTCGCCCTGAGATGCCTTACGGCACCAGAGTCACAAAGATATCCAGTGAAGGCATTGAATTCTACTGGAAAAAACCCGAGCACGCCAAGGGCTACGTGGTCTACAGAAGTTATGATCCGGAGGATGGATTCCAGGAGATCGCCAGAATCAAATCCCGCGCCATTGGAGAGTATATCGATGCGGACTACGACAGAGATAAGGAAAAGATCTATTATCAGGTGAGGAGCTTCATAAAGGATGCTGAGGGAGAACATATATACAGCCCTGTGACAGATCCCAAGGAAGCAGCCAAAAAGATCCAACTGGAGATCAGCCATGAGAATCTTTATCTCTATTCAGACTCCTCCAGAAAGCTTCAGGTATACTACGAGTGGAGTGAACCCAAGGACGTGGAATGGTCTGCGGACGCGCCTGAAGTGGCTTCCGTCGATGGTGAAGGAGTGGTTACCGCTCACAAGACAGGCGTTTCTAATATCACCTGCTTCTGCCATGAGTCCGGCACTTCCGTTACCTGCAGGGTCACGGTAAACAGACAGGCTCCGGAGCCTTTGGGAGAGATCACTTCCAGATATGAATACAGCGAGAATGAAGGCTGCTACGTGCAGTCAAAGCCCGGACAGGAAGGCGCAGCTGTGATCATGATGGTAGGAGATATGATGTGCGGTAAAACCCAGTCCGACGCTCAGTGGGATCCCGAGGTGGGCTGGAACTACAACGACAGCTACGAGTATGTAAGGAAAGTCACAAAGGATTCCGACCTGGCGGTGGGAAATCTGGAAACGCTTTTGGCAGCAGGCTGGCCTTACATGAGCGATGAAGCATACATCGAAAACAAGAACAACTGCAATTCCCCTTCCAGATATCTGGATGCCGTGAAGTACGGAGGAATTGATGCAGTGGTCATGTCCAACAATCACAACTGTGACGGTGGTACCAGAGCTCTTGCTGAGACCATCGAACAGGTGGACAGATATAATTTTATAAGGACGGGAGTATACAAGGATGCTTCCGAAAAGAGGTTCTTCATTACGAAGGTAAACGGCATAAAGGTAGGTTTCCTTTCATATAACTCACCAAAGACCGGCTTCAATTTCAAAGATGCCGACTGGTCCAAGGAAGAAAAGGACACCATGCTGAACATCTTCAATGAGGAAAAGATCAAAAAGGACGTGAAGGACTTAAGAGATGCCGGCGCTGAATACGTCATCGTTTACATGCACTGGGGCATTAAGAACTTTAAGAATCCTACAGATGATCAGATTAGGGAGGCCACTCAGGCCGCCAATGCCGGCGTGGACTACATCGTAGGTTCCAATCCTCACGTGCTGCAGCGTTTCGACATATTGACCACAGAAGATGGCAGAAAGGTTCCCTGTGCATATTCCATAGGTAATTTCCAGTCCATTATGAAGCAGGTGGAAGGAAATAGGGATTCGGTCCTTCTTAGGGTGACCTTGAAAAAGGGAGCAAACGGAAAGGTGGTCCTTGCGGACAACAAGTACGTGCCCTTCTATACATATACGAACATAGAAGGCTGTCGTTGGGCTCCTGTACCCCTTATCATGAACTACGACTTCGGCATAAAGAGGGTCAAGAGAAAAGAAAGCAGAGACAGGATCTTCAGGTCTATGGGAGACAAGATAAAGAGCATTGGCAACTGATTTGGAGGTAAGATGGATAATAATGAAAAGTTAGTGGTAGTTCTTTCAAGGAACTATTCCACCGGACTCAGCGTTATAAGATCTTTGGGTACAAAGGGATATACGGTGGATCTGGTGGCAAGCGCTCCCCGTGAAGGAGCTTCAGCCTTTATCGCTAAGAGCAAATTCGTGAGGAATGCCTATGAGGCGGTTTCCAAAAAAGTCAAGCAGGAGGAAGACACAGAGCTGGTGGATATCCTTCTCGCTTACGAAGGGCAGTGGCCTACCAAGCCTGTGCTTGTGGCGGCGGATGATTACACCGCTTCCGTTATGGACAAGAACAGCGACAAGCTTAAGAACATCTTTTTGATGCCCGGCATATTAGGCGGTGAGCCAGGAAGCCTTACTCACATGATGGATAAGTCGGTACAGGGCAAGATCGCAAGGTCGGTGGGAATCAAAACACCTAAAGAATGGGTGGTGTCTTTAAGAGAAGAAGAGTTCGATATACCTGAGGACATGATTTATCCTTGCTATGTGAAGCCTTTGGGAAGTACCTTCGGCTACAAGCAGGAGATGGCCAGGTGTAACGATATAGATGAACTCAAGGCTCATCTTCAGAAACTGAGAGAGTCCTACAGTGATAGGTCAATTCTGGTTCAAGAGTTCATGTTCATAGATGAGGAATACGACCTGGAAGGTGTATGCATGGATCAGGACATCGTGATACCCGGAATCGTATTCAAGGAATTCGTAGCACAGTATGACAGAGGCGTGCCACTCTACGGCGAGTTTTTTGCGGTAGAAAAGTTTGGGGCCTTCATGGAAAAGGTCTATGAGTTTTTAAGAGAATTCCACTATTTCGGCATGTTCGACCTGGGATTCAACGTCATCGATGGCGAATACTATTTTAACGAACTCAACTTGAGATCGGGCGGCACCAACTACGTGTATTTCGAGAGCGGTGCCAACCTTTCGGAGATCTTCGTCAAGGCAGCTTTGGGCGAGAACTTGGATCCCGAAGAATGCAAGGCCAAGGTATTCGGTAAGAAGTATCTCTATGAAAAGGTCGCCTGGGATGATTATTTCCACAAATATCTGACCAAGGATCAGCTGAATAACTGCACAGAGACGGCTGATATACACATCATGGTCAACGATTACGATCCTATCCCCGGAGAGATCTTCATGGAAGAAGTCACAGCCGAAGAAAAGCGCCTGAGGAGAAAAGAACTGAGAAACCAGGCTATCAACAAGACCATGGAGGACACGGGCTGGGATAGAGAGCAGGCCAAGGAAAAACTCAGGGAGACCAGAGAGCATATGGATGTCAGCTACAAGGACTATGCGGCCTTCAAACTATGGAGATTCCCTCTCGAAGAACAGGAAGAGGCCTATCAGAAGGCTCTTAAGAAGAGAGAACGTCTTAAGAAGCAGAGGGAAGAGGCTATTACCTATGCCATGGATATCATGGGCTGGAGCGAAGAAGAAGCAAAGGCTCAGATCAAAGATGCCAGAGAGAGACTGGGCATTTCGTATAAAGATTATACCAAATATAGATTCTGTCTTGTTCCTTTAGAGAATCAGGCGGAGGAATACGATAAGATCTTGATTGCAAAAGAAAAAGAAAAAGAACAGAAAGAGCAAAAAGAACAGTAGATAAGATGGTGAATCATATGGAAAACAACAGCAGACTTGTAGTAGTTTTATCGAGAAACTTTTCCACGGGACTGAGCGTCATCAGATCCCTCGGAGCCGCTGGATACAGAGTTGATCTGGTGGCCAGCACCCACAGGGAGGGACAGTCCATACTGGCTTCCAGCAGTAAATATGTCAGGAAGTCAGTGGAAGTAGTTTCAAAGAAGGTAAAGACCGGCGGAGACCTTCCTCTTTTGGAAGCACTTCTGGCCTATAAGGGACAGGAGGAAGAGAAGCCGATTCTTTTCCCTACAGATGACTACACCACATCCATTATGGATTTAAACCGTGATGCTTTATCAGAGATCTTCGACATGCCTTATATCGTAGGAGGCGGTCAGGGATCCATCATGAACCGTATGGATAAGACCTTCCAGAGCGATCTGGCGAGAAGCGTCGGCCTCAATACTCCCAAGGAGTGGATAGTATCCCTTCAGGAAGAGTTCGTGGTGCCCGACGACATGATCTTCCCTTGCTTCGTAAAGCCTCTGGAGAGCGTTACCGGATACAAGAGGGAGATGAAGGTTTGCGAAACTCCCGAAGGACTTATCAGACATCTGGATAAGCTCCGTTATAAGTTCGCAGAGAGATCCATCCTGGTCCAGGAATTCCTGAACATCGACTATGAGATCGACCTTTCAGGACTTTGCTTCGACCAGAAGGTCATCATCCCTGCCATCATCAAGAAGACCAACGTCGCTCAGTATGAGAAGGGCGTTACCCTTGCCGGCGTAGTTGTTCCCTTCGAAGAGCTGGATGAGGATATCAGAGAAAAGACCATCAAGATGCTGCAGCGCATGAGATATTTCGGCATGTTCGACATGGAGTTCAACGTCTGCGGAGATAAGGTCTACTTCAACGAGGTCAACTTAAGGAGCGGCGGCCCTAACTATTCATATTTTGCCAGCGGAGTCAATCTGCCGGATGTCTTCGTCAAGGAGCTCACCGGTCAGGGACATACCGAGGAAGAGGAGAAGGTCACCGAGTACGGTAAGGACTTCATCTATGACAAGGTTGCCTGGGACGACTACATTCACGGCTTCATGACAAAGAAAGAGCTGGACGAGAAGATAAAGTCGGCGGCCATTACTTTGCTGGCCAATGAAGATGACCCGGAACCCGGCAGGATCTTCCAGAAGGATATGAACAAACAGGCGGTGAAGTACTTCTTAAAGACTCAGAAGAAGAACGTGAAGCGCGCGGTGAAGGCGACGGCTTATCCTGTACTGAGGCCTGTAAAGCATAGGATCCTTAACTATCCTCAGATGAAGCCTGAAAACCAGAGAAATCCTGAAAGCGATAAGATGAGAATCATCGTGGCGGGCAGAAACTACTGCTCCAACCTTTGCATGGCAAGGTCTCTAGGCGAGGCCGGTTATGAAGTCGAGGTGCTGAAGATATTCCAGACTCCTCCTTCAAAACTCAATCCCATCAAGGCCATCAAGCCCGATGCATACAGCAAGTACGTCAAGGCTTATCGCATAATCGTATCCCGCAGAAGGAGCAGAAGGATCAAAAACGCTCTTCTGAACATGGCTGATATCGAAGGCGGCAAGAAGATGCTGCTGATCCCTTGCTGCGATCTGGCAGCGGAGGTAATAGACAGATACTATGATGAACTCAAGGAGTTCTTCATCATGCCTAACATCAACGACACCCAGGGCGAGCTCTCAAAGCTCATGGAGAAGGGCATTCAGAAGGAACTCGCCAGAGCCTACGGACTGCCTGTGGTAAACGGTGCCGTGATCAAGACTTTCAATAAGCGTTATACGATCCCGCCTACCATCAACTATCCTTGCTTCGTCAAGCCCAACGTAAGCCGCTTCAGCTCCAAGAAGAAGATGGCTATCTGCCAGAGCGAAGGCGAGCTCAAGGAATACATCAGAAGAAATACAAAGAAGAAGGATATTGAGATCATGGTGGAGGATTGCGTGGATATCGCAAAAGAATACTCCATCCTGGGACTCAGCACCAAGGATGGTGCCATCGGCCCCGGAATCTTCGTCGCTGAAGAGGGAGGACACGAGGAGCACAGAGGTGTAGCCATCACCGGAAGGATCCTTCCCAATACCTTTGAAAAGGAACTCTTCGACAAGATGACAGCCTTCATGGGAACCCTCGGTTTCGAAGGCCTTTGGGATATCGATATTATCCAGACCACAGACGGAAAGTTCTACTTCGTAGAAGCCAACATGAGATACGGTGCATCCGGCTATGCTGTCACCAAGTGCGGTGCTAATCTGCCGGCCATGTTTGCCGACTACATGTTAAAGGGAACTCCCATCGACCTGAACTGTCAGGTGGCCGAGTGGGATAAGACCTTCGTCAGTGAAAAGGTCCTCATCGAGGAATACATGGCAGGAAGGATTCCTTTCTCCATGGTCAAGGAATGCATGGAAAACATCGACATCCACTTCGTCAAGAACGATGAAGACCCTAAGCCCTACGAGCACTTCAAGAAGTTCTTCAACGTATCCAAACTCATGAAGCAGTACTATAAGAATCAGGCTGCCAAGAAGGCTAAGAAGGATGCTGAAAGAGCAGAGAGAAATGCTAAGGCCAGAATGGCCAAGCTGGTGGCTTTGGAGCAGGCCAATATGATCAACCTGAACGAACTGGGAGATCTGGATGAACTGCTTTATTCCATCGATTTCTATGACAGGATCGGAATTTCCAGAGAGGTCATCAGAGAGCTGATGGCAGCTCAGGAAGAAGAGATCGAAGATAACACTGATAACGACGATGTCGACGATCAAAACTAAAAAGATAATAGGAGATGTCTCAGTTTGGGACATCTCTTTTTTGATGTGGCTTATAATAATCAGCCTAGAGTGAGAAGATGATGCTAATCATGCAAAAAATCATCGTTTAGCATCATCCCACTATAGCGTAATGCTTTTTCGAACAAAAATACAGAAATAGCACTACTTATCATTCGCGTCCAGAGCTCAGCCATAATAGTTGTGGCTAGGGAAGTAATGTTATTTCACATAAAAAGCAAAGATCAGCATGATTTTCGCTGGCAAGTTACTGCTAACCCGATCGCGATGCCACATAAAATAAACGTAGCAGAGCAATTCGCAGTTGAAGTGCAACGGGGTCATGCCTGAGGATGGTAAGGGAGTGATGTTTTTGGAGGATTTTTTGACCAATTGACATCATTCAAAATTGGAGTAATGCTAATTGAGAGTTTTTTGCTCAAAAGGCGTTTTTTTGACCACAACCTAAAAAGGAGATGTCTCATTTTGGGACATCTCCTTTTAAATGCGTTTTTATAACTTATATACTTCCCAGCTGTCATCCGGTGCGATGGCATCGCTGTTACCGACCACGCAGATGGATGCGTCCAGAGCAGCCTTGTCGAAGAGTTCGGCAAGATCTGCCAGCTCCTCGCGCTTCAGTGAGAGCATCTGCTGTCTGATCCTTAAGAGATCGTCGTAGTCAGTGCCTCTTAAGACGTTGAGTTCCTGGCCGTAACCGCGTCTTGCGGAGGTCACCAGCCCGTCCATGCCTGAGATGGAGGAGATGATGTACTTGGTCAGGTCTTCATCGCTTTCGGCGAAGTCTCTGATGAAGTCTCCCGCGTTCTGGTAAACGGTGATGGAGTTCTGAGGGTTAGGGTCTCTGTAGGATGTGAAGACCATGTTGCCCGTTATGCCTGCGCTGAAGCCGCAGCCGTAGGCGCCACCATGAACTCGGATCTCCTCCCAGAGGTAGCCGTAGCTCATGATCTGTGAAAGCACCTGGAATCTTCCGCTGTGGCTGAAGCCGTACTTAAGCATGTTCGCTCCCAGGGCCGCAAAAGATACGCCCGCGGGGATCAGTATGGCTTCCTTGACGGATTCGCCCTTCATAGGGATCTCTATATATTCAGGGGCAGCCTCTCCCTTGGGAAGTTCAGCGGCGAATCTTTCGAGAACCGGGTGGCTCTCAGTGGAAGTTTCGCCCAGGGTCAGGCGTGATGCGGTGAATATTTTTGCGGAAAGCTGTGCCCACTCCTTGATGAGTTCGGGCGCATTTTCGTCGAAGTTCTCCAGAAGCTTCTTCACGAAGAGGAAGTAGTCGTAGCCGTTGACCTTTTCCTCGATGTAGGAGGAAGCGGTGTAGTGGGAAAGGACTCTGCGGGCTGCGAACTGGTTGCCGGAGCCCATGATGCTTTGGTAAAGCACTTCCTTGGACTGCAAAAGATTCTCGAGCTCGGTATCTTTTGCGTCGAAGTTGGAGTCCGTGAGGATCTCGATTATCAGGTCGATGGCAGCCTCCAGGTTTTCTTCAAGAACGCTGAAGGATACGACGAAGTAAGGTTTAACTCTGTCCATGTGATCCTTGACCCAGGGGGAGATGAGGTTGTAATCCAGTCCGCCGAAGAGCTTTCTGGTCTCCTTCTGGAGTTCAGCTGCGCTGTGCTTGGAAGTGGGCAGAAGGCCCAGGAATTCCGTCATGGAGGAGATCATCTTCAGGGAGTTTTCGTCCAGATCGGCCACGTTGAAGTACATGTTAACGTGGACCACTCCGTTGGTGAAGATGGGCTGATAAAGGAAGGTGACTCCGTCCTTTTCTTTGATCTCGGTTTCGACCCACTGGGGCTCCGGCGCCACATCGGAGAGTTCCAGAGTGGGAAGGGTAGCTACTGCCTCGGGAGAATCCGGCGTATCCTGCCACTTTCTCATGCGTTCAAAGGCAGCTTCAACTTCCTTGAGTTCAGCTTCTGAAAGGGAGGAGTATTCCTTGGTAACTCTCTCATATTCCTTTTCCGCGTCCTCGTCGCCCTTGGTCTTGGAAGGAAGCATGGTGATTCTCACCAGACCTTCCTCGTCCAGGAGTTCTTTGATAATGTCTGTGTAAATGTCGGTGTCAAGAGCATCTCTTAACTCGTGGACCAGATGGTCGCTCTCAAGGTACAGCATAGGATCGCCGCCGTAGAGCCAGGAGCTCATGGCATTTATCACTCTGTAGAGTCCCTGAGGCTCGCCGGATTCTCTTAATGAGAATTCAAAACGGTTGATGCAGCCTGTAAGGGCATCCTTGTCCACTCCCTCGCGAAGGATCTTTTCGAGGGTTTCTTTATATACCTTGAGAACCTCAGCATTGTTTGAGGATTCCATGTTTCTGAATACGATGACGTAGAAGGGCTGGGCGATGCCGTCCATTACGGAGAATTCTACGTCCTGAGCCAGGCCGCGCTCCAGGATGGCGCGCTTGAGAGGAGCCTCGTTATCTCCTGCCAGATAGATGGACATAAGGGTGTAGGCGATGTTTCTCTTGCGGCTCTCCCAGTCTGAGAATACTTTGCCCAATACCAGATGGCATTTGTTGGCTTCGTCCTCGTCCTTGCCGATCTCGTAGAATCTCACTCTGTCCTGAGTTTCCACCGGTGCCTGCATGGCTATCTCGTGGGTGCGGTCATCCTTTTCGAAGGTGGAAAGGTATTCATCATCGATGATGGTGAGGACGCGTTCCAGGGGCAGGGCGCCATCCAGGAAGATCCTGCAGTTTGAAGGTGAATAGAACTCGCGGTGGGCTCTCAGGAAATTCTCGTAGGTGAGATCGGGGATCTCCGGGGGATAGCCGCCGGACTGGAAGCCGTAGACGCTATCCGGGAAAAGAGCTTTCTGAAGTTCGTCCTCGATATGAGTATCCACGGATGCGTAGGCGCCCTTCATCTCGTTGAAGACTACGCCATTATAGAAGGGCTCGTCTTGTTCAATCTCGTAGTGCCAGCCCTCCTGACGGAAAATGCTGTCGTTATGATAGATGGCGGGACGGAACACGGCGTCCAGATATACCCTTGTCAGGTTGATGAAATCCTGCTCGTTCTTGGAGGAAACAGGATACATGGTCTTGTCAGGGAAGGTCATGGCGTTTAAGAAGGTGTTCATGGAGCTCTTGATGAGATCCAAGAAGGGTTCCTTCACAGGGTAATTGTCAGATCCTGCCAGGACCGAGTGCTCCAGAATGTGGAAGACTCCTGTGTTGTCCCAGGGAAGGGTCTTAAAGGTTGCTGAGAAAAGCATGTTCTCGCAGCCGTTGTCAAGCCAGGCCAGCTCAGCGCCGGTCTTCAGATGTTCCATCTCATAAAGAGTCCCCTTGAGCTCTTCACTCTCGCGGACTCTGGTGATTTTAAAACCGTGTAAAATGTCGTTAACTTTCATGTAAAATTTAAACCTCGATATTTAATGTTTTGCGGATATACCGCGCTTATGATCAAAATTCAGGGGTGAGTCCGGTGTCCTTTAAGAACTGCTGATATGCAGCTTCGCAGGCGCTGCGGATCTCATCGTTGTATGACAGATCTTCATATATAAAGGCAATGTTTCCAACCATGTGGTCGATCTCTCCGAAGACGGCATATTCGTAGGGCATGGTCTTGGTGTTGTCGATGCATTCCTTCCAGTATTCCACCTCTTCATCGGGAACGTCACCGCTCTTTCCGAAGGTAAATACGAAAAAGCTTCCGGGATCATCTGAAGCAAAGCTCCAAACCGCACTCTCCTGAATGGGCGTGCCTTGCCAGTCGTCTCCGTGGTTTCCGACGTAGGGCTCATAGTCCTCGCTGGGATAGGGGAGGATTCCCTGTGCCTTGAAATAGGTGGCGAAATCCGCGCCGGTCCATTCGTTGATATCGCTGGGAAGGTTGCTTTCTTCGTCGTTTATGGGATTATCTGCGCTGGCGTCACATTCGGATGAGCCGCCGCAGGCTGCCATGGAAAAGATCAGAAGTGCGGAAAGCAATATAGCAAGCAGTTTTTTCATAAAACACCTCCTGTGATTATAACTAATAAGTATTATATATCTAAAAGGGCATATTTGCCAGTACATTTTCATAAACATGGCATAAGCAAAAAATGCTCGGCTGGCCTTAGGCCTGCGGAGCATTCTTTGCTGTGTTATTCATTATTCTATAGAAAGGTTGCTTTAGAAGCACTCCCTATAAACTCTCTTAGATAATTCCTTGGTCCAGGGCTGGACGTAGGAATTGGTGATGAGCCTCTGCTGGTTTGCCTCTACGGAATCTGCGAATGCATCTATGTCGGTTTCCTTGAAGCCATATTCTCTTAAGGGTTTCAGAGGGCAGACTTTCTCGAGAAGGTCGTTCAACGCAGGGATGGCAGTTTCGATGCTGCATCCAAGGATGCCGCTCACGAGCTTCTTGAAGTTCAGGAGCTCGCCTTCAGGGTCATATTCCTCGTAGATCTCCAGGATCTTACCGAAGAGGGCGTAGTTGGATTCACCGTGGGGAACGTGGTAGGTGCCTCCCAAAGGGAAGGACAGTGCATGCACTGTACCGCAGCCGGCTTTGAGGAAAGCTGTTCCGGCCAGATTGGCGCCTACAAGGAACTCCTTCAAGTAGTCCTTTCTGGCTTCCTGTCCTTCTTCAGCGATCTTCTTAAGTCCCACGAGGAGAAGTTCCATGGCTCTCATGGAATACATCTCGGAGATCAAGGTCTTACGCTGAGGGGACAGGTAGGATTCCGTGGCGTGAACCAGAGCGTCGATGGCTGAGGTGATGAAGGGCTTGTAGGGAAGGGTGGAGAGAAACTCCGGGATCAGCACGACGATGTTTGGAATGATGTCGTCTGATACCAGACCCAGTTTGGTCTCGCCGTCCGTAAGCACTCCGCCTTCAAGCTCGCTCTTAACGATGGCTACGGAGATGTTGGTCACTTCGGAGCCTGTGCCGCAGGTGGTAGGCACGGCGATGACGGGTTTCTCGTGAACTACCGGTTCTCTCTTATAGAACCACTCGTGCACGTTACCGGGACGACGGCAGCCCAAAAGCTTACCTAAGTCCATGATGGCTCCGCCTCCTATGGCGATAACGCGGTCATAGGAATCGTACTTGATGAAATCGAAAAGCTTTTCGATCATTTCTTCGGAAGGTTCGGAGGTGCCGAAATCTTCCTGGAAGACGAAGTTGCAGGGTGCCTTGAATTCTTCCATGAAGGGCTGGTAGATAAACCTGTTGGTCAGAACTACATCCCTTGAATCAAGATCAAACTTCGACATTAACTGGCTGAAATCTTCCAGGTGGTGGATCTCTGCGCCTGTGAGGATCATGCGGCTGTCCGCTATGAGTTTTTTGCTGAAATCATCCATTTTTATTTCCTTTATATTTTATCTGTCTTGTCACTCACCTTAAGGTGATAGATAAGGTCTTTATACAGTTCCTTGTTTGAGGAGAACTCCAGGAACACCTTAAGGGCTCTTGGCAGGTTGTCATCCTTCCTTGTGATTAGGGCGATGGTCCTCTTGCTTGAAGGTTCACTGAAGGGTACAGCCACCAGCTTGGAACTGTGGAGCTTGTCATAGATGTAATAAGGCGCAATGGTGATGCCGTAGTCCGCTTCTGCCAGGTCGAAGATCAGATGCCACTGAGAACTGGACATGACGGTCTTGATCTTGCTCTTGGAGGACTTGATGTCATCTGAAAGCAGTCCAAAGGATACTCCGTCGCTCTGGAAGAAGATGATCTCGCTTCCGTCAAGATCGTTAAAGGAGAGTTGATCCTTCTTGGATAGAGGATTCTCCATAGACATTACTGCCACCAGGTCGCTCTCCGCAACTTCATATACATCGAAGAGACTCATATCTTCTTTAGTCAGATAATACATATCTACAAAGGCAGCATCGATATTCCTGTTGAATACCTGCTCTTTTATTATGCTGGAATCCTTTTCAATCAAAGAAATATCTATGAGAGGATAGGCGGCAGAGAACTTCGGTGATATGTGAGCAAATAGTGCAGGTCCTGCGGCAGCACTCAAGCCGATGTTAAGATGGCCGCTGATGGTTCCATTCTCCTTGTAATCGAAGGAGAGCAGCGTTTCGAAATCATTCAGGACGTGCATAGCATTATCGTAGAAAGAACGGCCTGCGTCTGTGAGATGCAGCCTTTTATGATGGATATAGAAGAAAGGGAAGCCCATTTCTTCTTCCATGTTTTTGATCGTCTTGCTCAGAGCAGGTTGCGATATGAAGAGCTTCTGCGCTGCCTTAGAATAATTGCCAAGATCCGCAACCTGAACGAAATAGTTCAATTGTCTTATATCCATGCAGTTTAGTTAAATACAAAACTGAGTTGTTTTGCATTATTCATAAAAAGTAATAGCAATAACTTTTTGTAACGCGGCTTAACTCTCTTTAGGTTTATTATAATAAGAAGCTTTTAACAAAGTAAAGTAAAAGATAAACAAATGTAAGATTTATTAGTTATAAATTAGGCATAACCATAACTAATAGTTATAAATATGCATATGTGCGGCGAGATGGCACATGCATTAACTAGGGATTATACATATTTGTTAGTTTCATAACCAAAAGTTATAGTTCTGTCTCTAAGATAATTTTCAAGTATTTTACTTGAATTCTTTAGAGTGATAAACTTTAGTCAAGAAAGATTTAGGTGATGAGTGTGCTACATGTAGATAAAAAACGAGCGTATTCATCGCCTTTTTTTAACCGATTAATTAAAGTTATTCTTTACTTAGACAAGGAGGAAAAAATGAAAAAGTTATTAGCTATCTTATTATGTGTAGCCATGATCTTCTGCTTTGCCGCTTGCGGCGGTGGCGAATCCGCTCCTGCAGATGGTGGCGATGGCGGCGGAGATGCAGCTTCTGATCTTCCCGAAGTAACATGGAAGATGGGATCCACCTGGGGTTCCGGAAACATCCACTTCCTTGCTGACAAGAGATTTGCTGAACTGGTAAGCCAGTTCACAAACGGCAAGTTCACCATTCAGAACTATGCTGAAGGCGAACTTTGCGCAGCAGCTCAGCTGATCGACTACGTTCAGGACGGAACTATCGAGGCCGGCGGAGACTGGGGCGGCTATTGGGCTGGTAAGGATACCACATTCGAGATCCTTTCCACTCTGATCGATGACTTCGACTCCACTGACTATTTCAACTGGTTCTATGAAGGTGGCGGACTTGATTGCTACAACTACGTATACAATCAGTACAACATCCAGTACTATCCTATCGCTCTTACCGGAACTGAGTCCGGTATCCGTTCCAACAAGCCCATCGAATCCCTCGATGACATGAAGGGCATGAAGATCCGTCTTGGCGGCGTACTTGCTGGTAAAGTTGGACAGGAACTTGGAATCAACATCACAACCGTTGCAGCTGCAGAACTTTATGAGTCCCTCCAGAGAGGCGTTATCGACGCTGGTGAGTTCTCCGGTCCTTGGGCTGACGATTCCCTGAAGCTTCAGGAAGTATGCCCTTACTGGTGTGCTCCTGCTTGGTACCAGTCCGCTGGTGTTAACGGCGTTATGATCAACATGGACGCTTGGAACGCACTTCCCGCTGAATATCAGGAAGCTATCCAGCTTGCTGCTGAGCTGACTGTTGCTGAGTCCTTCCACAAATATCACTGGAACAACGCAGCTACAACCAACCTCATGCTTCAGGAGCAGGGTATCAAGATCACTAAGATGAACGACAAAGATAAGCAGATCATCAGAGATACCGCTCTTAAGGTTTATGCTGCAGAAGCAGAATCCAACGAGAACTTCAAGTATGTATGGGATTCCATGGAAGCTTACAGAGAGACCATGAACGTATATCGTGACTGGCTCGGTGACTACAGCTTCGGTTACAACAGAGCTGACGCTGATCTTTCCGGAGCTAACGGAAGCACAGAGAGACACGACTATTAATACTGAAGATTTGAAATTAGAGCAAAGTTATAATTTAGTTATCGCAATTTAAACTAAAGTAATTAACTCCCCCATGTACCTGAACCTTAGCAGGTGGTAAGGTTCATGGGGGAACGCTTTTATAAGAATAACTTTTATTGATCGAACTAACGGTTTTTATTCACGGAAATAATTTTAAAGAGGAGATAATTATGAAAGCATTAAAAAAAGTCTGCAAAGTGATAGACACCTGTAATGACTTTCTTGGCAAAATTTTCTCTCTGCTCGTCGTAGCGATCCTGGTGGTTATCATGATTGAGGTGCTCATGCGTCGATTCCTGAATAGCCCCCAGATCTGGACGCAGGATTTGATCGTAATGTTTTTCGCCTGCTATATCATTCTGATTGCTGCATATGGTTTCCTTAAGGGAGCATTTGTAATAGTAGATATACTCTTTGCGAAACTGCCTAAGAGAGGACAGTATATACTTCACTTAGTTACATATTTCCTTTTCTTCGTTCCCTTCGTATACCTTATGGTACCTAAGAGCTATGCATTCTTTATGAAATCCTTTGCTCAGCAAGAAACAGCATATTCCGTATGGGCTCCCGTACTGTGGCCCGAGAAGCTTTGCTTCTTTGTAGGAATAACATTGCTTGCAATACAGGGAATCTCTCAGATACTTAAACAGGTAATCGGAATAGTAGAGGGAGATTATGAACAAGACTATTCAGAGAAGAAAGTAGAAGAGAAAGGAGGGGAAGTCGCATGTTAACAGGCTTAATGGCATCCATGGGTGCGTATAATTTCCATGTTTTGATGATCATCGGCATGTTCATCGTAATGTTTGCAGGACTTGCCCTTGGACAGGAACTCGCATTCGTACTCGGCGGCGTAGGTATGATCGCCGGTATCCTTTCCTTAGGAGACGCCGGTATCACCATCGCCATGACGAAGATATACGACCAGATGCAAAGTTACTCGATGGTAGCTATCCCGATGTTCGTATTGATGGCTAACTTCCTAACCCATTCGAAGGTAGCAGATGGGTTGTTCGAATCTGTTCGCTACCTGTTCGGACCTTTTAAAGGCGGTCTTGGAATCGCTGTCATCCTCGTATCCACCGTATTCGCTGCAACCACCGGTATTGTAGGAGCTTCCGTAGTAACTATGGGTATGCTCTCAATGCCCATCCTCTTAAGAGAAGGTTATCATCCTTCACTTGCTGCAGGTATGGTTTGCGCAGGCGGTTCGCTGGGAATCCTTATCCCGCCTTCAATCATGCTGGTATCCATGGGATCATTTGCTGCGATCTCCGTAGGACAGATCTTCTTCGCGGCGGTAATTCCCGGCTTACTTCTCTCACTCGGATATATCATTTATATCGTAGTTATTACCAGAATTCACCCTGATTGGGGTCCGGCTATGACTCCTGAAGAACTGGCAGAAATGCCCATGAGACAGAGAATCACAGGTTCTCTTATCAACCTGATCCCTCCTCTGATCCTGATCTTCGGAGTACTTGGTTCCATCTTCTTGGGCGTTGCAACTCCGACAGAAGCTTCCGGCGTAGGTGCTTTTGCAGCTCTGATCCTGGCAATCTTCTACAAGCAGTTCAACCTTAAGATGCTCAAGGAATCCTTACTTGACACTGCTAAGACCACCGCTATGGTATTCATGATCCTCTTCGGTGCAGCTTCCTTCACAGGAATCTTCATGTCACTGGATGGAGATGAGATCATTAACAACTTCGTAATGGGCATTGGTATTGGTAAGTGGGGAGTATTCGCCATCATGATGGCAATCATGTTCGTACTGGGCATGCTCATCGACTGGCTTGGAATCGTAATGATCGTATTCCCGATCTTCCTTCCTATCATGGACTCCTTCGGATTCGACAGACTGTTCGTCGTAGCACTGTCTGCAGTACTCCTTCAGACATGCTTCATGACACCTCCTTTCGGATTCGCATTATTCTATATCAAGGGTATCGTTGATCCGAACAAGGTGAGGATACAAGATATTTATCGAGGGGTAGTGCCGTTTATTATAATCATTCTTGTGGTTGTAGTACTTTGCTGCATCTTCCCCAACCAGCTCGTATATCTGCTGCCAAGCAAACTTATTGGAACGGCTTAATGATATATGATATTTGAAGAGGTGATTAAATGAAAAAAGTTAAAATTTATACAGCAGAAGAAGTTGCAAAAATGGTACCTGATGGTGCTACTATTTCCACCGGAGGTTTCGTAAGCAGCGCTTGCCCTGAAACACTCAATAAGGCTATGGAAAAGAGTTTCCTTGAAACCGGTCATCCCAGAGACATGACACTGTTCTTTGCAGCAGGTCAGGGACATAGAGATGGTACCGGCGGAGAGCACTATGGCCACGAAGGAATGATCAAGAGAGTAGTCGGCGGCCACTGGGACAGAGCTAAGAACCTGGGCGATTTGGCACTTGCCAATAAGATCGAGGCATATAACCTTCCTCAGGGCGTTATCGCACACATGTACAGAGATATTGCTGCACATAAGCTCGGAACCCTTACCCACGTTGGTCTCTACACCTTCGTAGACCCTAGATATGGCGGCGGCAGACTGAATGACGTTCCCAACACTCCCGACCTGGTAGAACTGGTTACCATCGACGGTCAGGAAAGACTTCTTTATAAGTCCTTCCCTGTAGACGTAGTTCTCATCAAGGGAAGCTATGCTGATGAATACGGCAACTGCACCGTTCACAAGGAGATCGGACCTATCGACGTTACCGCTATGGCTCAGGCAGCCAAGAACAGCGGCGGCAAGGTATTCGTACAGGTTGAAAAGATGGTTGAAGCCGGACAGCTCGACCCCAGACTTGTAAAGATCCCCGGCATCTATGTTGACGGAATCGTATTCGGTATAGGTGATGACAATGCACAGAGCCTTGGCATGGGATATGATGGAGCTCTTTCCGGCGAATATCGTATTCCTGTAAGCGCTATCGAGCCGATCCCTCTCAATGCTCGTAAGATCATAGGCAGAAGAGCTGCTATGGAACTTACCGAGGATGCTGTAGTTAATCTCGGCACAGGAATCCCTGAGACAGTTGCAAACGTAGCAGCTGAAGAGGGCATTTCAGATTACATGACACTTACCGTAGAGTCCGGTCCTATCGGCGGCGTTCCCGCAGGTGGAACTCAGTTCGGTGCTGCAGCCAACTCCATGGCTATCTTAGAGCACAACGTACAGTTCGACTTCTATCAGGGCGGCGGAATCGACCTCGCATTCCTTGGACTGGCTGAGACGGAATTCAACGGAAACCTTAACGTTTCCAAGTTCGGAACCAGACTGGCTGGAGCCGGTGGATTCATCGACATCACTCAGAATGCTAAGAAGGTATTCTTCTGCGGAACCTTTACCGCAAAGGGACTCGTAGAAGAGTGCGTAGATGGCCAGCTGAAGATCGTACAGGAAGGTGCTAAGAAGAAATTCGTTAAGGAGATCGAGCAGATCACCTTCTCCGGAGTATATGCAAATCAGGTTGGACAGCCCGTTCTTTACATCACAGAGAGAGCTGTATTCAAACTCACACCTGATGGACTTATGCTCATCGAGATCGCACCCGGCGTTGACCTTCAGAAAGACGTTCTGGATCAGATGGAATACAAACCTCTTATCGCAGAAGATCTTAAACTGATGGATGAGCGTATTTTCCGCGATGAACCTATGGGACTGAAGAAATAAAGAACAAACATTGGAGGCATATAAATGGCAAATAATGTAAAGTTTGAAAAAAACGATGAAGGTATCGCACTTGTTACGATATCAAGACCTGAAGCACTTAATGCTCTCAACAAAGCTGTTATCGAAGAACTTGCAGAAGTTATCACAGCTGTTGAAAATGACGAAGATCTTCGCGTAATGATCCTTACCGGAGACGGACGTTCCTTCGTAGCAGGCGCAGATATCGGCGAGCAGAGCGTACTCGATGTAGCCGGTGGTCTGGCTTGGGGAATCAGAGGAAGCAAACTCTTCAAGAGAATTGAAGACCTCACAATTCCTACCATCGCAGCAGTTAACGGATTCGCCCTTGGCGGAGGCTGCGAGCTGGCAATGGCATGCGACATCATTATCGCATCCGAGAAGGCTAAATTCGGACAGCCCGAAGTAGGTCTTGGAATCACTCCCGGCTTCTCCGGAACACAGAGAC
Source organism: Bacillota bacterium (assembly GCA_017394515.1). Classification (GTDB taxonomy): domain Bacteria; phylum Bacillota; class Clostridia; order Peptostreptococcales; family Anaerovoracaceae; genus RUG754. Next base: position 2,587 of record JAFPXY010000026.1, on the reverse strand, counting down.
TCGTTAGAAGAGTTGGTATCGGACAGGCTAAGGAACTCCTTTACACCGGAGACATGATCAAGGCTGACAAGGCAAAAGAGATCGGACTTGTTAACGATGTATACGCTCCCGAAGAGCTCATCGACAAGGCTTATGAACTTGCCAGAAGAATCACCAAGAATGCTCCTATCGCTGTTCGTTACACCAAGAACGCTGTCAATCGCGGCGTAGAAGCTCCTATGGATGAAGCTATCCGCATCGAGAACGATCTCTTTGCAATGTGCTTTGCAACAGAAGATCAGAAGGAAGGCATGAATGCATTCCTCGAGAAGAGAGACAAAGTGTTCAAGAACAAATAAGCAAAAAAATGTCAAGAGCCAATTAAGAAAGGATGAACGTTTTAAACGTTTAAGGTGATGGTTATGGATTATTTATCAAAAATTAAGCATTGGGATGATATCAATGTCGGCGATGTACAGACCTTTACAAAGACAATGACTCAGGTAGACGTTACTCTTTGGGTAGGCCTTACAGGAGATATGAACCCTGTTCATATCGATGCCGAATATGGCAAGACAACACGCTTTGGGGATGTTATAGTACCTGGCCTCATGGTAGCCGGACTTATTTCCACGGTAATGACAAACTCAACCTTTGGAAACGTATATTCCGGACAGACTTTGAAATTCCTTAAACCTGTTTACTTGGGTGATACCATCACTGCTGTAGCTACTGTCGTTGATAAACTTGAAGAAAAACACCGCGTAGTCATCAAGACTGAATGCTTCAACCAGAGAGATGAACTGGTTATCGTCGGTGAAGGACAGGAATACATAATGTAGGCAAAAGATTAAGGAGGAAATCAATAAAAAATGAATCCTAAGATCATTACATCAAAAGAAGCTGCATATATGGTAAAGGATGGAGCATGGCTTTGCTCCCAGGGTATGGGCGGAAATGATCTGGCCGAAGAACTTTTCCTTGAACTCGGAAAGAGATTTGAAGAGACCGGAAAGCCTGAACATATCAAGTGGATGCATTCATCCGGAAACGGTGACAGAGCCTATCGCGGACTTAACCATATAGCTCATGAAGGCATGCTGGATCTGATAATCGGCGGACACTATGGTCCTGCTGTCAAGGTCCAGGACATGGTAGCTGAGAACAAATGCAAGGCCTACAACCTTCCTCAGGGAGTAATTTCCATCATGTTCAGAGACATAGCAGGAAATCGTCCCACCATCAGCCGTATAGGACTGAAGACCTTCGTAGATCCCAGACTTCAGGGCGGTAAACTCAACGAGATCACCACTGAAGATATCGTAGAACCCATCGAGATCGACGGAGTTGAATACCTTAAGTACAAACATCCTGAGACCCTGGATTATGCTTTCCTTCGCGGCACCTATGCCGATGAAAGAGGAAACATTTCCTTTGAAGAAGAGGGAATGATCGCAGAATCCATCGACGCTGCACAGGCAGTAAAGAATTCCGGAGGCATCGTATTCGTACAGGTCAAGAAAGTCGTAGAAAACGGCTCTCTGGATCCCAGATACGTGCACATCCCCGGAACTCTGGTAGACTACATCGTTCCTGTAAGCGATATGCACAACCATATGATGACCTTTGATGAAGATTACAATCCCGCTCTCTGCGGAGCTTGCAGGGTAAAGGTAAACTTCAAGCCCGGTGATCAGAAGATCGATGCTAAGCGCATCATCGCAAGGCGTGCCGCTATGGAACTTCGTCCGAACAGCATAGTCAATCTGGGAATTGGTACACCGGAATTCGTCGGCGTAGTAGCCGAAGAAGAAGGATTAAGAGACAGCATGACTCTTTCCATCGAGTCCGGTCCTGTAGGAGGTATTCCTACTTCCGGAATCGGTTTCGGAACTGCTTTGAATCCCGACTGCATCCTGTCTCAGGCCACTCAGTTCGACTTCTACGATGGAGGCGGACTGGATCTGGCATTCCTGGGACTTGCGGAAGCAGATAAGAAAGGAAACGTCAACGTATCCAAATTCGGACCTAAGATCGCAGGAGCCGGCGGTTTCATTAACATTACCCAGGCCACACGTGACGTGGTATATTGCGGAACCATGACCGCAGGCGGTCTGAAGATCGATGTAAAGGATGGCAAGCTTATAATCCTTCAGGAGGGCAAAGTCAAAAAACTCGTAGACGAGGTACAGCACATTACCTTCTCGGGAGAATTAGCTCACGAGACCGGTCAGAACGTAATCTATGTTACAGAACGTGCAGTATTCCGCCTTACAGAAAAGGGTCTCACCCTTGCTGAGATCGCTCCCGGAATGGACCTTCAGAAAGACATCATAGATCAGATGGGCTTCGTTCCTCCGATCGCTGATGACTTCAAACTGATGGACGAGCGTATTTTCCGCGAAGGACTGATGGGCCTTAAATAAGATATTGTTTGAGCAACAAAGAAAGGTAAGACAAAATGTCCTTAATGACAGGAGCTCAGTACATAGAGAGCTTAAGAAAATTAAACACCAGAGTATATATGTTTGGCGAGAAGATCGATAACTGGGTAGACCATCCCATGATCAGACCCTCCATCAACTGCGTAGCCATGACATATGAACTG
>JAFPXY010000025.1 GCA_017394515.1 Bacillota bacterium | reverse complement strand
TTCTGACAATGATCGTAAAGATTCCTTTTTCCCTTTTTCAAGGCCGATTTTTCTTCTGATGTATCGCCGAATTATTCGATATCTGTATTTGTATCCGGGCACACTCAAAAGATAGATCACATCTGCGTCTTCAAAACACTGCCCGCACCAGGCATAATACACACCTTCAATTATCCATTCATCTTTCTTGAGCAGTTGCCGCAAAAGTTCATCTCTTTTCTGAGGGTCTCTTTTGGTCCCATAATCGCCTGTTTCATTATCCCATTGCAGCTCATCAAGATCATAATGCGGTATTCCGTATTGGGTTGAAAGTTTTTCTGCCAGAAACGATTTGCCGCTGCCGGGGCCTCCAATAATATGAATTTTCACATTCCTCTCCTCTGATGACCAGTTCTTAAATCTTTATTTCCCCAAAGAATTTGATCGCAATTCAGTCTCCAAAACGGAAGTCAGCGATTCAGCCATTCTTTTAGCCGAATAAACACTTCTTCCCTATCTTCAGCAGGTATTGTTCCGCTCTTATTCAATGCATAATGATGACCAAACTCGCTGTCAGTATAAGTGTTCCCGTTGAGCATTACGGGCTTATCATATCGTGGTCTTATGTGAATATGAAGATGAGGATCAGGCGAAGTCTCTTTATAGAAATCATTCATCAGGCAACTCCAATTATGATCTGCTTTCGTACACCTGAAACTGTTTGTCTTCTTCAGTTAGGCTGCACCAATCACATTTATCCATTCTTTTCACTTGTATACCTCTCTTCTATGCTGAAGATGGATGCCTACGTGGCCTATTCCGAGGATGATCCCTGCCGCGAACAGCAAAGGATTCCTTCCGTAGATCGCCAGCAGCAAAACTACTATGACCGGAAGGGTCGCTCCCGCCACGGGAATGCCCAGAAGGCTTGAATAAAAGTCTTTCATGGTCATCTCACTTTTGAAATAGCGGATCCAGAACACCTCATACATGATCATCAGGATCAAAGCAGCTGCAAGCCAGATAAGTCTTGATCCAAAGCCTTGTACATTGAAGTCGCTGAAGATCAGTACCAGAGCTGTCACTAAAACCTCTCCGGCTCTCTCAAAAGCCAACAGTACCTTGTTTTCATTTTTTGCGTATTGGTCATATCCCTGGGGCTGATGCTTCGCCCAGATTATGTTGGGAACGAAGAGCATCACCAGAAATATGAGACCGACATAGGAAAATCCAAAATGCATCGTTTACCTCTTTACAGTTTCTGTATCATTGCTTTCATTTTCGCGAATGCCTCCCTGTGGCTGTCAGATTCTTCATAAAATTCAGCCATGTCTTTGCAGGGAAAGCCATCGCAAGCACCACAGAACTCTATACCTTTTTCTCTGCAGCACCTGACCGGCATGCAGATGTCCTCCTCAGTCCATTCAGTAAGTCTGCAGGACGGACAGATCTTATTTAAATAATCCGGGCAGACTGAACAGTCAACGCCGCAGTATGCTATATTATCGTTCATATTTTTCCTTTCTTTCAAAACATACTGAGCTGCACGTCTTTTTCTGGCAGTTCATTTAAATATCTGAAGCATTCGTCAGGCGTGGACATGATGCCGTTTTCGCTGCAGATCTCGTGAAAGATCTTAAACAGCTGTCTTTCATTTGTGCTGGGAAGGTTATAAGCGTTTCCGTAGCGCTCGATGTACTTCCTCTTAAGCCCCGGGAAGTGTTTGTCCAACGCAGCGTAGTAATACTCCCTATCGCCCTCGCGAAGAGTCAGTCCCATGCCGAAGCATATGACTCCCTTGACACCTACCCTGACGCACTCCTCCAGGATCGCCCTTATATTCTCTTCCGTATCATTGATAAACGGAAGGATTGGACTCAGCCATACCACTGTCGGTATGCCTCTTTTCTGCATCTCTTCCAGCACTTCGATGCGGCGTCCGGTGTTGCAGACGTTTGGCTCGACGATCCTGCAAAGTTCATCATCATAGGTGGTGAGTGTCATCTGCACCACGGCCTTGGTCTCGCGATTTATCTCATCCAGAAGATCTATGTCCCGGAGTATCCTGTCGGATTTGGTCTGTATAGCTACTCCGAAGCCATGCCTCTTAATTATCTCCAGGCACTTTCTTGTCAGCCCGAGCTCTTCCTCACAATGCATATAAGGGTCCGACATGGCGCCAGTGCCGATCATGCATTTTTTGCGCTTGGAAGTGAGGGCTTTTTCAAGGAGTTCAGGAGCGTTCTGCTTCACTTCGATATCCTCGAAGGGATGGGTGAACTGATAGCAGCGGCTCCTTGAGTCGCAGTAAATGCACCCATGTGAACAGCCACGGTATATGTTCATACCGTTAAAGCCGTTGTTTGCGGTCAGTATTCCTTTGGCATCGACAAAATGCATATTACTTCTCCTCAGCCTTACATGGGCGTTCCTACTTCTATCAGATTCCCGTCAGGATCATAAAAACGTATGACCTTCTGCCCCCAGCTGTGAGTCATCAGCCGGTTGACATACTTTACTTCAGGATACATGCTTTCCAGTTTGCTTATGAAGCCTTCTATATCTGCTTCTTCAAAATACAGTTCGCAGGAATTGCTTTCCGGTATGATCTCCTTCCCGAGGAATTCTTTCCAGTATTTCTCTTCCTGTAGCGCAAGTCCATCGGACAATACCATGTTGCCGTCATTATCCACCAGCATTTCCAGTTCAAAAAGATCCTCATAGAATCTTCTCGACTTTTCTATATCTTTTACAACGATCAGATAATTCTTCAGTTTCATCTGTTGTTCTCCATCCATTCCTCCCAGGGGCGGAGGATCAGTCTTTCTGTTTCAAATGTCATTTTAAAATACCGCCTTCTCAATCTTGTCCCATTTCCTGTTTTCGCACCAGTAAACAGTCTTCTCGCCCACATCGTATACCATGGATACCACCGTAGGGCAGACCTCCTGAGCAACCGCCTTAAGAATGTCAAAGCAATCCTCCACACCGAAATCCTCTGTTGCATCCTTCAGCATGTCTTCAGCCTTGTGATATCTGTCCCAGCCCATCCAGGGATGGGTCTCGGAATCCTGTTTGAATGGTGAAAAGTTAGTTAGTATGGCGTGGTCCGGCTTCTCATAATACTTAATGCCCTGTCCCGGGATTATGTGCAGAACATTGCCCTCACGATCCGACAGCGCTGACATGAAGGTCAGCCCGGGGATGCTGTAGACAGGACCTTTCTCTGCTATCACGCGAATCTCCTCCAGTGTCTTCTTCTGAAGCAAAAGATCAATATCCAGCATGATCACATTCTCTCCGGGACCCACAGGATCGCTTCTCTTATCTGCCGGCCAGCAGGTGGGCATGCCTACGAAATCTCCTCTTTTGTTGGCTCCGAATAGAGGCATCCAGCCTTCTGTCGCATCGTTTATCTCTATATATACTCCATCTTCATTGGGCCTCACCCTGTGCTCCATGTCCAGTATGTCCAGGTTCCAGCCCACAATGGTCTTTTTCCTGTTAACAACTATACTCGTACACATTATTTTCTTTCTATGATCAGTTCAATCGATCCCTTTTCCAGTGAATTGTTATCGTCATAATGGATATGATCGCCGGGCTCGCCTTCAGCCAGCGCGGTAAGCTGCCCAGCTAGTGATATCAATCCTTCTCTGTTTGCAGATATGACGACTTCATCATGATCATGATCCACGCTAATCTCGGATCCGTCTATCCAGTTTATATCCATTTCGTCATGCTCCTTTCGCAAAAAACTATCATCGGAGGCTTACAGTTGTCTTTGATAAAGATCTTTAGGCTTGATTCCCGCCTTCTTTGCCAGCCTGTTCCAGTTGGTGTTGGCGATCGCAATGTACAGCCAGCGCGGGAAGTGATGAGGTTCTGCATAAATATCTTCCATTTTAACCTCATGGTTGATCGCCTTCGCGAGACGTGCTATTCCCTCGATGGCTTTTTTGTTTGAACTCTTGTCGAAGGGCTTCTGACCGATCAGCGTGCCAAGAAGTTCTCCGGCGCTTATGCCAAGGCCTCCGCAATACTCGAAGTCCATCTCTGTACACCACTGTCTGACCGCCTCGAAGAGGTTTTTGAGCTGCTTGCTCTCATAAAGGCCCATGTTGGCCAGCAGATATATCCTGGCTTTACCTCCGCGGTATTCACGGAGGAAGGTCTCCATGAGCCTGATTACCTGTGCAGGCAGGCCATCCACATAAAGCGGCATGCAAAGCACTATGGTCTCAGTTTTTTCCAGTTCGTGAACCAGCCCTGACATGTCATCCATATGATCCTTCAGATCGATGATTTCAGGATCAGTCTTAAGCTGTTTCTTCAGTTCGCGGGCAAATTTTGCGGAATTTCCTTTGACGTTTCTCATGCTGCCGTTAAGGAGTACAATGCTTCCGGGTTCAGCTTTTGGCTCGCGTTCAGAGGCTTCGGTCTCCTCTTCGCATTCCTTGAAGATCAGATCCTTGATATGGCCTCTGATATTGGCGCAAACTGCTTCCACATATCTCCAGGCGCTTTCTTTCTCTTCCTGACTCAATTCATGTCCATAAAAGATGAAGGTGAAGGGCTTATCCTCATCATAACGTTTCTTATGATGGGTCTCACCTTTAATGACCTCGAACTGCGGGAGCACGAAACCGATACACCGGTCGAAGGCATTTTTTACAAAGGAAGAGAATCCTCCGTAAGTGTATCTGCTGATTACTACCACCTCATCGGCATGATGGATCAAGGCACCCATGTTATCATATCCGTCCTTGATGACGCACTCGCCCGGTGTCATTCTCCAACAGCAAAAACATCCGATGCAAGGTCCGATCTCACCGTTGTCGGAAATCACCTTCCAACCTTCGTAGTCAGCGCTTATCTTATCCCATTCTTTTTCACTTAAGTCATGTACAACGAGATTCATGTTTTCCTCCTGCAGATAAAACCAAGTTGCTATTGAATCCTTTTGACGTATACTCTCGACGGTTCTCCGTCCATATCGTCCATCATATCAAAAAATTCCCAGCCGTACTTCTCGTACAGCCCGATATGATTAGTTGAAAGATAGACTTCTGTGACCTGCTGTTCCTTTGCAAGGCGTTCAACCTCGTCGAACAAAAGTCCTGCATATCTGTGTCCTCTGTGCTCCGGGAAGGTGTAAACGAAACCTACCCAGGGCGTAAGATCTGTAGGCTGTATGTCGTCCTTCTCAGCGAAGGTGCAATAGGAAATAAGCTCGTCGCCCTCTGAAAGAAGGAGAATTCTCGAATCCTTACCGACAGCATCGAAAAACTCGTCATTCCTTAAAAGCCTGCCCAGAAATGCTCCCGCTCTCCAGTCGCTCCTCTCGATTTCATTTATCCAATGCTCTTTATTGTCATTTTCAAAAAAGTTACTTACCTGCATTTTCAACCACCAGAAATTTCTCTCTTCCGCCCTTCACGGGCTCCCCGAAAACGATTGCGAAGCCATCACCAAGCACCAGAAACGCATCCAAAGACATTATTGCCATCTCCACCGCTTCATCCAGAGGGACTTCGGTCTCTTCCCAATAAAACTCTGGCGAAAGTACGCGGCATAGGCCTTGGTGTTTTTTGCAAAAGTCCTTGAACTCCGTACGGCGGTCCAGATCATCACCCTCCAGGTATATTTTCACAGGGTCTATGAGTTCGCTTGCCTGGTGGCAGAATCTGTCCAAACCGTCATAGCGTTTTTGGGGCGTGGTCAGTTCAAACAGCAGGCGCTCCCTGTATCTTTTCTTTATGAAGTTTTTAATGAAGCGTTCTTCTGCTGAATAATCCATTATTTAACCTCATTTTCCAAAAAACTCTCTATCAAATCATTTATCTTTTCCGGCTCATCCGTATTGGAGTTGTGACCTGCGCCTTCAATCCAGTGGAGAGTAATTCCGGTTTTCTTATGCCAATTTTTGGCGTATCTGATGCAGGATCCTGCATGATCCTTTGTGCCGCAGATCAGCATGACCGGACACTTAATGTCGAAGGCTCTTCCGGATTTCACCGCTCCTGCCAGAATGCGGTATCCGTGGCCTGCAAGCGCAGCGTATCTCTTCTGGTCTCCGTCGTAGGTCATCATCATGCTGAGCATAAGTTTTCTGCCATATTCCGATGAAGCCACGCCATTGGTTCCCTGCTTGAGAAGCATCTTCCATGGATAGTGGCGGTAAACCGGCTCCATCCTTTCCAGTAGCCATAACTCAATTCCGGTGTAATACTCGCGTTTAAGTGGTGAAGAGTCTATGATAACAAGACCCTTAAGTTTCTCCGGGAAAAGTTCCTCATACATCTGTCCGAGATAGCCTCCCATGGACTGGCCTACTATGACCGGATCATCGAAGCCTTCGGCTTTCAGAATCTCGTCCACCATTCTTGCCTTGTCCTCCATTGTGAAGGTAAGCTGGAAGGGATAGGAATCCGCGTGACCTGGGGCGTCCCAGACAAATATACGGTACTTTCCATCGAAATATTCTATCTGTTTGTCGAAAAGCCTGTGATCTGCGGTAAGTCCGGGAAGGAATACCAACTCGGGAGCATTTTTTGCTCCTGTCTCGCATATCCAGTATTTAATTGTTCCGAGTTTAGTCTCAAAAGACTTTTCTGTCATGCTCATGTCTTACTCCTTGAGAGATCTCATAGCTAAAAATGTCGGTATATTCAATTCGTGGAGCCTGCCCTCTCCGTTGGTGTCCTCATAGAGTTCCAGCAGTCTGAAGCCTGCCTCCAGCTGACCGCCGATCTGCTCTTCCAGAGAATGTGAGAACTGTACTCCGGCATCGTCATCCTGAAGCTGCTTCATCTGCTCCGGATCCTTTAAAGGATCGAAGGGCATATGATTGATTATCATCTTTTCATCATTGTCCACCAGATAATTCACGTAATGATCCGTGCCTGCTATGAGATAACCGCCGTGTTTCAACACTCGGTAGCACTCCTTCCAGATGGAGCGCACGTCCTGCACATAGCAGTTTGAGACCGGATGGAATATGATGTCGAACTCCTCATCTTCAAAGGGAAAGCGCTTCGTCATATCGCCCTGAATGGCTCTAATCTCATAACCTTCACGCTCTGCTACCAGTTTCTCGCTCTCAATCTGCTTCGATGAATAGTCCATGACCGTGCACTCAGCTCCAAGTGCCTGAAAGATTGGCATCTGCTGCCCGCCGCCTGATGCAAGGCCTAGGATTTTCTTGCCTTTAAGGTCTCCGAACCAGCTGTGGGGCACGTATTTCGTCGGCGTGAGTTTCACGTCCCAGGTACCGTTTTTTGCAGCTTCATATTCCTCATGGGAGATGGGCTTGCCCCACTCCCAGCCTTCCTCGATCCAACGGTCGATGGTCTCCGCATTTATGTTCTGATAATTCAGCCCGCTGGGGATCGTTAGGATACCGCCGCAAAAAGATATCTTTTCAAAGGTCATCTCGGGGAATTCCTTAGCGAATTCATCAGCAGCGAAATAGTATTCCTCATCGTCCCATTCATCGATGTATTCCTGCCTACAGGCTTCCATAGCATCGCGGGTCTCGAAAGCGATATCTCCGATGAGTATCTTTCCGCCGGCCTTAAGAAGCTCCTTAAGTTCATGGATCAGAGCCACCTTCTGCTCATCGGTCAGGTGATGCATGGCGTAGGTTGCCACGATGAAATCGTACTTCCTTTCCAGAAGTGGCTCAGCGATGCCTTCGCCGAAATCCTTCTGATACAAATGTGCGCCGGGTATCTTAGCCTGCGCCAGTTCTGTCATCCTCGCGGAATAGTCCTGACCATAGATCTCACAGCCATTATTATATAACTCTGAAGCCATAGTACCTGTTCCGAAGCCCAGTTCGAGAACCGTTGCACCTTTCTTTTGAAGAATGGTTTCGGTAATACTCTCATGTACTTCTCGGTATCCTGCAAAGGGATAGGAGTTTTTTGCGGCTTCTATCTCCATATCTTTATCATAATTGTCTGCCCAGGAATCAAATCCTTTGCTGTCAAACATATCTCTCTCCTTTTACCAAATAAATGGTATCAGTCTGTATTTTACCTTTTGTTTATATTCTTTATACCCCTTGAGTTCCTGCTCCAGGACCTCTTCCTCGTTCTTTATCCTCTTCACGATGATGGGAATGTACGCCAGCATTATGATAAAGGATATCAGTGAATTCAGCACCAGGGGCATGCTTAAGAAAAGCAACACCGTCGCGGTGTACATGGGATGTCTCACGACGCCGTAGAGCCCGGTGTCAACAACCGTCTGGTCCTCCTGAACTTCGATGACCCTTGAAAGGTACTGGTTTTCCCTGAGCACTTCTCCGAAGAGACAGTACGCCAGAAGGAAGACTACGACGCCGATCCAGACTATGGCTCTCGGCATCATGATCCACTGAAAGCGATAGTTCAGTCCCGCGATTATGAAAGCTGCGAGGAACATAAGTCCGCTGTATTTGATGACATCTTTTTGCTCAGACTGAGTCTCCTTGGCTCTCAGCCTGCTCCTTAAGAGGTCCGGCGCCTTGGCATACATGACAAGCCCCGCAAAAAACATAGGCACGAAAAGTATGATCATCAGAAGCCATCCGTCCAACCAGTGGATGGTACCTGCCGGAAGGAACAACAGAAGTCCCATAGCCACGATGCCAAATGCAATTTTAATTAGTGCATCTTTTAATAATCCTTTTTTCATTTGATCCGCCTTATATAGAATTGTGCATGCATCATTTTATCATCTCGCGTCTTGCTGCAATATAGAAAGGAATGGCTAAAAGCTGTGCCGCAACGGATACGACGATCATAACAGGTATGCTTAGATCATAAAGCACCCCCAGCAACCAACTTCCCAGGAACCAGAAGATTCCGAAGGAGCATTCAAATATTCCATACCCGGTGGCACGACTGGTTTTAGGAACCATGGTCGAAACAGCCGCCTTCAAAATAGATTCCTGAGCGCCCATTCCAATGCCCCAAAGGGCGATTCCAAAGAGCAGAGCAGCCTCCGTCTTAAAGCCGAAAACGAACACTGCGAAAGGTGCCGATATGATCGTTGATATCACGAGAGCAGCCGTTCCCTTCTTATCGAAGAGGAAGCCAAATACCAGTGCGGACACCGCATCGATCAGCATGGCTCCGGCATACAAAAGCGGAATGGTTCCGGTGTTCAGCAGAGATGATGTCTCTGTAAGGACCCCTGCGAGTCCGGTATAGGCCTTTGAAACGTGCATTATGATCAGCGAGTAATCGATAAATCCAAAAGCAAAGAGGCTGATACCCGTGATGTACAGGATGAACTCCTTTTTCATCTTAAAGGGAATATATACCTTTGGCTCCGGTTCGAACTTCTCCGGATTAGGGAATTTATACCTTGTCACCAGAAGGAGGATCAGCGTGATAGCCCCCGGGATCGCCAAAACTGCGAAACAGAATGAGTAGATCTGGAAGGTCGTTCCTTCTGTTTTAAGCAGCATGACCACATAGAGAAGTACCGGACCAAGGAATGCGCCGATCTGATCCAGCACTTCCTGGATGCCGAAGCTCTTTCCAACGCCTTCCTGAGTAGCCGCAAAGGACATTACCGTGTCTTTTGCGGGTTTTTTGATGGCCTTACCCATGCGCTGAATGATGAGGAGTGCACATGCGGCTATCCATCCGTGTTCTCCTACCAGGGCAAGGGCCGGAACCGCCAGCACGTCGACAACATATCCGAAAATTACCATTGGCCAGTATTTTTTTGTCTTATCCGTCAGTTTTCCAAAAACATAACGCATGGAATAACCAACCAGTTCTCCCAGGCCTGAAACAAATCCAATGGTTCCCGCAGAAGCTCCCAGAAGCGTAAAGTACGCTCCCCTGATGCTCGATGCACCCTCATGAGTCATATCCGAAAACAGGCTTACTATCCCGAAAAGGATAATGAATACCATTGCCTTGGACATTTTTTTCTTTTGATCCATAGTCGTTACCTTAGCTATCCTCTCAGTTCAAAAAATCCAGTTCGCTGTTTATTTTCTCTTCAATGAATAAGTTGTTTCCTCAGATCTGTCCACCTCAGTGCTGCAGTGGCTGAAGTATTTCTTGATCTCACCATCTGTGCTTCCGTCTGTGAAAAGCACTCCCCATTCACTGCTTCTGTTAACGGACATGCCATAGCTCGAGACATCTTCGATCTCTATCAGAGCTCCGAAGAAGTGTCCATCCCTTATTACAACGTGTTGTTTATAGAAATCTTTTATTTCTTCCGTACTTGTCCAAACAGAGTAATCGTCGTCATGCCAGAGCAGGGTCTCCTCTTCTTTTGTGTCCGCCACAAGCACCCATTCCTTAGCTTCCTCAAGGATCTGGTCTCTCTGCAGCTTGGGTACTTCAACCCTTTTCAACCCGGTCTTGCCTGCTACTATTTCAGCTTCTTCCTCCGGTACGATCTCGTAACATCTCCAGGGCTGCCAGCCGCGGCTTTCAGCCCAGAAAGGAATCGGTCCGAACATCTCCTCCCATTCGTCAAAGACTTCCAAGAGATTCTGATAATCCTCTCCCTTCAAGTAAGGTTCCGTTTTCCCCTGAAATGCCAATTCATTTTTATGCATGACCTCAGCGAATTCGTATCGGTCATCTGGATCCTTTGCCCAATATGTCAGATTCAGGCATGCCAAGTGGCCGCGGACTTCGCTTGATAATGTCTGTTCTTCCAGAGGCTTTTCAGTATCGATATTTGATTTCGCATCCTTGATCATTGCGCTTTTGACAAAATCCATATACTTATCCGGAATAGCCTTCATGGCTTCCTCCGGCAGATTATTCAAAATAACCCAAAGATCGTTGTATTCGTTTCCCTTCATAGTTCTTCCTCTTTCTGCTTTCAACCAAGCACTGAGCCGTTATATTTCTTTTGCGCTATATATAAAACTATAAAGCCTGAACCTATTCCTACTACCAGAGGTACCCACCAATATGGCGAATAGAAAAGATTAAGGACTCCTGTGATCAATATCCCAGCACCTATCAGTATCAGGCCGATGCCGATCTGTCTGGTGTAAGCCGGTATGTCTCTTTGTCTTACATTTTTGTAATGGTAGTCGTGCAGAATGGATAGCATCTGTTTTTTCCAGAGCAGAATTCCCAGTACTATACAAAGCAAGCCTACCAACCCTTCAACGATACATCCAAAAATCATTTTGCTCCTCCTTCTGTCAGCCTTATCATTATATTTCCCCATATTCATCCGCAGTTATCATTAAATGTATGATGCCGTTTTCTCGCCCGACTACTCTGAAGCCGCAGTCCAGATGGATTTTCATGGCCATGTCGCGCACGTCTTCGAACACGTTATGAACGTTCTTCACCTTCATCTCCTCAAAGGCATGCTTGAGAAGAAGGTTCAAAGCTTCCTTTGAATAGCCTTGGCCTCTGTATTTTGCTTCGATGAGAATGCCTATGTCATAATCCTCATCGCTACTCTTATGGACATTCACTTCCCCCATAAAGGCTCCGTCCTCCTTGCGCTTGATATAGGCGTAGAAGCGCTCCGGCTCGCAGCCGACAAAATACTCATACCAATCAAGCCACTCGCTTTCAGGAAAGTCAATGCAGCCCGTATCCTTATGATATCCGTCGAAATCCAGATCATAGCCCTTGTTGTAGGACATGGTCTTAGAATCAGACATTATCCTTTGCCGGTAATCCAGTTCTTCAATTGTCGGCACATGCAACTCAAGTCTATTCATTTCCCTTTTTGTTCAAAAAATTCTCGATCGCTTCTATGTCTTTTATGTCCTTCGGTCTCATGAGCCTGCGTTTGAGAGCCAGGATATCTTCCAAAGTCTGGCATTGGAAGCCTTCAATTACATCAAATGCCCTGCCCTCCATATCCGGCTTCATCTGTACATCTTCAAAGGGCACATAGCAACCTGCCTCATCCTTCGGACAGTTTTTCAGATTCAGGCTCTGGACCAGAGCCTCTGAAGCAGACAGATCAAAGTCCGCAGTCTCTTCTCTCAAACCCCTGAGGAGCAGTGAGCCTCCGGAAAGGATCACGAACTCAGTCTTGGGAAAGCTGAAATTGTTTAATTTTTCTATAAATTCCTGTTTTTTCATTTTTCGTCTACTAATGGTAATATATATTTTTCTATAAATTTTATACGGTCAAAAATTCTAGGCTTGAAAGTGCCTGAAACGCCAACGGAGATGTTCTTTTCTGTATTGGCATAGATCACATTTCCGCCATCGCCTATGGCTGCAAAGACTGGCTTGAGTTTATTCGGTCTATACCACAAATATCCGTAGTACATTTTGCCGAAGTCTTCTCCCAATCTGATGATAGGCGAGGTCATTCGAGCGATCCAATCCTTGGAAAGGATATTTTTGCCATCATAAACGCCATCGTTCAAGAGCATCCAGCCAATCCTGGCCATATCTCTGGCTGAAAGCGCCAGACCCCAGCCTGCGGTCACTGTGCCTCCCGGTTCAGAATACCACTCGTTCTTACGAGGAGCTTTATTCATGAGATAATCAAACTGATCCTCCTTGGAGCTGTCGCCGTGAGGAACATGCTCAGGAATGCCTAGAGGCTTGAAGAGATTTTCATTAGCGAAGTCCAGGCAGCTCACGCCCGCAGCTTTCTCTATTATTCCTGCAAGGATCTGGATGCCAAGAGTCGCGTATTTGAATTCTCCTGTGATGCCTGCCCTGCCTCCGAGAAGGTCAAGGGCTGCCTTCGTCCAATCCTCCGATGTGCATACCTTTGTCCAAGGCTCAGAACGATACTTGTAGGGCGCAGTCATGGTCAAAAGATGTTCCAGTTTAACATCGTAAATGGTCTTCTCACCACGCTTGACCTGATAGTCTGGAAAGAATTCCAGCACCCTCTGATCCGTGCTTTTGATGAAGCCCTTATCCGCGGCTATACCGGTAAGGATGGCCATAACTCCCTTGGTCACAGACATAACGTTTACCGTGTTATCAGTAGTATATCCATGCCAGCAGTCATCAAAAGCAGTCTCTCCGTTTTTAATTGCGTAGATCTGGCATATGTTTTTTTCATTGCCTGTGCTCGATGCTACAAATTCATGCAACTCATTTCTGGTCATCAGTACACCTCCAATCAGTCTGTTGCTGATACTAGCATGACGACATATCTTTTCATTGCCTTGTCATAGATGCTCCAGCAGCAAGCGCCGTACCATTCGTGTCCGGCATCAAAGTAGTCCGACCAGTCTGTCGTCCATTCATAGATATCAAGCGCATCTGTACCCTTTGGGAACAGAACTTCGTTTACTTTTTTGAAGTCTTCAGGCTTATTCCTTCTGCCGTACACCGGTTCCAGCACCGCATACCAGTAAGGAACCGTAGTACCGCAGTTCTCATGTTTCCATTCAGCATCGTACCATACGTTACCGTAATAATCGGTCTTAACGATATTCGGGCAGTAGAAGAACTCCTGTGGATCTAGGTGTTTTGACTGAGCCTTATCGATATCATATATCCATGGGTGAATCTGATCTGCAATTCTGTCTCCAAACATTTCTCTGGCTTTTCTCTGATCCTCCAGATCTCTTTTCTCCAGCTCGTCAAAAACAACTTTCAAGGCTTCTCTGTGCGATCTCAGGCCATCATAAGGTTCATCATCACTTAAAAGATGATAGTCGACCTCTCCAACTAAATGATGCTCTCTGTCCATATCATATTGTTTTGTAAATTCATAAAAATCGTCACTTACTATTTCACGCATGGCGATAACCCTTAATTCTCTTATTTCATCTCAATAGCCATATATTTCTTTGTTTTGATTCTGATCTATATTGTACTGATACCATTCTTCTGCTATTCTGTGGAATCCAATTGACTCAAATACTTTTCTGCATTTAATCTTCTCCACAAGCTCTAATTTGTCTCAACACATTGCGCTATTTATCAGTATCATTTCTAATACTGTTTACAGCGTCCTTCACCTTCTCTTTATACCTGCGTACCGTGTTATTGACGCCTGTGTCGTTGGAATCGCTGCCCTTTACCAGGTCTTTGACCGCCGTATATTTGTCCGCGACTGAAACGACCACGCCTTCAACCGTATTAGGTGCGTCGCTCTTGCCCATGGGCCACATATGAGTCTCTATGATTTTTTCAGCCATTTCCGGCATATCATCCAAGATCTCCCGCGCGACCTTCACCGACTCCTCCGCATGATCGCGCCTTGCTTCCTTATCCGAAGAGAACTTTTCGCTGCGGTCAAGCATGCCCAGATCATGACAAAGAGCGGCTATTACAACAGCAGGAATATTCACATTGATGTGAAGCTTGCGGAGAACATAGCATATCAAAACGCTGGATGCCGTGACCCTGAGGGTGTGCTCTGCCACGGTGGACCAAAGATGATGAGTCTGATCATAGGCTTGTTTCATCTCCTCGGACTCCAGCACTTCGCGGCCATACAGCTCTATGTCCGCCTTTATTCTCTCATTTCGGTTGTCGCGTCTTTCTTTGATGATATTGTTTAATTGTTCGATATTTGAATTCATTACTCTGTGACCCTTTAGCTTTTTTGGTTTACAGCTTTTCAGATAAACTGGAATTTGCCGCACTGCGCCTGCCTGCTCAAAGCTGTTTTTGCAATTTGTACTTGCTGTACCCGTTCGGGTGATCTTCGAGTGTGCAGTACACCGTATAGCCGAGTTTCTTAAAGAAGTCCACATTCCAGTCACGGGCATCGATCATCACAATACAAGCGCCATTTTTCTTCGCTTCCTGCTCGATATCCGAGAGGAGACAGGAACCTATTCCCTGATTGCGGTGTAGTTCATCCACCCACAGCATTTCAATAAATGCGATGTTCCAGAAGTTCACACCCGCAAAGCCGGCGGCTATCGGTTCGTCGTGATCGCCCTGAATCTTTCTTCCGATATATTCAAAGCCATGCACAGCAGGCACCTGTGACCAGTTGTATTCAACGAGTTTATCGTCAATGTACTCGGCATCGTCCTCATCACCTGACTGAATCTCAAATGTGCAGGAAGCGGTGGCAACACTCTCATCGGAAGGATCGTCAAGCCGTTTTATCATATCAAAGTGCGTATGACCCTTTGTCGGGCAATCCTCAATCGTACCGCATACCGCAAACCCGTGTTTCTCATATAGCGGCCTTGCCTGAAAATCAAAGGTGCCGAGCGTCATAAAATGACAGCCTCTTTTTCTCGCGGCACGCTCCGCCTCGCGAATCAGGGCAGAGCCGATTCCCTGTTTGCGGTACTTTTCTTCCACCCACAGGATGTCCAGATCTGCAACTTTCCAGCAGTAAATAATAAGATTGCACCCAGCAATGATGTTTCCATCACTGTCAGTTACTTTGAATACGACCAATTCATCCTCGATAGTATCTTCAAAATCTATCTTTGAATCGGTGATCGCATTGAGCTTATCCGCAATAAACTCATCGTCGCCTTCAACGCATGGTATTATTTTATGTTCCATTTGTGTTTTCTCCTTTATGTTTTCGACAAATACCGATTTTCTTATAATATCCTTTGCTCATTTCGCGTGTTTCAAATAACACCATTCCGCGATCCTTTTGATCAACTCGATTGGAAGCTCTTTATCATAGGGAATTCTTATAGTCCCCTTGCTTATATCATAATCAGCGAGTTCTTCATCAAATTCAGCTACTGCTTCATCTCCGGGATATATGCCCAGGTGTTTCTTTGATGCAGCAAAGTGGATGATGTTCCTTCCTTTCCAGTAGGTAGGCATCGACCAGGAAATACGTTCCTCTGCTTCAGGCAGCGCAGCCTGTAACACTGACCGAATCTCCTTTAACCTTGTCTGTATATTTTCATCCTGCGCCGCAATGTACTCGTCAATGTTCTGAGGTTTTATGCAGTAGTGATCCTGATTTAGTCTGCTGAATTCTCTGCCGCATTTAGGGCACTTCCACTTCATACCTTCACCTCTTGAAGTCAATAGTTACAATTCTTTTTCAGCCACGAGCAAAACATGCCCGTCCCGGTCTGCTTCATAGATGACGCTGAAACCGTTCTTCTTCCAGAAATGTGTGGATTGAGGGTTTCCTTTGTCTATGGCAAGCCTTATAGATGTAATGCCTTTACTCTTCAGGTACTTTGAGACTTCCCGGATGATCGATGAGCCAATCTCCTGCCCCTGAAGGCGCTTGCTCATCATGAAAAAGCCGATGAACACAATGCCGTCTTCAGGGAAACCGTTGACAAGATCCATTACCGCCACAAGATCGTCATCCTGATAAAACCCCACGTAGTATTTATCTTCCGGGCCTATCCCGGGCGGAGCCAGATGCAGGTCGCTCATGACCTGTTCCAAAGTAGGTTCTGCTTGGCAGTACTCGTAGTACTGAGTGTTTTCTTTGCAAAACTCCAGAATATCTTCTGCATCAGGATCGCTCATCCGGCGCACTGTGTATTTGTTACCGAGTTTCGAAATATCTATCATTTTTCTCCTCCAGTTCCAGTCTCATATACACCAGTTCCTCCATTCCTGTGATACGCGAGTTGAAGCCCAGAGGATTTCTGCCGTATTCGACAAAGCCCATGCTTTCATATAAAGCGATGGCGTTTGTATTATCTGCCCTAACATCCAGTTCTACCTGTTTGTATCCGGCTTTCTTTGCACATTCGATGCAGCCTTCCATGAGGGCTCTTCCGATGCCGAGGCCCCAATAGGCCTTCTCTATGCTGATACCTAAGTTAGCGCGGTGCTTAAGTTTATATGCCCTTCCGATAGGATCTATACCGGCTATTCCTACGATCTTACCTTCGACTACTGCCAGAAGTTCCACCATGTCGGGGCTCTCCTTCTTAGCCTTCATTAGCTTCGCTTCATCTTCCACCGTGTACTTTATTTCGTCAGGGTATTGTATAAGGTTATCTGTCTCCTCGTGGGTCAGGATGAAATTATTAAGCGTTCCCTCGCCGTCCATCTCAGTGCCGTTTCTTATAATGCACATCCTGGCGTCTTTAAGTATTACTGTCTTGTTATATATCATTTAAATACTCCCTTTAGTTTTCTATTACTTCTCTGAAACATTTCTCCCTGTCATAATTTCCATCCAAAAGTCCTGGGATCTCCTTGCTTGTTCTGAATATGGATAGACTCACTTCAGCACCTATGTCCAGCATTTCTTCTATAGTGTATGGGCAATCGTCAGTCACTATGAGGGTAGCAAAACTGAAAGCCATGAGCCAAATATCTCTGAAGAAACAATCTGCTTGGTGTGCACTGAACTTGTACATCTCCATGATGGAGTCTCTGGCCATGTCCTGAGATATCTGCATGGCTTCCATGGCACTTCCTGAAGCATTGTCAGGGCGCGTCAGGAAAAGCAGCTTATACAGTTCCGGCTCTTCCTTGGCAAAGGTCAGGAACTGACGCCACATGCCTAAGAAAGGAATCTCTTCCTTGAGGCCCTGCTCGATATATGCTCTATAGCGGTTCTTGGCGTGTTCGAAGACATCGCATCTCAGCTGATCCATGGAGTCATAATGGGTGAAGATCGGCCCAACGGACACTTTCAGTTCCTTAGCGACTTCACGGGCTGTGACCGCATCGATGCCCTTCTTACCTGCTACGTTTAGAGCAGCGTTTATTATCTCTTCTTTTTTGAATTTTACTGTAGGAGGCATGTTTATCTTCCTTCCATTTATTTATTACAGGCGTTTTCTAACATTTGTTATTTAACAATTGTAATTATAGTCCTCTTTGCTATATATGTCAATTCAGATATTGGATTTTTTGCAAAAAACAAAGCTGCCACAGTGTTGTGACAGCTCATTTGACTTAATAATTTTGTTTTATCTCTTCTTATACAGCACCAGCTCAGGATCGGTTCCATTCTCACGGTAGGTGCAGACCAGGATGAAGTCCATATTGGCCAGGACTCCGAAGCATTTATCTCCTCCGAACTCGGGCTCCAGCTGATTTCCAAGGTATGTAGTTCCGTCGTCGAGGAACTTGACTTTCATGCCGCTGGGGAGTCTATATTCCAGGTTGACGTAGCTGCCAATCAGGGCGTTCAGTCTTTCTAATTTCGGCATGCCCTCTATGTGAAGGTCGTTGATCTCCCGGATGAGTTGCTTCTTGAAGGCTTCAAACTGCCCATCATCGCTGAGTTCTTCATATCTTTTCCAATAGTCGAGCTTCGGCAGGGTCTGCTTCATGTATGCGCGAGCCTGTTCTTCGGTGAAGTTCTCGCCTACCATGTGAGGGACACATACATCGATGAGTTCATCCATATCGCTGTAGGTGTAAGTTCCGTCAGCGTAGCACCATTTGCAGTAATCCTCGTTGAGGCTTCCATCCTCGTCTCTGCCTATTAAAGAATCATCCAAGGGCATACCGCAGCATTGGCAGACCAGCTGTCTGGGGGAGCCTAATAGAGTGTTGATGGATACGTCATAAAACTTAGAGAGCAGTTTCAGCGTTTCGGTATTAGGCAAGGTCTCGCCGTTTTCCCATCTGGATACAGCCTGTCTCGTAACGAAGACCTTTTCGGCAAGTTCATCCTGGGTAAGTCCGTGTTTAACTCTGTAGTCATGAAGTACGTTTTTTGCTTCCATGGTTTTACCTCCCTTTTATGTTCTATCTCATATCCTATTTTAAAGCATGTTCCTCGAAATTACACGCAACCCGTTGTTGCTTTTTTATTTTTTAGTATTATGGGCGTTGACCCGGAACAATCCGTGTCTGTTGCAATATGCGTAGAGGTATTTCAATCGTCTTATCTTGAATCTGGCTTCGCAGGGACCCTGGGGATAGAGCTTCACGAACTCCATGCCCTGATCTGTGACCGCTGCCAGAAATGATATGTAATGATCCTTGGTCATGGGATGATCCATGGTGACATAATATTCGTCTTCCACAACTTCCTTCATGATCATGTGATCGTCATCAGCTTCTTCCGGTTCTGCCGGTGGCAAAGTTATGCCACAGCAGCTTACCACCGCTTCCCCAGTGGACCTTATCACGTTGCCGCAAACCGGGCAAACATAGAACTTGCCTCTCAACATGTTGAAGGATCTATTGGAATTTTTAACGTCCTCTCCAGACAGCAATTCTATGACTGAGATGTCCAGGGCCTTGGCCAGTGGTTCCAGAAGGCTTATGTCTGGGAAGCCCTGACCGGTCTCCCACTTGCTCACGGCCTTGCTGGTGACAAACAATTTATCCGCCAACTCCTCCTGGGTGAGTTTTTTGCTTTCTCGGAGCCTGCGGATAACGGCTCCGGTTACGTATCTGTCCATTTTTATTACCTCCTATGATAACAGTCTATCATACGAGTTCTGAAGTTGTTACCTACGCATCGTGGATGTCCTCATGTCCTTCCCGCTCGCTTAGGATCGCCGAACCTATGATGAGCACAGCACCTATGATTTCCATAGCGCTGATGGGTTCTCTAAGGAAGATACATGATGCCAGTATGGCCACTACAGGATCGATGTAGCTCAGCACTGCCACCGCCTGCGCGCTCATGTGCTCCATGCTTCCGAAGTACAAAAGATATACGAAGCCTGTATGGATGATGCCCACGATGAGTATGAGAAGTATGCTTCTGGTATCCAGCTGGATCTCAGAGAAGTTCTCCGTGAGCAAAATATACGGTATGAGAACTATGGCAGCTGACGCCAGCTGGATCATGGTCTTTTCGAAGGGATCAACTCCGGTGATCTTCTTGTTTCCGATGACTGCGACAGTGTACAGCACTGCTGCTGCCAGGCCGAAAAGCACTCCCCTGAAGCTGTCCGCCTGAGCTCCTCCTGCCCTTAAGATGCCTGATACCAGCACCATTCCGGCGAAGGCTGTAAGTGCAAAAAACATCTTCCGCCCCGTGAGCCTCTCCCTAAAAACTATGGGCGATGCCAGGATGAGAAGCGTGGGCTGCAGATAGTAGCAAAGCGTAGCCACCGCCACCGTGGTGAACCTGTAGGCTTCGAAGAGGAATATCCAGTTCACACCGATGATGGCACCGTTTATTATAAGGAAGATAAGCTTTCGACCCTCGATGCCATGGCGTATCTTCCCTCCTTTTAGCTTTACAAAGGCTGCCAGCGAAAGCGAACCCAGTATGCCCCTGTAAAATGCCAGCATCGCCGAGGAGATCGGTATGTATCTTCTAAATACGCCGATAGTTCCAATGATCACCATGGATAGGATGAATTGCAGGTATGTACTTTTGTTGCTGTTTGGTTCGTTCATGTGATTCTACCTCTACAGGCAGCGATAGACTTCTTCCAGTATCAGCGAGCAACCGCTTACCTCGGCGGAACTCATGACTTTTTTCTCGTATATCCGGCCATTATCGTGCAAAAAATCCCAGATGGACCAGATCACCAAGTCCTTCTCATTTTTCCAGATTGAAAATGATCTTTCAATCATCCGGTACTGTCTATACGAAAGCGGTCTCATGAGCTCGCGCCTGGTAGCTTCATCCGCTTCCTCGAAGGCCTGCACTCCGCCCTCCAGGTCCTCCTTGGCATAGTCCTGGAAGGCCTTGAAAATGTATCCGAAATTATCTATCAGGAAGCGGTGAAGCACAGGCTTATCCTCCGCTTCGATCAATTCCTTCAATCTTTCAAAGTTTGCTATGAAGTTTTCATCATAATATATTATCATTTCTTTGCCTTTATATTAGCGGATATTCATATAATTCGAAATCCGTCCATCCAGTGTCCTCATAAAACATGGGCAGCGTGTGCAAGTATTTGAATCCTAAGCCGGAATAAAGATTTTTTGCGCCTTCATTGCCCTTTAAAACGTCCAGACGTATTGCTTTCTGATGTTCCCTGCGAGCAAATTCGATGGCAAAGCGAACCATCTGCTTGGCGAATCCCTTTCCCCTCTCCGATGGAAGAATACCAAGAGCATGGATCACCGTTACCTCGTTTTCGCTGGCTTGTGTGGGCCATTCAAACTTGCTGTATTCATCGTTTGTTTCATGGTTCAGGACCATAGCACCTACGATCCTGCCCTCTTCTTCTGCAAAATACAGTTCTCCATTTTCAATGGAATCTTTCAGAAATTCCGGAGCCGGATAAATATCCTTCTTCCAGCCTACGCTGTCCCCTGCATCGCCGATTCCATCGATCACGGCGAAATAGAATTTCCTTACTTCCTGAAACTGATTTGGTTTAGCTTTAAGTATCTTCATGTTGTTTTCGCCATTGCTTTTTTAAATATTTTACTAATTTGATGCTCTATTATACCATTTTATTAGAATAGTATCAATGTAATTGGAACAACACAAGCATCACAACTGCAATATTACAATTTTTGTCTTTACAAATTTTGCGTGATGCTGCAAAATACAGATGAGGGATTTTTTGATCCCGAACATAGTGTGACTTACAGCATCAACAAGCATAAATACGAAAGGATAAGTATTATGAAGCACGAATTCTATTATCCCTCAAAGGATGGTTTGACACAGATACATGCAATCGAATGGATCCCGGAAACGGAAGTGCGCGGAATCCTTCAGATTGCACATGGCATGGTGGAGTTCATTGACCGTTATGACCATTTTGCAAACTTTATGGCATCTCAGGGATTCTATGTGGTCGGCAATGACCATCTCGGACACGGAAAGTCCATTACAGACGAATCTCAGCTGGGATATTTTGCTAAGCACGACGGCAATTTCTGCGTCCTTGGCGATTTACAGCAACTCAGAGAAGATACACAGAAAAAGTATCCTGACGTTCCATATTTCTTCCTCGGCCACAGCATGGGTTCCTTCTATGCGCGCCAGTTCGTAGAGAAGTTCGGTGAGGGTCTGTCCGGTGCCATCATCATGGGAACAGGCTATCAACCCATGGCTACGCTGGATATGGGCATCGCCCTTACAGCCGTTTTGCAAAAGTCAAATGGCGATCATTACCGCAGCGCCATGGTCAATAATACAGCTCTTGGCTCCTACAATAAGTCCTTTGAGCCTGCTCGTACAAAGAATGACTGGCTGACGAAGGATGACGCCATCGTTGACGCCTATGAAGCAAACCCTCTCAATCAGTTCATGTTTACCGTCAACGGTTACTATAACATGTTCCGCGGCATGCGTTATGCGCAGCGAAAGGAAAATCTTAACAAGATCCCCAAGGATCTGCCTCTCCTCGTAGTGTCCGGCCAAAATGATCCTGTCGGCGAATTCGGAAAAGGACCTAAGATCGTAGCCGAGACTTATCGTGAAACGGGCATTCAGGATGTAACCTTAAAATTGTTCCCGGACGACCGTCACGAGATCTTAAATGAACTCGATAAGGAAGTCGTATATCAGTATCTGCTGGAATGGATCGAAACTCGTATGTAAACAAGAAACCTCAGTGCTCATGATGAGTACTGAGGTTTTTTAGGCGCTCTAAATTATCGTGTGGGTGATTTTCACCCACTTTTTTAAGCGCGTGGGTGAACTCTAAATTATCGTGTGGGTGCAAAAAATCCCTCCATAGGATATGATTGAATTGCAAACTATCATCACACTAGCCGACCGAGATGATCATATCAAGATTGTAGTACTCAGTGAGATGGGTCTGTGTTTTACCCTCTATTGCACCATGTCGAGTGGTAGTCGCAAATTTTGCGACTACCTCAGATTCCTTAAGCTCTTCTTTCAGTGCGTTTCCAATATGCTTGCCTATTGTTTTAATATCTCTGCCAAAAAGCTTGGCAAGCTGGTTTCGATTCAGCCATACGGTATCTGCATTTACCTGTACTGGTAATGTAATACTTTTATCTTCTGTTTCGAAAAGAACGATTTCATTTTCCATTATCTTTTCCTTTCATTCGCCGAGGCTCATATTATAAATTCATTTGCAGCACGATTTCTTCATCGTTCATCTCGCCTGTATCATGGAAACCAGCCTTATTTGCGTTATCTATCTAATCATTCAATCAGTAGTCACGACCCGTCTCGAGACATCAATACGACTGATTCGACGTGCCTTGTATGCGGGAACATATCCACCGGTGTGGCTTCGATAAACTCGTAACCCTGTCCTGTCAGATACTTTATGTCTCTTGCCAGGGTCGCTGGGTCACAGGACACGTATACTATGCGGTCAGGTACAGCCTGCACCACTGCGTTCAACAGTTCTTCCTCGCAGCCGGCTCTCGGCGGATCCAGAAATACCACGTCTGCGTGGTCCACCTTTAATGGTGGCTCTTTTTCAACAAGTTCATTTACTTCGTTATAGCCCATGAAAGGCTTCAGTCCCATGATGGCAGGCAGCACTTCTTCGGCTTTTCCTGCTATATATCTAGTACTGACCATGCCATTTATTACTGAATTTCTATTGGCATCTATGACCGCAGGTTTTACTGACTCGATGCCAATGACGCGGCCGGTATCTTTCATTCGTTTTGCAGCAAATAATCCTATGGTGCCTACACCGCAGTAAAGATCTAACACGGTCTCACCACCCTTAAGGTCTGCGTAGTCCATGGCTTTATCGTAGAGTTTCACCATCTGCTCCGAATTCACCTGATAAAAAGATTCCGGTGAGATCTCGAACTTAAGGCCATCTGCAATGTCTGTGATGGTCTTATGCCCTGCAATGCACTTGTCGTTTACGTATATGCTTTCAAGATTAAAACCGGATCCTTCATCCATCAGACCTGCCAGAAGTTCCAAATCAGGCAGATCATTTCTTGATGCTTTTACCACCGCCATCATCTCGCCTGTTCCGGGGGCGGTTCTGACCATTAAGCTGGATACTGCCTTGCGAAGATTTTTTGCGTGAAGGTACTGCCAGAGGGCGTCCGCCACGCCCATGCAGGCCTCGGTCTGGATCTTGCAATCCTGGCAATCCACCACCTGATGGCTTTTCTTTCTGACAAAGCCAATATCGCCTGAATCGGACACAGCAAAAGTCGCCTTATTTCTGTATCTTGAAGGCTCTTCCATGCCGATTATTGGCCTTATAGTGGGTTCCTCAAGACCACCAAGCCTGATGAGCTTCTCCCTCACCCAGCCTTCCTTGATCTCCAGCTGCTTAGCATATTTAAGGTCGCCTAAGGAGCAGCCACCGCAATCACCTGAAAACTGGCAAAAGCCTTTGTTCCTGAACGGTGAAGGCTCGGTTATCTCCGTGCAGTCTGCAAGGGCATAGTTTTTCTTGGCTTTGGTTATGCGAGCTCTTACTCTGTCGCCCTGGACGCAGCCTTCCACGAAGACCACCTGGCCATCGGTTCTTCCGATGCCGTTTCCATCAGAACTCATATCTTCGATAAAAAGATCAACGATCTGTCCTTTTTCCATATCAAATCAGATCTCCGGGACCAAATCCTTAGAGATCCTTAACTCCTTTTCTCTTTTATAGCTATCTGTGTTCACGCAGGCTCTCTCGCAGCCGCAGATGGTCAGCAGCAGTTGATAGTTTTTTGCGTCATCTGCGGATTCAAAGGCATGCTCCGGGTAAGCCTCCGCGATACGTTTATACAGTTTGCCGCGGTCATACATGGGATTACACCCGCCGCAGAATTTAACTCCGATGTCCATTCTTTATAGTCCTTCTTCCTTCAGAAAAGCGTAGAAGTCTGCTTCAGCTTCACGATCTTCTTCCTTCACAGTTCCTACCGGCATTGCGTAGAATATGCTTTCTTCCACGCCATCCAGTTTGAAAACTTCATTACATGGTTCCGGTTCCAATGCTGCTATGGCGCAGCCTCCAAGTCCGATGGACGTAGCTGCCAGGTAAAGGTTCTCCGTTACATGACCTGCATCCATCAGAATAGGCCCGTGAGCCCAAACGCCGTACCTCCATTCAGCCCTATAGAATACGCAACTGTAATAGAATACCACGCTGGCTTTGGCTGCCCAGGTCTGCTCGCAAAGGGATTCTGAAATAAATCCCTTCATGTCCTCACAATCTCCCAGACGTTCGATCTGGTGTGTCAAGGGTAAGTAATGATACAAACCCTCGCTGAGGCCTTCCACCTTTCTTATGGCCAGATAGCACTCGAAAGGATGGCGTGCTCCGCCTGAGGGCACTGTCCTTAAGGTCGCGTAGGACTTGCCTCTGATCTCCTTTACTCCCTGGCTGCACCAGAGGAGATATGAAAGCTCTGTCAGGCTGATAGCTTCATCCGTATAGACTCTGTGGCTCTTCCTCCTGTTGATTATTCCCAGGAAATCGTTGTCTATATCGAGATTGCTGAAATCCTTTGGCAAATCGGTTGTTTGGCCCGTCATAGGGGCTTTGGCCAGAGGAGGCTGAGGCTTCTTCATATACTGATCTGTTTCATAATCTTCAGGTATTCCTTCAACGTCGTTGAATTTCACTATGAAGTCGCGGCCTGCCTTGGTGCGTTCAGCTATTATGTCATATGGCTTGGTAGTGTTCTTTTCCATTTTAGTATCCTCTATAAAAAACTAGTCTATAATATTTTAACACATAAGTGAAACCGTCAACAAGATGTTTTGCACACAAATAAAGAGTCGGGATATCCCGACTCTTTAAACTCAAATTTTAAATCAATCCTCTTTCCTTGAGGATAGCCTCTACGAGCCCGATGCTCTCGAGCACCAGTCCATCGCAGAAGGGTTTCTGAACGTTGCCCTTGGCTTCATTGTCAGCGACCAGCGGTCCGCAATCAAGCATTCCGTCGTGGTTATCAGCAAAAGCCTTATAATAGGCGTCGATGGTCTCCTGGTCGTTCACTCCATAAAGTCCAAGAATCAGAACACCCCCAGCCAGCGCGCCGCAGGTGGACTTTCTCTTCAGTCCTGAACCGAAGTTGGCGCATAAGGCCTGCATGGTCTCTTCACTGATTCCCTTATCAGGCGCAAAAGGCATAGCCGTCGACTGTCCGCAGTTGTAGTGGGGCTGTGCTATAGCTCTGAGCTCTGCAGCTCTGTCCGCATACTTACTCATATCATACACTCCTTAAATCCCGCAAAAAATCCTCGCTCACACTACCTCTTCCCTGCCAGGATCTGTCTGGCGAAGTCCAGCAGCTCATCGCTGACTGAATCATCCACCACCACATCCGTCACTTCCGGTACCTTGCGAAGAATGGTCCCTTTGACTACATCATCGAAGGTATCGGTCTGTGCCATGCAGGAGGCGCAGGCGCCGGTGAATTTGATCTTTGCTACACCATCTTCAAAGGAGGTGAGGGTAGCCCCACCTCCATGAAGAACTAATTTTACATTGATATCGTCATCCAATATCTTAATTATCTTTTCATTTACATCCATTATCCTTACCTACAGCATTCTTGCTGCCGATGCTGTCCTAAAGGCATATTCCAAATTATGCAGGAGGCAACTGGAAAGTTTCTTCTTCCACAGCGGTCTCCCTTTTGATCTTCGCCATCTCGCCCGGGTTGACGCTCTCCTGGAAGGCTCTTTCGTCCGCTTCTCTTCTCTCTTTGATGGACTGCTCCAGGATCATATCCTTGACCTTCATGAGTCTGGTCTGATTACCTCTTTCGTTCTCATCCAGCTTCATTCTGATATACTTGATGGTCATCTCAAGCTGAGGGATCTTCACGTACTCCAAGGCGTTTACCCTTCTTCTGGTACGCTCGAGCTCAGCAGCCAGCATCTGTGCTTCTTTTTCTTTGGCTGCCAGCTGAAGCATGAGAGGAAAGGCCCTTGACAGATCGCTTATGGCCATATCCAGTTCTCCTGAAGTATTGGCATAACCATATGGATAGATGTCTGTAGGATCATCAGCAGTTGTCTTGAAGTCGAAAACGGGAACGTTTACGCTCATGACATTCTGATTGCCTACCTCAAGCTGCACTCCCTGTTTGGGAAACATGAGAGCTTCCTCCAGGACTTCCGCACTCATTACGGCAGAGGCCACGGAGAAACTGCTGTAAACTGAAGCCAGCTGCTTCTCCACCTCATCTCTGACTTCCTTGTTGGCCCTTGCCAAATCGAGGAATTCCTTCATGAGTTCGTCTCTCTTGTCCTTCAGAAGTTTATGGCCTCTAACGGAAGTTGCCAGTCTCTTCTTCAGGGTCGTGAGCATCATTCTGGTAGGATTAACATTTAATCTTTCCATTTTTTACTCCTCGTAATACTTGTCAAGATACTCGTCCTTGATACGTTTAAGTTCTGACTTAGGCAGGAGTCTCAAGAGTTTCCAGCCTGTTTCCAGGGTCTCGATGATGTCTCTGTCGGTATCATATCCCTGGGAAACGTAGAGTTTCTCGAACTCCTTGGAGAAATTAGCATATTTAAGGTCTACTTCTGAAAGAGCAGCCTCGCCCAGGATGGCTACCAGCTCCAGGTTTTCTTTGCCCTTTGCATATGCAGCAAATAACTGGTTCATGGTATCAGCGTGATCTTCTCTGGTCTTGCCCTTACCGATACCCTTATCTTTAAGTCGTGAAAGTGAAGGCAGTACGTCGATAGGCGGCTGGATTCCTTTACGATAAAGGTCACGGGAAAGGATGATCTGACCCTCTGTGATATATCCTGTAAGGTCAGGGATCGGGTGGGTCTTATCTTCTTCAGGCATGGTCAGGATCGGGATCATGGTGATGGATCCGGGGAAGCCTTTCTTACGGCCTGCTCTCTCATACATGGTAGCAAGGTCGGTGTAAAGGTATCCGGGATAACCACGTCTACCGGGAACCTCCTTCTTAGCTGCGGATACCTCACGGAGAGCCTCAGCATAGTTGGTGATATCCGTGATGATTACCAGCACGTGCATGTTAAGGTCGAAGGCCAGATATTCTGCTGCGGTAAGAGCCATACGCGGTGTAGCGATACGCTCTACAGCAGGGTCATTAGCCAGGTTCATGAACATTACGGTTCTGTCGATAGCACCGGTTCTTCTGAAGTCGGAAGCAAAGAACTCCGCCTCTTCATGTGTGATACCTACAGCCGCGAATACTACGGCGAAGTTTCCTGAGTCACCGCCTCTTACCTTGGCCTGTCTTGCGATCTGAGCAGCCAGGTCAGCGTGAGGAAGTCCGGATGCGGAGAAGATAGGAAGCTTCTGTCCTCTTACCAGAGTATTCAGTCCGTCGATAGCGGAAACTCCGGTCTGAATGAACTCAGCAGGATAGTCACGAGCTGCCGGGTTCATGGGAAGTCCGTTGATATCCATCATCTTCTCGGGAATGATCTCAGGACCGCCGTCCTTAGGTCTTCCCATACCGTCGAATACTCTTCCCAGCATGTCGGCGGATACGGCAAGTTCTGTGCCGTGTCCGAGGAATCTTACTGTGGATTCCTTAAGGTTGATACCTGTGGAAGCTTCAAAGAGCTGTACCAGAGCGTTATGTCCGTTGACTTCCAGTACTTTGCAAAGTCTGGTCTCTCCTGAAGGCATCAGGATCTCGCCCAGCTCATCGTAGGTAACGTCTTCAACGTCTTTGACGAGCATCAGAGGTCCTACAACTTCACTGATGGTTCTGTATTCTTTAATCATCCTGTTCTGCCTCCTTTGCTACCAGCTCATTGATGTCATCTCTGATTCTCTTCATGAGATCATCGAATGCCAGGTCAATGCTCTTTTCTTCGATATATTTGAATCTTCCGATATCTTCTCTCTCAGGAAGGTTGATGACCTTGGTGAAAGGTGCGCCTCTCTTGATTCCGTCCAGTCCCAGATCATAGTAGGAAAGGATCAGCTTGAGAAGCTTATACTGCTTATTCATTGAGGTATAAGTGTCTATCTCGTGGAAAGCGTTCTGGTGGAGATAGTCCTCACGAATGGACTTGCAGACTTCCAGTTTCATTCTGTCTTCGAAGGACAGGGAGTCAACACCGACCAGCTGAACGATCTCGTTCAACTCTGCCTCATCCTGAAGGAGTGAAAGTGTTCTTGCTCTCATCTTCGGGAAGTCCTTGGATACCTTGGCCTCATACCATCTCTCCAGCTTATCCACATAGAGAGAGTATGACTGGAGCCAGTTGATGGCCGGGAAGTGTCTGGCGTATGCCAGAGCGGAATCCAGACACCAGAATACCTTTACGATACGAAGTGTCGCCTGAGATACAGGCTCTGAAATATCTCCTCCTGGAGGGGATACAGCTCCGATAACGCTCAGCGCACCCAGTCTCGGCTTCTGTCCAAGTGAATATGTACGTCCAGCTCTCTCATAGAATTGAGCAAGTCTGGAGGACAGATATGCGGGATAACCTTCTTCACCGGGCATTTCCTCAAGACGTCCGGACATCTCACGAAGAGCCTCAGCCCAACGGGATGTGGAGTCAGCCATGAGAGCTACGGAATATCCCATGTCTCTGAAATACTCAGCGATGGTGATTCCTGTATATACGGAAGCCTCACGAGCAGCTACAGGCATATCGGAAGTGTTGGCGATAAGTACGGTACGCTTCATCAAAGGCTCGCCTGAACGAGGGTCGGTCAGTTCAGGGAATTCCATAAGTACGTCCGTCATCTCATTACCACGCTCACCGCAGCCGATGTATACTACGATATCAGCGTCCGCCCACTTAGCCAGCTGGTGCTGTACTACGGTCTTACCTGAACCGAAAGGTCCGGGAACTGCAGCTACACCGCCCTTAGCGATGGGGAACATGGTATCGATTACACGCTGTCCTGTGATAAGAGGCATCTCAGGAGTTAATTTCTCTTTGTATGGTCTGCCACGACGTACAGGCCACTTCTGCATGAGACTCAGTTCCTTGATGTCGCCTGCTTTAAGGTTCTCAGCGGGGAAGTCCGCTGTGAGCTTCACCTTGGCTACAATATCAGTTACTACATATTCGCCGCCTTCGATCCATTCGATGTTGCCCTTTACACCGTAAGGCACCATGATCTTATGATCTACAAGTACGGTCTCATGTACGGAACCGATAATGTCGCCTTCTTCAACATAATCTCCGACTTTGACTGCGGGCTCGAATTCCCACTTCTTGGTACGGCTCAAAGCCGGAACCTTGATTCCTCTGGTGATATTCGGTCCTACGGTCGCAACCATTTCTTCCAGCGGTCTCTGGATGCCGTCATACATGGTCTCGATGAGTCCGGGGCCCAGTTCTACTGAAAGAGGTGCTCCGGTGGATTCAACGGGAACTCCGGGGCCGATGCCGGCGGTCTCTTCATATACCTGAATAGACGCACGGTCGCCTCTCATCTCGATGATCTCGCCGATAAGTCCCTGTTTGCCTACATGGACTACGTCGTACATGTTTGCGTCTTCCATTCCCGATGCGACTACAAGGGGGCCGGATATCTTAAATACTTTTCCTTGACTCATTAATTGTCACCTCCAAAGAGTATGTCTGCTCCAACGGCTCTTTCTACCGACTTCTTAACCGAAGTCATGCCTATTCCCAAGGTGCCGTCCTTGCCCGGGATAGGAATTATCGCCGGGAGCCTGGAGTCTACGTATTCATCTACCAGATCCATCATGTACTGATAGATCTGCTCTGTTATGTAGATAATGGCAAAATCTTCTTTTGCGATCCTTTTTAGGGTCTTCTTGGCTTCTTCGGGATCATCGATGGGAAAAACATCCAGACCCACGGCCTTGAAGCCTAATATGGATTCTCTGTCTCCTATTACACCGATCTTATACATATGTATCCCTCAGCCTTTCTCTAATCAGTACGTCGTCCATGCCGGAGATCTTACCGGTAAGGATCATTCTCAGGTTCATGACCTCTGTTTCCTTAGCCTGCAAAAAACCGACGATGGGTTCTATGCCAAACGGCACATAGAGCGCGTCCTTCACATATTCCATCTTCTGATTGTCCAGATACTTCTCAACGCCGGCAACGCCTACTTCGTTGACTATGAGGCCGGCTTTCTGCTCAATGGCGTTCTCGTCCAGGTTTCCTCCTTCAAGGAAAACTCTCTTGTAGAAGGTCCTTGGCTTGCCGATCTCTTTGAGTCTCACGAAGGAATCAACGTTCAGCAGGTCTATGAGCTGCATTACGTATTCCTTGAGGAAGTCGTTTCCGGATTCCTCAGCATCCGTGAGCATGTCCTTATAGCAGGCTTTATCCAGTCTGATATCTATCTCCTGAGGATCCCTGGATTTAGCGAAGAGTTCGATGGCTTCGTCCACTGCCGCTCTCATCTCCACCGTCATCTGGGTGAAGTCACGGCGTCTCAGCATCTCTTCCATCTGCTCTGCCGGAATGGTGCCTGAATCTATCAAAAGATCCTTGGCATCCGTCTCCAGGAACTCAGCCTTAAGGAGAACCTTAAGGTTATGATAATCGTTGGGGTATTTGAAGAAATTCAGTTCTTTTTCATCAGGGATGGTGCTGTAGATCTCCTTATACATCTCTTCCATATTTTTGGAAAGAATGGCTTCAAAGTCCCTGGGATTCTCCAGCTCTTTACCATCTCCGTAACCATGTTCCGCGAGAACGTTCATGATATCCTGAACCGAATCATATTCCAGAAGTTTCAGAGTCTCCTCATTGTTCAGGAGGTCTACTTCCTTGGAACGCACGACGACACAAGGGAAAATATAGTCGCTCATGTCACTCCTCCTCAAATAACATTCTGGAAACCTCTGATGCCATCTCTGTTCTGGCGAAATCTACCTGGGTGCCTACGGTATTATCAGCGTAGGTCAGACGATATCTGATCCAGAATCCACCGGTGATGGGTTCTGCCACTTCGTTCAGTGAGAATCTCTCACTGAAAGGTCTGTCGCCGTACTTCTCGATACGCATTGCTTCTGTTGCTTCGTTCAGTCTCTTTATGACTTCCGGAGCGATGGTATTTTTTTCTTTTTCATTAAATGTGAGCAGACCACCGTACATGTCGGAGTTGATTCCGACACGGACGAGATAGTCGATGTACTCTTCTCTCGGAAGGTTCGTTATCCTTTCGATGGATTCATCAAAGCATTCTTTGATGACCTTCTGCTTACTCTCAAGGAGGACCTTCTTGGAATCGATAGCCGCTACGGACTTACGGCGAAGGATGATCTTTTCCTTCTCCTCCTGTCCCTTCTTGACTAAAGCTTCCCTCTGAGCCTGAGCTTTCTGTTTGGCTTCTTCTATGATCTGATCACATTTGGCCTGGGCTTCGTCAAGAGCCAGCTTCTCAGCTTCCCTTGCTTCATCCAGTATTGTTGATGTGATTTTTTCTATACTCATAGCTTCTACCTCTTATCTTTTTCGGGTGAAATAACTTATACTCTAAGAATTACACTCTCAGCCAGATAAGGATGGAAACTACGAAAGCAAGAATAGCGTAAGTCTCAACCATTACGGTGTAAATGATACCCTTTGCCATCTGGTCCTGACGCTTAGCCATGAGCTGAAGAGCTGATGCAGCTGCGCGTCCCTGACCGATACCGGAAAGGAAACCTACAACTCCGATGGGGATGCCTGCTGCCAGGTAATATAAACCTTCAGCTACGCTTAAGTCGATCATTCCTCCTGAAAGGAATCCGGTCTTTACCATGATAAGGAAAGCGATTACTACACCGTAGATGCCCTGTGTTCCGGGAAGAGCCTGAAGGATCAGGGTTCTACCGAATTTCTTAGGGTCTGATGCTACTACGCCGGCCGCAGCCTGACCTGCGATACCTACACCCATACCGGATCCGCAGCCTGCGCAAGCTGCGATCGCTGCTCCTATTAGAGCTAATCCATTGCCGTCTGTTAACATTGTTTTCTCCTCCTTAAGAGATTATTTGCTTTCTTCTATCTTAATATACTTTGTGTTTTTCCTCAGCGGTTCGAAGGCTTCGCCGCCATCCTCGTAGAACTTACCAAAGAACTCTACGAACTGCAGACGAGCCGAGTGAATAAATGCGCCGAGTACGTTAATTGCGAAATTCAGCAGGTGTCCGAAGACGAATACCAGAAGGAACACAACGGCTCCTTTGATGCCTCCTCCTGCAAGGGCGCCCATGGTATTTACTACCTGAGCTATAGCTCCTGTAGCAAGTCCCAGGGCCAGGATCCTGGCGTAGGACAAAATATCCGATAGCCAGCTGGTGATGTTATATACGTTGGAAAAGCCTCCGACTAACTTACCTGCACCTTTTCTGTCTCTTCCTCCTGTCAGAGCCAGACCTACGATGGAGATGATGGACATCCACTTACCGATAACCGGTGCAGCTCCGCCGATAACACCTCCTCCGATCCACAGGAACAAGCCTATGATCGTCGTATACCAGAGGACTATATCGCAGATGAAGTCTACGACCTTACCGTCCTTCAAGTACAGGTAGCCTTGGATAGCCAGACCCAGGAACAGGTGAGCTACACCGAGGGCTATGGAGATAATCAAAAGCTTCAACGGATCGTCCAAAGGATCGAACCAGAGAGGTGGGATCTTAAAGGTCTTACCGAAGAAGGTCTCCGCTATTACCGTAAATAGGTTACCGAAGTATCCTCCGAACATAACGCCCCAGAAGGTGGTGGATATGCCGCAATAGAATAGCAGCTTAACCATCTTATACATGGTGCCTTCCAGATTGTACTTCTTAAGTACGACGCCCAAAACGATCACCATGAGAAGTCCATAGCAGGCGTCACTGAACATCATTCCGAAGAAGCAGATGTACCATAACGCGAAGATGGTGGTGGGATCGAAGGTTCCATAGGCGGGAAGCGAATACATTTCTGTAATTGCCTCTACCGGCTTGAAGAACTTGGAGGTCTTAAGCATTACCGGAACGTCATCGCCTTCCTGCGGCTCAGAGAATTCATAGTAGCACTCGTTAGCATCCAGCAGGTTCTTCACCGCTTCTACCCTGCCCTCAGGCACCCAACCTTCCATGTAGAAGGTCTTCTTGGTCTTAAGAAGTTTGGAGCGAGTCTTTTTCTTATCAAGCTCCACCGTCAGGATGTCCTGGTAGTCTTCAATGTGTTCTTTCTGAGCTGCCAGTTCTTTGATCTCATCACGTATCTGGTCGATCTCATCCTGAAGTTTGATTCTTCTTTTCTGATTGTTTAAGATGTTTTCGGTCACAGTTCCCTTGTAGCTCCGCATTTCCAGAGCCTGGAAGCCTTGATCCTTAAGGGTTGCAAGGATGTCCTCCTCGTTCTCCTTTGGGATGAGGAAAGCCAGATATCTCATGGTCTTATCCTCATTGACCTGTTTCATTACGTATCTTTCGGTTATGCTCTTGACTGCGCCCTCCGCACCTGCCGGGTCATAAGCTATCGGCAGCACACCCATTATGGTGGTTACGGTTTGGGTCGAAGTCTGATCAAGAGGTACGTCGAAATCTCTCCATGGCTCGAACATCATGTTGTCCAGATCCAGTTTGTTGATCTCATCCCTCTTGGATCTGAGCTCTTCATTCAGATGAATGAGACGAGCTATGAGATCCTCGGTTGCGATCTCCTGAGAAGGAATGGACGCGGCCTCTTCTTTGGAAATGATCCTTCTGGTCTTGAACAGCGGACTCTTAAGTTCACCGTACTGGTCGATGATATCCAGTGCCTGAGATGAGCGGCTGATCTTGTTTTCAAAGTAAGTCACCTGATCCTGAGCACCGTCCTGAACCGTGTTCTCTGCCCAAAAGTCTTCCGTGAGCTTTTCCGTTTGATCCGTAAGTTGTACAGCTTCCAGGTCCATCATCCGGGCTATAAGCCGTCCCTTGATCTTATCAAGGCCGATGACCGAGACCTTTTGCATTTTAACTATTGACACCGGATCTCACTATCCTTTCTACTATATGATCTATAACTTTATCTTTCTTAGCCTCTGCAGCTTTTACCATATTGTCGGCATCGATATGAGCCTTCTCTATGGCAGCTTCATACTCGGAGTCAGCCTCATCCATCCCCTCTCTGATGAGGGAATCGTATATTTCTTTGGCTTGCGTCTCCTCTTTATCGAGTATTTCTTCGGCTTCCGCTTTAGCAGCTTCTATCATGCGCTTAACTTCAGTCTTCACATTCTTCTTGATAGCTTCGGACTGTTCTTCAGCTTCTCTGATAGCAGTCAATTCTTCAGTAAACACTCTTATCTCTCCTTTACTTAGATTTTGCTTTTATAATCTGCAGAAATATCTATTTCTACTTATTATAACACATTTTGTTGTCCCATATACATTTGAAACTGTACTTTTTATCCAATTTCACAAATAATAATGTATACAATATTATGACACGTCCCCGGCGTTCAGTCTTGCGGCTATGTCTTCGATCTTTCTCAACCTGTTGTTGATACCGGATTTCTTAAGAGGCGGATCCAGCATCTCTCCCAAAGCTGCAATGGAAGCTTCAGGATGCTCCAGCCTCAGAGTCGCCACTTCGCTGAGCTTGGGATCCAACCACTTGAGTCCCTTCATTTCTGCAATCGTCCTGATAGCTTCTACCTGCCTCATGGACGCGTCGATGGCTCTGTCCAGATTGGCCGAATCGCAGTTCATGGCGCGCCTTGCGCTTGAGACCATTTCCTTCTTTATCCTTATGTCCTCCAGGGTGAGCACCTGACTGGATGCTCCCATGAGAGCCAGGGTGTCGGAAATGTAGTCAGCCTTTTTCATGTAGACTATGTATTTTTTGCCTCTCTGTACCACCTTGCAGGAAAGATCCGCAAAAGAATTTATAAGCTTCTTTAAATCATTGGCCATGACCTCGGAGTTCATAACGAATTCCAGATGATAGGCCTTGTCCGGATTGGACATGGTGCCTGCTCCAAGGAAGGTTCCCCTCAGGTATGCCCTCTTGTCACACTTGGCTCTCACAAGTCCGCTGTATATGCCATCGGAAAAGTAGTTGTGACCTTCCTTGATCATCAGGATGCCGCACTCTCTCAGGATGGCCTCTGAATTATTTTCAGGATTGATGGTGATGATATAGTTGTATTTCTTTTCCTTGCGGTTTCTACCGACCGATCCGCCTTCCGTGATCTCCAGTTCGGTCTCTATATCAAAATACGTCTTGATAAGTTTCTTGTAGTGTCTGGCGACGGCAGCGTTATCGGTGGTCAAAGTTATGGTGAACTTACCAAAGCCAACGATTCCCATAGATCCGGCAGTCCTGATGTATGCAGCTATCTCACTTAACATGCAGCATTTCTTCTCAGGCTCGATCCTTGCTAATTCATTTTTGGTCTCTGATGCAAAAGACATGTCCGCCGGCCTTTCGTTAAAAAATCTACTAAATAAAACAGCGGGAGTGTGTAAACACATTCCCGCTTCCGTGTAATTGTATTTTAACACTTGATAGTAATAAAGTCAAGGGTTTTGTATTAAAATTTGTACAAAAGTAATTGATAATCCCGATAAGAAAAAGGGGCTGTCTCAAAATGAGATGGCTTCTTTTGGGTGATGTTGTAAATGTTGTAAATGGCGTGTAAACCTAATATTCCATTTAAAGCATATGTAGTTTATTACATTTGGCTTACTTGCTGGTGGGTAAACCTAAAAGCATGTTTTCGAGGGTTGTGGTTTATCGCTATAGGGCTTACTTGTCGCTCGGTAAACCTAATAGCGTGTTTTTCACAGGTTGTGGTTTACTCTTATATTATGTAAATTTTCACAACATAATGGATTTCGCTCTAAAAATAAACCTAACAATATGATTTAAGTGATTGTGGTTTATTATACTCCAAATGTATAAAAATCTGAGATAAACCTCAACCGACATATTTTGCAATTGTGGTTTACCATCTGAGGAGGTAGGGTTAAATGCATAAACCACAATGCCATATATATGACATTGTGGTTTACTTTTTTGAGCAGGCATTTTTTGCAATAAACCTAACACCGCAAAAAACGTCTTTGCGGTTTACTCACCACCACATAAATTAAAGGGACAATCTCATTTTGAGACTGTCCCTTTATTGGTTTAGCAATTATTTTTTAGTCTTAGCGGACTTCTTTGCACTCCACTTTGAGTAGTAAGTTGCATCGCCTACTGTCATGTATGTACGTACGCGTACGTAGTACTTCTTACCGCCCTTAAGACCGGTTACCTTCTTGGATACTTTCTTATATCCGTTAACCTTTACGGTCTTCTTGTTCTTTGTGAATGTGCTATTGGTAGCTACCTGGATCTCATAACCAGTGATTCTGGACTGAGA
Source organism: Bacillota bacterium (assembly GCA_017394515.1). GTDB lineage: Bacteria > Bacillota > Clostridia > Peptostreptococcales > Anaerovoracaceae > RUG754. Next base: position 5,191 of record JAFPXY010000025.1, on the reverse strand, counting down.
CATCTTTGTAGCCTGCTTGTTCCACTTAACTGTGAGAGCCTTGGAAGCAGCCGCAGGAGTCTTGAGGGTTGTAGCCTTAGGAATGATCTTGTAGGTCTTGCTAAGGGTTCCTGTGAAGTTGCCTATTCCAACGATCTTTGCAGTTGCCTTTCCAACATTCTTGTTGTTTGAATAAGTAACTGTGTAATCGGTGTCCTTCTTAAGTGTAACTGTCTTTCCAGCTACCTTAGCCTTTACTGTTACAGCAGTAGTTCTATTCTTGCCGTTATATACCAGGCTCTTTGACTTAAGTGTTGCGGAAGCGATCTTAACCGGATTGATGGTCCACTCTACGTACTGTGTATCTGCATACTTGCCGATACCCTTAACCGCAATGTAGTATGTGCCGGCATTGATCATCTCAGCAACTTCTTCACCGTTGGCATCAAGATAAGAGATCACATAGTCTGTGCCTTCGACCATTGCTGTTCCGTCTTCCCATGCTACTGTCACTTCAGGTGTCTGAGCAGCGCCTGTGTATACAACGGAAGATGCAGTTACTTCTGCTCTGGACATCGGGAATTCAGCTTCATAGCCTAATTCGTAATAGTTTTCATTACCTGCGTAGTCAGCAACAACTAAAACATAATTTTCTACTTCTAATGGATCCTTTTCAAACTCTGCAAGATCAAACTCGAAGTTGCAAGTAGCTACTGAACCAGCCTCTGTCTGTTCAGGTACCATTTCAGCGAGGACTGTATAATCGTTAGCGTCAAGGATAGCTGCGTATGCAACGTAGCGATTATCCTGAACATCTACGGAAATGGAACGTGTAGTCTCTCCGGTCAGTTTTACTTCTACGTCCTCAGATACAGCTTCAGGATAAGTATCGTCTACGGTAAATGTGGTTCCCTTGAGAACGCCCTTGCCGAGAGTACCGTCTTCCAGCCATTCGGAAACGGTAGACTTCTTAACAGTCTTTCCCTTTGTATAATACTCAGGAATTGCTACAGCAGCAGCTGTAAATGTGTCGCCTTCTTTGAATCCTAACTCGGCAGGTGTCTTGTTGATTTCGGTGAAGGTTGCGCCATAGTAGTACAGGCCCTCTTCGCCATACTCAAGCCACAGACCGTATTCAGGATAGTAGAATGCAGGATAAATGTCATGTTGCAGTTCGCCTATGCTGACAATATTGCCCTCTGCATCGAAGATAGCATTGGTATAAATACTTGCGTTATCAATGTTTCTGGTATCGTATTCAACAAGGACAGAAGTTGAAGTAATTGCCTGACGATCCAGAGCATTCTCATCCTCAGTCATATACGGATTGCTTAACTGAACATTTGGTTCAAGAACATATTCAGAATCCATAGGATCTACGTACTGAGTGTACATATTGTTTGCAAGGTAGTCGCCTTCTTCAAAGATTTCTTCGAAGGTTGCATATGAATAAGGAACAATTCCGTCATCCTGCATAGTTCCATAATACCATTCATTCATGCTGCCAACATCGTACATGGAAGCATCAGAATAGTTGCCATAGTAAGCAAGGATAGGAATGGAGTATTCTACGTCCAGATATGCGCCTTCTTCATTTACTTCAGGGGTAAGGAAGGTGTATCCTTCGATATATGTTCCATTCACATAATATTCATCGATAAATTCAAGCTCATCTGCAGCAACAGCCATGTCGACCTTGACTTCAACACTTCCCTTGGCGGGAACGGTGATCTTCTCTACTGCCTCACCATTAACTGTGTAGGTAGCTTCTGCACCGATGCTGCCTGTATCATCAAGCATAAATCCGGATTCAGGATACTGAACAAACATATCTGTGCTAGGAGTATAGGTCTGATCAGTATCTGTCATGTTGTGAACGGTAAATCCGTAGCTATATGCTCCGGTGCGTTCAGGGTCATCACCAAGTTCAGCCTTGACCTTGCCGTCTGCATATGATGCGGTAGCGTCTTCATTCATAATGATGTAAGAAGCTGCCTGTACCGCATTACCTACGTTGGCAATACCGGAGCCCTGCTTCATAACGCTGTAATATTCGCCATATGAATCTGTAGCAGGAACTGAAGTTGCCATGAGTAAGCTCTGTGCAAGTACACGGGCAGAAACGCCTTCCTGCTCATCAAGTCCGTTCTCACGGATGTACTGAGCTACTAATGCTGCCATACCAGAAACCTGAGGTGCAGCCATGGAAGTTCCGGACATATTCTCATATGTGGTGGAGTCACCTACTATTCCGGTAAGCTCTACTCCTTCCTTATCTAATACATCATGAGCTCCCATTACTGAATAGATATTGCCGCCGGGAGCAGTGATCTCAGGCTTTAAGATCAGTGAGGTAGGAGTACCCATGGAGCTGAAATCACTCATGGTGTAATACTCAGGAGTATCCTGTGTAACTGCGACCTCTGCAGGGATAGTAATTGTACCGGAATAATATTCTAAGGTCTGATCCTTTGTAACTTCTCCGGTATCTTCATCTACATAATCATATACTACCGAATTAGGCTCACTTGCATTCTCCGAATTAGCTTTTAAAATTTCTCCGTCTTCCTGTGAAATGATTACTGCAGGAGCAGAACCTTCATATCCACTCAGATTCATTGAAAGCATTCCGGGTTGGTTGTTATAGATAATAATGGCGATTGCACCAGCTTCAGATGCATAAACACACTTGCTGGAGAAATTGATAGCGCCACGTTGTACTACAGCAATTTTGCCCTCAAGCTGGTCTCCCAAAGCTTCAATCTGAGCAGCTGTGCCAACTCCGTCAAGCATTACATAAGAATACTCTTTGTCACCTGCCAAGGATGTAAGAGGTTCCTGTTTTTCAATGTTCTCATTATAGAAAATAATGTCTTCGCCGGATAAGATATAGTTTCCGGTCTTACCGGTGTTATCTACTGATGCTACGGTCAGAGAGTTGGTATAGGATCCGGGGCTGCCAACGGTATTAAATGAATTGTCATCCGGATAAGCAACTCCTAAACCATAAAGCTGGCCATAATAGGAATTAGCTCCTACAGAGGCATTGTTTCCGGCAGAGATGGAAACTACGGTATCAGATTCTACAAGAGAATCAAGGATGTTTTCGTAGTCATACTCATATTCCTTTTCAAGTCCGGGAACTGCGGAACCAAGGGACAGATTGATGGAATCTGCTCCAAGGATAATTGCGTCTTCAATTGCAGCCATATAATCGCTGTCGTAAGCTCCGTCATCATAGGTAGAACCATCAGCTGCACTACCAAAAACCTTCATAACAAGGATCTGAGCATCGGGAGCAACACCCTGTACGTGTACTTTCTCCAGTGCGTTGGTATAGCCTTCGCCCTCAGGGACGTAGCTGTTTGCAGCAGCGATTCCGGCTACGTGAGAACCATGTTCACCTGCTCCATCAAATTCGTGAGTGATGTCCAGATTCTTTGTAACGTAGTTGTAGCCAAATGCGATCTTGTCGTTGCGGAACAGATCTTCAGCTGTGACAGTCTGATCACATTCATATACATTCAGCTTGCGAACCAGGCCGCTGATCTCTTCTGCGTCAAGAAGGTCAAGGCCTGCTACATACTCTTCAGCAGTTTTTCCAAGAGTTTCTGCATTCTTTGCAAGAGCATAATCGAATGCACCGCTGTCGAAGGACTGGTGATCATCATCGATACCGGTATCGATGATTGCTACACGGCTTCCAGCTCCGGTATAACCATCAGCCCAAGCTACGCTGGAACCGATCATCTCGCCGGATGTAGCCATGTTAGGTTCAGCTTTCTTTCTCTCAGCTACGGTCGGTTCATACTTACGCTCCATGATTACCGACTTAACGCCGTCTACTGCTTCAACTTTGGCAATATCACCGTATTTCATGTTTGCGGAAATGATATTAGCAGCCAAAGTCAGGTTCCATACCACGTCAAGTTTCTTGCCGCCAAGAGCGCCTTCGATGTTCTTAACGAGAGAAGCCTGCTTCTTCTGCAGGGACTCACGATAATTCATCGCTGCGCTGTTATTAGCGATATTCGTGGTAGAATAATTTGCGATCGTCGGCTCATCTTCAAGGATAATGGATACACGAACGGTCTCATTTTCATCATAGGCTTTGAACTTCTTGTCTGCTGTTTTGACAAGGTTTGCCTTATGTTCGCTCATTACCTTGGAAGCCATCGCATCCTGAATCTTTGTCAGGGTGAGAATGTTCACGGAAGCATTATCGTCAGCTGCTCCCGTTTCCGTTGCCCATGCGACGCTTGAAAAACTTAAGATCATCGCAAGTGACAATATCACTACCAGGATTTTCTTTTTCATAAGAATTTTATTCCTCCTATCTTTTATAATAACAGACCCCACCTAAAAAGGTCTTGTCACAACACAATAGTATTTTACCACATTATTAAATAAATTTCCATAAATATTTTATCAGATTAAAGGAGTTAATTAAAAAAGATTCCCGAGTAAAACTCGGGAATCTTAGTGTTCAATTTTCGATCAGCTGCTTATGCTCTGGGCTTAAGTCCCAGGATAGCTCTAGCTTCATCAGGAGTAGCGATCTCTCTGTTCATGAGCTTAGCCATCTGAACAACTCTCTCAACCATTTCGCCGTTGGACTTAGCAAGTACGCCCTTGGACATGTATACGTTGTCCTCGAAGCCTACACGAACGTGTCCGCCGAGAGCGATGGTAGCTGCTACGATATCCCAGCAGGTCTTGCCGATACCGGTTGCTGTCCAGGTTGATCCCGGAGGAACTGATCCAGCCATGAATACCAGGTCTCTTACTGTAGCGGTCATCTGAACGCCAAGTACGAAATCGAAGTGGATAGGATAGTCGATGTGACCCTTCTTAGCTGCCTTGAGAGCTAAGTCGATCATGCCCTTGTCGAATACTTCGCACTCAGGCTTGATTCCTCTTTCCTTCATGATGTCGCCGAAGTTGTTGATGGTGTTGTCTGTATTGATAAAGATCTCGTCTCCGCCAAAGTTGCAGGTTCCGCAGTCAAGAGTAGCCATCTCAGGGGTCGGTGTGATCTCTGTGGACTGTAATCTTTCAAGGTCAGTCATTCCAACTGCACCGCCGGTGGAAGGCTGAATGATTACGTCAGGGCATACCTTTCTGATAGCGTCTACGCATTCCTGGAATCTTCCCTTGTCCTGTGTAGGAGTTCCGTCATCCCATCTTACGTGAAGGTGGATAAGAGCTGCAC
>JAFPXY010000024.1 GCA_017394515.1 Bacillota bacterium | reverse complement strand
TTAGTGTAATATTGAGTTGAGCCATTTGTTAGTCCTCCTTGGTATTATGTTGATTGTGGTGATCTAATTATACCTGAAGGATGAGCATTTGGCTCTAATTATTTAATTTTCAATTTTACACCATTATATGGGCGTAACCCAGTTAGCTGGCGCTAATCGCCATATTTTTAAGAAATCGAGACATTTGAAGGAAGAATATAAAGTTTGCCAAGCTTCTTCAAAAAAATAACATAGGATCAAATAAGCCAAATCATAATTTTTGTCCTATGAAGATTTTTTGCAGTAGGACGAAAATGCTTAAATGAAGCATTTCGTCCTAGACTCGGCCTAAATTGCTGATTTATGGGCTTTAGGCTGTCTTAGTTCTACCAACCCAAAAGGAGCCATCTCATTTTTGAGATAGCTCCTGTTGTTTTATTGTTTCGTTTTTCCCCAGATTTCATCTAGCCGATAATGCCTCCTCCTATCATCATCGCTATGCCAACACATACCGTGCAGCGACTGATGAGAACGAGCAGAGGCTGTTTTTTGAGAGAAAAGTTCTCAAATATACCGACAAGATCTGCGATCATAACAAGTATAGCGCCAAGGCATAACATGTAGACGGCGAGGGAGGATTCCAGAAGCCCAAAGCCTGATCTGTAAGCCACGACCAGGTCTATGCCATTTCCTCCAAGCCAGCCCGCTATGACCGCTATAACGCCCAGCAGTACTCTGAATCTTTCATACTCGAACTTGTACATCAACTTCGATGACCAGAGAACGCCTGCGCCTAAAAGCAGTGCCAGGAACACGCCGTAAATGCAGTTATGAATGGAGAAGCCTCCTCTCAGCACCACATACTGGTATGTCATGAGCCCCTGCCCTACGGCCATGATCAAGACCGTAGTGAAGAAGAGCGTGAGCCTTTTAAGTCCATGCTCATCATACTTAAAGTGAAGCATTACAGCTCCAATTATCATTATAACTATTGAGATCCAGTACATCATTTCCATGATCATGGTAACATGAATGCCTTAGGCATATACCATTTAGGAATGGTAGTTGCGATGGCAGGCACGTAGGTGGTAAGGAGAAGTACCGGAATGTAAGCGAATATGATGAATATCAGTATCGGCTTCAGCATCTGGTCTGTCTTAGCCTTACATACACGTCCTGACATGTAAAGCATCGGGGCTGTAGGAGGAGTTACGTTACCCATACCCAGGTTGACGCCTAAGATAGCGGCGAAGTGGATAGGATGTACTCCGATGGATGTTACGATAGGAACCAGCAGCGGTGTGCAAAGCAGGATTCCTGAGGTATCGTCCATAAGCATTCCGATGATGATCATGAACAGGTTGACCATTAACAGGATCAGATAATAGTTGTCTGTCAGTGAAAGCAGTCCCGTTGCGATCTTGTTAGGGATGTTTTCCATGGTGAGGATCTTGGAGAATACCATTACCATGAAGAACATTACCATTACAGCACCGGTGGATGCCGATGTGTCGACCAGGGTTTCCTTTAATCCTTTGAGAGTCATGCCCTTATAGATGAACATGGCTACAGGGATAGCATAGAGACAGGAGATAGCCGCAGACTCTGTCGGCGTCATGATTCCTGAATAAATACCTCCCAGGATGATTACGGGCATAAGCAATGCAGGGATCGCATTGACTGTATTCTTAATGTAATAATTAGCTCTCTGGCCCTTAGGAATAGGGTCTGAGATCTTGATAGGCATCTTCTTGGTGCAAACGTAGTTTACGATGCAAAGAAGAAGTGCCAGCAATATGCCGGGAATAATAGTAGCAAGGAAGCAGGCCAGTACTGACTGGGCTGACGACCATGCGTACAGGATCTGCGCCGTTGAAGGCGGGATCAGAAGACCCAGAGGGCATGCAGCAGCAAGTAAGGCTGCGGTATGGCCCTTAGGATATCCAGCTTCAGTAAGTCTGGGCTCCATCATGGAACCGATGCAGGAAAGTGTAGCTGCAGCGGATCCGGAAATAGCTCCGAATACAGCGCAGGTAACTACTGATACAGTTCCAAGACCATGTTTGAAACGACCTACGAAAAGCTGTACGAAACCGATAAGAGCACCACCGATCTTACCTTTTTCCATGATGCCTCCCGCTAAGATGAAAAGCGGAATGGCCAGCAGAACTACAGAGTTCAACTGTCCGTAACCGGCAGCCATGAGGAAGTCTATATCATAACCATATCCGACTGTCAGCATCATGAACGCACAGGCAAATGCGAAAGGAAGAGGAATTCCAATTAACAGTGCCGCTACGAGGATTATTACCGATATACCAGCTACCATTTATTTGTCCTCCTTTCCTTCTTCTACAAGTGTCTTCTCGTATTCCGCTGCTTCGGCTACTCTCTTGGCGTCCATCTCAGCCTTGGTAAGAAGGCCTGTGTTGGGATATTTAGCCTTTAACTTTTCAGGGAAGTAGTCGTATTCATTAGGTGTCGAGAAGAAACCATCTTTGAAATACTGTACGAAGTGCTTGATGAGATAATAAACATGGTAGAATTCCATGAGTATCATGCTCAGCATGATGGCTATCCTTGGAATAACAAGAGGGATCTTCAGGGACGTCGTTAAAGGCATCCTGGTGAACCCATCCTGGAGGTAAGGAATAACGCAAACGATGAGCACTGCGTTGATCAAAACAAGTACAACTCCAGCAACCAGTGCAACTGCGTCCTTAGCACGGATATTCTTAACGAGTGAGGATACGATATCCGCCTTGATGTGGCTGTCTTCATAGGAGCAGTAGATAGCGCCCATGAAGTAAAGCCAAAATGCAAATATCAGAATGATTTCGTCGGAGCCGTACCAGTTCTTGTCCATGCAGTAACGCATGAAGGTTGAGACTATAAGAACACCTGAACAGCATACGCTGCAGATGATCATAAGCCATTCTACTAAAGTCCTCAGTCCTTTCCAGAAGCCGGATTCCTCAAATTTTGCTCCAAATTTTACCGTATCCATATCAAACCTCTGTAATTAGATTTAATTAATTCTTAATAAGTCCTTTTATAAACATAGTCTGTGCGGGCGAGCCGCACAGACATATGTATTGATGATTCGATCAATTAAGCAAAGTCAACTGATTAGTTAAGTGCTTCAACTAATCCCTTAAGTACGTCTTCACCGATGTTTGCATAAAGCTTAGGCCATGTTTCTTCCTGAACCTTCTTTACGCAAGCTGCCATTTCTTCGTCTGTAAGTTCTATGATCTCTACACCGTAATCCTTAAGTCCCTGAAGAGCTTCCTTATCGAGTTCTTCAGCAGTTTCGAAGGATTCAAGAGAAGCTTCTGCGAATACGCTTCTGATGATGTCAGCATATTCTGCAGGAAGAGATTCAGCTGTCTTAGCGGACATGAAGAAACCGATATTCTCTGCGAATACATTGTAAGGAATGTAGTATTTGATGATGTCCTTGAAGTCGGAGTAGTTCAGCTGAGGAGTTCCGCCGATCCATCCATCGCAAACGCCTGTCTGCATTGATGTGTACAGGTCTGCATAAGGAATGGTAACTGCGTTGAATCCCAGATCTTCAGTTACAAGGTTGTAAACTTCGATGGCCGGGCATCTGATCTTCAGGTTCTTCTTAACGTTAGGATCACCATAGTTGTCGGGAAGAGTTGTGAAGCCAAGTCCGATAAGTCCTTCTACATATGCTCCCATGTACTCAACGCCCTGTTCAGCGTGGATAGGAACATAGTGCTCGAAGAAGTAGCTGTCAGGTCCGAATGCCTTTGCAAGCTGTGAATAATCGGAGAACATGTAAGGAACGAAGTTCATTTCGATTCTCGGATCATATTCGGACGGGCAAGGGATCAGAGCGAGGTCAACTGCGCCGGATCCTAAATCCTGATAAGTTACAGTGTAGTCGCCAAGCTGTGAGGAAGGATATACGCTGATCTTTACAGCGCCGCCTGTCTGCTCTTCTATGGCTGCTACAGCTTTCTCGATTGCTGCATAACCAGCATGTTCTGTGTTGTAGTGAGTTGCGAGCTTAAGTTCATAAGTCTCTCCTGACGGTTCATCGCTGCCACCACCGCCGCTGCCGCCGCAGGCTGCGAAAGTGAATACTATAGCAAGCGAGAGTAAAATTACTAGTAACTTTTTCATTTCCTTTCTCCTTCATTAATCAAAATTAAGGCTTATTGCTACTCACATCCTAAAGGCTATATCCTCCGGGATGAGCGTGAGTCTGGTTAATAATGCGAGATTATTTCTCACCTGTTCTTACATACTTAACGATCTCATCTCTGGTCATGCCTGTAAGACCCATGTCGTCAGCTGTAAGTCCTTCTTTTCTCCAATCCTTGTCGTGGATTACATTGTAGATGTCGATGCAGGAATTGGTCATCGGTACAGGTACTCCGAGTACTTCTGCGATGGAAGCCCAAGGAACAAGTCCGAACGGGCAGTCCTCTGTGAGATATCTATTCCAGATATCGTTAGGTCCGCAGATAGGTGTCAGAGCGATGTCGCCGTGGCCGGCTCTGTAGAGCTCTTCCCATGTGTAGTTATGAGGTTCCATCTTACCGAAGTCCTCAACGGGATGGAGGTCATATCCTAAAGCAGCGCCGATATCCTTTCTCTCCTGGTCAAGAACCATATCCAGCTTGCAGGCGGAAGGTGTCCAGCCATGCTGATAGAGATAGAATGTGAATTCAGGTCTCTCAATGTTGGATACGTTGAACAGGCAGGATCCTGTATGCCATGCAGGGTTTACGATGGATAATCCGGATTCAAGAACGGATTCATAAACTCTCTGGAACGGGAACAGTGCATCCAGAAGGATGTCATGCCATTTCTCCTTGCAGGTTGCGGGGAAGTAGCCGATGTTCATGTCAGTTCTTCCGAAGCAGGTAACTACGCCGGGCTCAAGGATACGAGCGTCATAAGGAAGGTTGTTGGCGTCTGCCAGTGCAGGGCACTCAGCGTCTCCGAATACCTTCTTGATAACGAGTGCTGCGAAAGCTCCGGGGAATGTAACGATGATCTGATCTTTGTTAACATGTCCCTTTAATGCTTCTGCATAGTGCTCATGAGCGAATGCAGGGCATACCAGAAGGATGATCTCAGCATCACTTACTGCAGCATCGATGTCATCTGTAACTAAATCTAATTTAGCAACACCGTTAACAGCATTGGGAATAGCTCCCTTAGCGATTACCGTCTGAGTATCAAACACTCTCTGCATGTTATGCTTGAACTCAGGGAATTCGAACATCTTAACTGTATGTCCCTTTAATTTCATATCTGCAGCCATGCAATGTGCGCCATTGCCGCCGCCTAAAACAGCAATTTTTCTTGATACCATATTTTTGCCTCCTTAGATACTTTTATTGTATAACTATTTTAGCAAATTAAAGTTAAAAATTCATCGTGCAAAAAGTACAAAAAAACGCATTTAAAAATGCGTTTCTTGGTGCTTTTATTCTATATAGAAGAGTTCTTTTCACTACTTAATTTTGTTATCCTGATGCACAGGTACAGTGCTATGGTTGTGCCGAAATCGTGAAGATCGATATCGAAATTTTCTCTGATCTTTTCAAATCTGTAGGTCAGAGTGTTCTTATGTATGCCCAGCCTTCTTGCGGTCTCTGCAAAGTTAAACATGGATTCACACCAGCATATGACCAGTTCCAGATACATATCAGCGTTCTTGTCCTGAAGGATGTTCTTTATCCTGTTTTCCAGGTTCCTTCCTTCATAATACTCGACCGCTTCCATTATCATTCTCTCAAGAGGAATGTCCGTGATGGTAACTATAGTCTTGCTTGTAAGGCCCAGAAGTACGGAATCCAAAAGCATTTCTGCCCTCTTGTATCCTTCCTTCATGGCCTCTATGGAATTGCAGGGTCTGCCGATTCCTATATATACTGAAATGCTGTGCTTCTCCTTCAGCTCAGACTGGATGGCGGAGCACTTTTCAACAACAGCTTCTTTGTCACGATTGGAATCGGTATTAGCAAAAATAAGATAACGCTCTACGCTTGCATCCATCAGGACGATTATATCCTGACGGTTGGAAAACTGCCTTTTGATAGCCTTGAAGACCTCTGTAGAATACGCGTCTCGTTCCGTTTTCTTTTCCTTTACCGCCTCTTTGCGGCTTATGAGGATGGGAACTCTTTCCAGGGAAAGATTGTAACCCAGAAGTTTTCCCTGATTGTCTATGGCGACTTTGGAAAGTTCGCTGTCATCGCAGGTGATGATCATTGTTACCAGCATCTGAAGATTCTCATACTGGATATGAGCGGACTCCGCTTCGATCCTGTCCTTTAACATGATCTCGGCTATCATCTTAACCAGCATTCCATACCTTTCCACCTCAGCGGAATCGCCTTTGATTCCGATGGAGCCCACGATGTCATCGTGGATGGCTATGGGCATGGTGATTCCCGGATAAGTGCCCTCGAGTTTTTTGCAGTCCTCTTCAGTGTGCTTTTTCATACGGCCTGTCTCCATTACCTCAAGAGACGCCTCATGGAGCTCTCCCAGACGCTTGATGTTATCGTGGTCAGCACCGATAATTATTCCTTTGTCATCCGTAATGATGATCGCATAGCCTGTAATATTGGTCGCTACCGATGCGATCTCTTCCGCTACATACCTTAACACCGGAACGTCTCCTTCCTCTTAAATCGGAAAACTGATCATGACCGTGGTGCCCATATTGGAGCTTTCCAGGGCATAGGTGCCCTTTAGCTTATCCTCCGCAAGACCACGAACTATCTCAAGTCCCAGGCCTGTGTCGGTCTTTCTCTTTTTAGGGTTTTCTCTATAGGCTTCGCCGTCGTTAAAAACCATGACGGTAGCCTGGCGCTCCCCCTCAAGTAATCTTACTTTGATGACGCCCTCTTCTCTATCTCTGAAACCGTGCTTTACGGCGTTTACCATGAGCTCATTCACTATCATGGATATGGCCTGCGCCTTTTCGAAGGGAACCATGACGTCAACTCCGTCGTAATCGCATCTGATGTTCTGGTTGACACCCTGATGGATGGACTCAAAGAGTTCCACCTGCTTCCTCAAGGCGTCGCTCAGTTCTATCTCTTCCGTTGCAGCCGTCATCATGATCTCATGCATGGCGGCAAGGGAATTGATCCTGGAGATGTTATCTGCCAGGACGCTCTTGGTCTCCTCGTTGGAGGTCCTTCTCCTCTGAATATTCAGTATGCTCGAAATGGTCTGCAGATTGTTCTTGATCCTGTGATGAGTTTCCTGGAGCAAAATACTCCCTTCCCCTGTTTCAGAATTGATATCCGTTACCCCTTCCTTGACAAGGCCACTGGATGAAAGTTTCTCCGTGACGTTTGCCATGTGGTTGAGTTTATCGTTGAGCCTTGCCTTGTCGCTCACATCGGTCTCCTGTACCATGACGCCGATAACTCTTCCGTTATCACCTATTACGGGAGAAGTTTTTTGCTGTACTACCATGTTTTCCTGAGAGATCCCATAGGAATCGCTCATGCCAACACCGGTCTCCATCGTATAGAAGACCGTGGGCTCATTCTTCGGGAGTACCTTCTCACCGACAATATTTCTCTTGTACAGCGACTTCTTAGATTGGCCCTGGGAAACGACCATACCTTCCTTTCCGGAAATAAAGCAATCCAAAAACAGATCGCTCCTGGTAACCTCGGAATAATATCCTATGGTACGGTCGATTTCCTCTATGATCCTGACCTCATTATCGCTTAAGCCGAATGTTTTCTTGATAAAATCTCTGTCCATACTTTGATAATACACGTTTTATCAACAGAAATCAATTACATTACTGCTCTGAAGATCTCCTCTCTGGGGCTGGGGATCACTACAGAGTCCACCAGCATTCCGTTGGAACCTCCTGCTGCCGCTCCTGCCTTGCATGACTCGCTGACAGCTGCCACTTCTCCTGTGAAGGTAACAAAAGACTTGCCTCCGATGCCTGTTCCGAGACGAACTTCTATAAGATTGATCTCGGCTGCTTTGACTGCAGCATCGGCGCCCATGATGGCGCTGGTCACGCTGAAGAATTCAAGGATGCCCAGAGCGTTTCTCTCATACATGGGTGTCGCCAGGTTTATGGCTTCGATGACCTGCGGATGTATCCTGGGGATCACGGTCTTTTCGATGACGTGGGAACCTCCGACTTTCTCTCCTGCCTTTATGGATGAGGTTACAGCTGCGACCTCACCATGGATCAGCACGTGATATTTTCCCGGACAGCTTGGTTTGGCGGAGAGGAGAGTCACCTCGGCAGCTTTCAGCATGGCATCAGCTGCTTCAATGCCCTTTGCGATACTGTTCAGTTCTAAAAATCCTATTGTTTCGTAAATCATAAATAGTATCCTCCGATCAGTTTCTCTCTATTACTATCCTGGAATCATCAACGTAGGTCACTGTACCGTCGATGGATGCGTGGATGTTTGCGCCCATCTGATCTCTTCCGACAGCTGCTATGAGAGTTCCCTTTCTAACCATGTCGCCTACTGAAACCACGGGCTTCGCAGGTGCTCCGATGTGCATTCTTGTGGATATGCAAACTTCACGAGGTTCTACCTCAACGCAGTCATTGATCACATAATCGTAGAACTGATCAACGCCCATTCTGGCTGCGATCCTCTTGGAGGGAACCTTTCTGCCTTCTCTGGCCTCGTTGGCTACCCATTCGTCACGCTCTTCCCTCTGGTATCTGATCTTCATCTGTCCGTAGACGGTCTTGAGCATCTTGTTGATCCTGCGGGGCTGAAGTCCCATGGGACATGCATATTCCTCACACACTCCGCACTCTGAACAGATGAGAGCCTGTTTGACGTCGTTGTCCTCCAGGATGCTCTCAACGTCTGAGTTATATGCGAGTTTTCTCATGATTTTGTGGGGCATGAGAGGATGTCCCAGCATATGCCTCGTGCACAGCTCTGTGCAGAAGGTACACTGGATGCATGCGGATTTTGCCATTCTGAGCATGGTCTCGATGGAAGTGTTTCTTCTTCCGGAAAGATGTGAATCTTCGTCCAAAACTATGACGCCGGAACTGGTCTTGGTGACGTATTCCTTTGAAATGTCATCCATGCCTACCCTTCTTCCCATGAGAGGTCCGCCAAGTATCACCGTATAGCGTCTTGGGATAGGATCTCCCTGGTCGATCACTTCCTGAATGGGAGTGCCTACAGGGGCAGAAACGATGGTAGGTACGTTGACCTCACCGGTCACGGTTATGATCTTCTGGGTGAGAGGAATGCCATGCATGGCATCGTAAATGGCCGCTACGGTTCCTACGTTGGAAACCACCGCGTTCACCGCAGAGGGGATTCCTGCCGGAGGGATGACCCTGCCGGTTACCTCGTACACCATGATCTGTTCATCGCCTGCCGGATAGAAGTTCTCGAGGAAGAACAGCTCCACGTCGGAGTTTTTTGCGGATATGGCTGCTTCAAGGCAGGCTATCTCATCGTGATAGTGGCCCTTGAGAGCGATCACTTTCTTCCTGGCCATAAGCTGGTCGCCTATGGCTTCTACAGCATCGATTATATCATGAGCTCTGTGCTTCATCGTATATCTGTCCGTACGAAGGAGCGGCTCACATTCAGCGGCATTGACTATGAAATATTCAACCTGAGTATTAAGTTTTACATGAGTCGGGAAGCCTGCGCCACCGCAGCCTACTATACCGCCTTCAAATATCTGGTCTAAAATATTCATATGCTGCGCCCCTTATTTATGACGGTCGATTTCAAGAGAGTCTATGATACCGACGATAGCTGCGTCGATAGGGATATCATCTCTGCCGAAGGTCTTTCTCGCGGTACTTCCGGTAACCACGAGGACTCTTTCTCCGATGCCGGCTCCGACGATGTCGGCGGCAACGAAGGTTTCGGCGGAACTCTGATCTCCATAAGTATCGGTCTGCTCTACTACCATCAGCTTTGAGCCTTCAAGGCTCTCTTCCTTTTTGGTAGCCCATACATGGCCTACAACTTTACAAATTATCATGTTATTCTCCTAAATAAATGTTATGTTTATCTTTTCCCTGTTGATGTAGTCCCTTGCCGGAGCAGATAAGATCGCTGCCTTCGGGAGGGTAAGCCCGCTGTAGTTGACGTTCTTCAGAGCTTTCTTTATGTCCTCCTCGGTGATGAAGTGCTTGTTGATGGCTACTGCCATCTCCAGCTTCTTTTCGCCTTCCTTCATCTTTGGAAGGTTCACCTGGGCGGGACTGCCGCATCTGCTTCTCTTGATGAGGCCCATATCTCCGTCCTTAAAGAGACAGGCGTTGGCTTCATCGAAGTCGATATGCATGGCAAGACCTGCGGTCTCGGAAACTCTTACTACAACGCCATCAAAGGTGAGAGGTCTAGCTGTAGACATCTTTACGCTTACTTCCTCGCCGTCAGTGAAGCACCAATTCTTGGCCTGCTCAGGGGTCATGTGGATGTGGTTCTGGGCCACTATCGCACAACCCTTGGCAGCTATGGACTCCTTGTCCGTGGCGATGATGATATCTGCCGCGTCTCTCAAGTCACCGGACATCCTTACGGGCGCGTTGACTCCCAGGAATCTGGCGTCAGTGAGACTGAGCTCCACCTGTGTTTCTTTGCGGGCAGGTCCTAAGATAGCTACGTTTCTGTAGATGTTCTTGGGACCGATCAGGGTGACTCTCTCCTTGCAGGCAAACTGCCCTACCTGGGTGAGTTTTTTCACCGGCGTAAGCTTATATTCCTTGCCAAAAAGTGTCTCTATGTCCTTTTCGGTGAGGTGCACGTGACGTGCAGAAGCTTCCACCAGGATCTCCACGTCCTGCTCGCTTACGGGACAGGTTATGGTCTTGATCACCGGCTTCTTCTCTTCTTCCTGTACTTTGCTTTGTTCCTGGTACCCGGAGACTACCTTCGTTATGATCTGTCTTACGAGTTCCTCATTTATGTTTGAGCCAGACATTACGATTCGCCTCCTTCCGCCAGAACTTCAAGGTACATGATGTAGAGCGCGCTGCTCAGACGATTCAGTGCCCTGAGAATGTCTTTTCTTTCGATCTTGGTTTGCCCGTCTGCAAAGGCATTTATAGCAGCAAGTTCAACTTCGCGGGACATGGCCCGGAGCAAGTTCAGTTCAACTGCCAGCTTGCCCATCTTATAGCTTGGTGCTATATGTCCGACTCCAAAATACTGGGTTGGATGCTGGGATACGAATCTCAGCTCCTGCTCATTCAAACCTATGAGGGTGATATCATCATCCAGCGGCTTATCCATGAGATCCGCAACGAGGATCTTTCTGGCATAGTCGTTGACTTCCCCAAGCATGTTCACCACATTGCGATGGCCCAGTTCA
This sequence comes from Bacillota bacterium, assembly GCA_017394515.1. GTDB lineage: Bacteria > Bacillota > Clostridia > Peptostreptococcales > Anaerovoracaceae > RUG754. The sequence continues at coordinate 1,164 of JAFPXY010000024.1, read as the reverse complement.
TCCGCCAGGACCTGGACCTCCAGGGTCTTAGCCTGGAAGGTGTCGATCTTGCCTCTTAGGATGATGCGCGGATGGTTTTTGAGGACCAGCTGCTTAGCGTTCAGGTGGGTCATGTGCTCGGGCTTCTTAGGTTTCGAATGGTCATCCTTCCCGATGATCTTGATGCCGTTTGCTTGAGCGTAATCTCTTGCTTCCTGACTGATAAACATAGTGAAATCTTCGTGGAATTCCTTAACGATAAGGTCCCGCGTAGCATTTTCTATATCTTGTGCTTTAATAATACGCATCAGTCAATCTCCTTTTAGTTACTCTATTGATTCAGCCTTACGGCTGCCTCCCCGCTAGGAGGCCTGTAACCTTCTAAGCCGGAATCGATTACTTATCTGTGGTGTCCAGTGTAGGGAGAATGTACTCAACTTCGTTGTGCGGTCTGGGAATTACGTGTACGGAAATGAGCTCGCCCACTCTGTCAGCTGCTGCTCCGCCTGCTTCTGTGGCTGCCTTTACAGCACCTACGTCTCCTCTTACCATAACGGTTACGAGTCCGCCGCCTACGTGTACCTTTCCGATAAGTCTTACGTTAGCTGCTTTTACCATAGCATCTGCTGCCTCGATGGATCCTACGAGACCTTTGGTTTCTACCATTCCTAATGCTTCTTTGATCTGTGCCATTTTAGTTTCTCCTTTTTCTTTTTCGTCTGTTTTCTCGACTTTCTTAGGTTCAGTTGTTTCTGGTTTTTTTGTATCTTTCTCTTTAGTTGAAGTTCTGGCTGCGGGTCTTTTGGAGCTCTTCGCAGCAGACTTTTCCACCATCTCCATGACTTCAGGAGATGTATTAGCGATTATTGCCATGTTGCCTCCCCCTTATTTGTCGGTGGTGGTCAGCGTAGGAAGAATGTACTCTACTTCATCATGCGGTCTGGGAATTACGTGTACAGAAAGGAGTTCGCCTACTCTGTCAGCTGCTGCTCCGCCTGCTTCTGTGGCTGCCTTTACAGCGCCTACATCTCCTCTTACCATAACGGTTACAAGTCCGCCGCCTACGTGTACCTTTCCGATAAGTCTTACGTTAGCTGCTTTTACCATAGCATCTGCTGCTTCGATGGATCCTACGAGACCCTTGGTTTCTACCATTCCTAATGCTTCTTTGATCTGTGCCATTTT
>JAFPXY010000023.1 GCA_017394515.1 Bacillota bacterium | reverse complement strand
TGTGCACCAGGTTACTGACAAGGGCATCATCGTTGACATGGGATGCAAGAAAGACGGCTTGATCCCAAAAGAAGAAGTAACATTGGAAGGAGATCAGAAGTTAACAGACTTATTCAAGGCCGGCGATGAAATCCAGGCTAAAGTTATCAAGACTGATGACGGTGAAGGTGTTATCACCCTTTCCAGAAAGAAACTTGAGGCTAACGCCAACTGGAATGAGATTGTTGAAGCTCATGACTCCAAAGAAATCCTTACAGTTAAGGTATTAAGACAGGTAAACGGAGGAGTTATCGCTGCTTATAAGGAAGTAACAGGATTCATTCCTCTCTCACAGCTTTCAGACAAGTATGTTGAAGATGCAGAAGAGTTCATCGGTCAGGAACTTGACGTAAGAGTATCCAGAATCGACACCAAGAGAAACAGAGCAGTCTTCTCACACAAGATCATCGCTCAGGAAGAGAAACAGGCCAGACTTAAAGCTATCTGGGATACTTTATCTGAGGGAGATATCGTAGAAGGTACAGTTATGAGATTCACAGACTACGGTGCATTCGTAGATCTGGGCGGAATCGACGGACTCCTTCACATTTCCGAGATTTCCTGGGGTAAGGTAAGACATCCTCAGGAAGTACTTTCCATCGGCGACAAAGTCACTGTTAAGATTCTCAGCATGAACGAAGAGAAGGGTAAGATCTCTCTTGGACTCAAGCAGTGCAAGCCTGAACCTTGGTCAGTTATCTATGATAACTATCAGGTAGGACAGGTTGTAACCGGTAAGGTAGTTCAGATCAAGGAATACGGTGCATTCGTAGAATTAGAACCCGGCCTTGACGGACTTGTTCATATCTCAGAAGTAGCTCACAAGAGAGTTAATGACATCTCCGAAGAGCTTACAGTAGGTCAGATCGTAGACGCTAAGATCCTCGAGATCGACACAGAGAGAAAGAGAATCAGCCTTTCCATCAAGCAGACTAAGGAAGAGGAAGCTCTTGAGGAAGAACCTGTTGATGAAGCTCCTGAGCAGACAGAAGAGTAATCAATCTTAAATGCAAATAAAGACCCGATCATGGATCGGGTCTTTTTCATACTCTTTTTTAATTGTTTACTGGTCGCTATATAGGTTCTACGCTGTTGATCCTTCTGAAGGATTTCGAGAAAAGGATTATTACCGCAAACATCTCGAGTCTTCCAACTATCATAAGGAAGGACAGATAAAGCATGGTAAACTGACTGAAGACTGCGTAGTTACCCATGGGACCGGGGCCTCCGAGGGCGATTCCCGTGTTAGTGAAGGAACCTATGACGGAGGTTATGGTTGTAGTCATATCGAGATCATCCAAACTTACTACCAGGAAGGAGAAGAACAGCACCATGAAATAAAGAAGTATGTGAGCTGTGATCTCTCCCACACGCTCGGCAGGGATAGCTTTTCCGGAAATCTTGACGGCCTTGACACTTCTGGGATGTATCTGTTTGAAGATACCCCTTAAGACCAGCTTGATAAGGACCATGACACGGATAACTTTGAGTGATCCTGATGTGGACATGGAACAACCGCCGATCAACAAAAGAATGAATAGCAGCATGGTACTGAACGTAGGCCATTTGGTGTAATCACAGACGTAATATCCGGAGGTAGAGATAAAGGAGATGACCTGGGATATGGCGTCCTTAAGAGCTGAGAAGGCGTTTGTGTAAATATCCTCATGGATCAGATTCAGTGTTATAAGAATAGTAGCTACTACTATTATCAACCAGAAGCCCCTTACTTCGGCATTGCCTGTAAGGGCTTTTTTTCGCCCGTTTATCATATAATAGTAAAGGGTGTAGTTCATGGATGATAGCAGGGTAAATACTATTACAACTGCTCTGATATAAACCGTATCAAAGGCCGCAGCATTCTCAGCAGTGACCAGAAGACCTCCTGTACTGATGCTGGAGAAAGTATTAACTATGGCATCAAAGGCGGAAAGCGGGCCTGCAGCCAGCAAGATGAACTCGCAAAGGGTGAAGACCGAATAGGTTATATATAAGAACTGTCCCGTGGAGGATATTCTGCCGCCTACCTTTTCGAGGGCAGGACCGGCGGTTTCGATCTGTGCTATCCTTTGACCGCCTATACCGAGTGCGGGAAGGATGGATACCAGAAGAACCAGGATTCCCATGCCACCGAGCCAGTTAAGTATGGATCTCCATAAAATAAGCCCTTTGGCCATGACTTCAAGATCTACAACGCTGCATCCCGTAGTGGTGAAACCTGCGGATGCTTCAAAGATGCATTCTATGAATGTGTAGCCGCTTCCGGAGAAAAAGAAGGGAAGCGCACCTAAAAATGAACAGTAGACCCAGCAAAGGGTGGAAAGAAAGAAACCTTCATGGGCTTTGAGCCTGAATTTATACTTCCTGAGTAGTTTAAGAGGTACATATCCGAGGGATATGAAGATCAAAGATATGGCCAAAAGTGAATATACTGTATAACTGTTATCGTAAACCGTCGAAATAGCAACGCATGGCAAAAGCGCTATACCCTCAATTAAGGTAAGAGCTCCTACTATTTTGATTATTGCTTTTTTCTTAAGGTTTTTAAACATTATTTGCTCTTATTAGGATTCCAATAATATGGTGAAAACAGTACAAACAGCGTATATAATTCCAATCTTCCTGCAATCATCAGGAAGGAACATACAAGTTTTGAGAAGCCGCTTAAGACTCCATAGTTATAGCAGGGGCCTATAAGGCTGAAGCCGGGGCCTATGTTTCCAAGGCAGGATGCCGCGCAGGAGAAACTGGTCATAAAGCCCAGGTCGTTCATTGATATCAATAGTGTTCCGACAAGTATCGTTACGATGTAAATGAAGACGAAACCTGTGGCTCTGATGGCTGTATCCGTGTCGATACCCACATTGTTCATGGTGATCTTGCCGACTCTGTTAGGGTGGAGTCTCATGGAGAAACTTCTTTTGACGAGTTTAAGACAGATCATTATCCTGGATACCTTGATTCCTCCTCCCGTGGAGGATGCGCATCCGCCTATAAAGAAGAAGGTGAAGAGCACCATTCTGGAGAAGGTGAGCCAGGAATCATAATCGCCTATGGTGAAGCCGGTGGTAGTATTGATGGAGACCACGTTGAAGATGGAATCCAGCATGGTCATTCCGGCGTTGTAATCTGTCTTATGCCAGAAATTGCAGGCAAAGATCAGCAAACCACCTGTCAGCATGATGGCAGTGTAAAACCTTACCTCCTGGTCTTTTATGATGACCTTGGGGCCTTGTTTGCCTGCTCTGTAGAACAGGTTGAAGTTGATGCCTGCAAGATACATGAAGAATACCAGTACAACTTTGACAGGTACGCTGAAGCAGCCTGCATTGTCGTTTGTATTGGCGAAACCACCGGTGGCCATGGTGCTGAAAGCGGTGGTCACGGCATCGAACCAGCTCATTTGAAGAATCTTAAGGATGATGACGAGGACCAGAGTGATGAGGATATATATGCCATATAAGTTTCTTGCGGTCTCAGCGAATTTGGAGGTGAGCTTGCCTTTGCTTGGACCGGGAGTCTCGGCATAGGCAGCTATCTGTCCGCGTATTCCCCACATGGGAATCAGAGCCGCAAAAAATACAACAATGCCCATTCCTCCCAGCCAGTGTGTGAGACAGCGCCAGAAGAGTATGGGCTTGGGGCATGATTCGATATCACTGATGACAGTCGCTCCTGTAGTAGTGAAACCGGAAGATGCTTCAAAGAATGCATCTATGAAGTTGTCAAAGGTGCCGCTTATAAGAAAGGGCACAGCGCCAATTACGCAAGCGATGACCCAGATGGCTGATACGATCAGGAAACCTTTTCTGGGATTCATGCTCTTTGTCGGTTTTCGCATTGCTTTAGATCAACTCCTGCGGGTTATGAGTTTTTTGGTGAAAAGTCCTTCGACGGCAGCCAGGTCGGTGAGAAGACAGAAGAGGGTAACCTTATCGCCTTCAAAGATCCTGTCATCGCCTCGAGGGATTATAACCTGATCGCCTCTATGGATGGCGGTTATGAGTACTCCATCAGGAAGACTGAGTTCCTTAAGAGGCTTATTGATTATCTTCATGTCATTGGAGGCTATGAACTCCAGAATTTCAGCCTGACCCTGAATGAGAAGGGAGCTTATTACACGTTTGCTTCCCTGGATATACATGAGGATCCTGCTGGTTACTATATCCAAAGGATTAAGGGCCATGTCAACGCCCATGCTTTCAATGAGATCCTTGTATCCATCATGGCTGATCTTGGAGATAACATCCTCTATACCTTTATGCTTGGCAAGAAGAGCCAGAAGGAGGTTTTCTTCATCGAAGCCTGTGGCAGTTACAACAGCGTCCATATCGTCTATGTTTTCTTCATCCAGGAAGGTGCCGTCAGTGGCGTCTCCGCAGAGAACCATTACGTCATCAAGCTGGGTGGAAAGATAGTAGCAGCGCTGCTTATCTTTTTCGATGAGCTTTACGGAAATACCAAAGTCAGCCAGCTTGGAAGCCAGGTAAAAGCCGGTCTTTCCGCCGCCGATGATCATGACTTTCTGAAGATTGGTATATTTACCTCTCTCATAGACTTTTCTGTGAATGTCGTTAATTTGCTGACGTTCGCCCACGAGATATACGTAGTCGTTTTCTTCGATTATAGTTTGGCCGTGGGGGATGATGATCTTACCGTTTCTGGAAATGGCGGCTACCAGCATATGTGGAAGGAGCTTGGCAACTTCGATCATGTTAAGGCCTATGAGCTGCCTGTATTTTTTGACCTTGAACTGTACGAGGGCGACTTTGCCGCTGGTGAAGATACCGTTTGTAAGTGTATATTTTTCAACCAGATATTTGTAGATCTCGTTGGTTATGGAAAGGTCGGGATTGACCGTATAATCTATGGAGAAATATTCCCTGATGGAGTCCATATGGTTCATATATTCCGGGTCTCTGACTCGGGCTATGACTTTTTTGCAGCCGATGGACTTAGCAAGGGTAGCGATAACGATGTTAGCCTCGTCGGAGTCGGTGCAGGCGATAAGGAAATCACAGTCTCCTATGCCATTCTCTTTGAGGAAGGAAAGCTGTTTGCCATTTCCGAGAACTGTCATGACGTCATAAAACTGCGAGATCTTGTTCAAGACTTCGCTTCTATCGTCCATGACGGTTATGGAGTGGTTGCTTCCCGTGAGCGCGGTTATTAACTTGGAACCGAGTTTGCCGGCGCCTACTATGGCGATCTTCATTATTATGCCTCCGTAACAAAAATAAAAACTAATTTTGCGACTATATATTGTAATGCAATTCTTGTATTTTTTCAAGAGGGAAAGGAGAAAGATTGAATAAGAAAGAACTGGGGTTAAAGGGCGAAGATTTAGCCGCCGTCCTTTTGACAAACAGAGGTTATGATATCGTAGCCAGAAACTACATAACAAAGATGGGTGAGGTTGATATCATCGCCTTCAAAGATGGGGTTCTGGTGTTTTGCGAAGTTAAGACCAGAACGGCTGGGATCTTCGGTGAAGGGCGGGAAGCAGTAGGTGAAATAAAGCAGCAAAAGATCAGAAAATGCGCTGAACGTTTCATCCTGACTACAGGATTCAAATATGATTACATTGAGTTTCATGTAATTGAGATAACCATCGAACACCTTAAAGAGTGCTTTTAGTAAGGAGGTATCCATGTTAGCTATCACAAAGACCGCGGCCTTAAGAGGAATAGAGGGAATCAACGTATCCGTAGAAGTGGACTCTTCAAGAGGACTTCCTTCTTTTCATATAGTAGGCCTGGGAGACCAGGCTGTGAAGGAAGCTGGCGAGAGGGTCAGAATGGCCATTTTAAACGAGGAATACGACTATCCCAAGGGAAGAGTCACCGTTAACCTTTATCCAGCCTGGATCCGCAAAAAAGGCAGTCACTTCGATCTTCCCATAGCCATGGGATTATTATGTCTTGTAGGCGTTATAGGAATGAAGCATCTCATAAGATGCGCCTTTTTCGGTGAGCTCTCTCTGGAAGGGAAGATCATACCGGTCAAAGGCGTGCTTCCCATGATGAGCGGACTTACAGAAGAGACCGAGAGGGTATATGTGCCTAAGGAAAACTACAGGGAAGCATATCTGGCTCTAAGAGGCCGTAACAAGACGGTCATAGGAGTAAGCAGCTTAAAGGAAACTGTGGAGATCCTGAAAGGCCTCAGGGATCCAGATGATCCCGGCATGCCCGAAGTAAGTGAGCCAGGCGATCTGGATAAAATAGATTTTAAGGACGTAAAGGGTCACTGGCAGGCCAAGGAAGCCATAGTTACAGCCATAGCCGGAGGCCATGGACTGCTCATGATGGGCTCACCCGGTACCGGCAAGACCATGCTGGCCCAAAGGATCCCAACGATACTCCCGGAAATGTCGCCTGAGGAACAGATGGAGACCTCCATGGCCTATTCTCTTACGGGAGCACTAAGTAAGGATATGCCCATCATAAGTCAAAGGCCTTTCAGAAAGCTGTCCCCCAGAATATCTCAGGTAGGGATACTGGGCGGTGGATCTGAGCCCATGCCGGGGGAAGCCACTCTGGCTCATAACGGCGTATTATTCATGGATGAGTTTCTGGAATATTCCAGAAGCACCATCGAGTCCCTGAGAAAGCCTATGGAAGACAAGAAGATAATTATTATAAGGAGAGGAGAACTCTATCAGTTTCCTTCGGATTTCATACTTGTGGGCGCTGCGAATCCCTGTAAGTGCGGGTACTACGGTGACCCAACCAAGATGTGCAAATGTTCGAAACTTGAATTGGATAGATACAGATCCAAACTCTCCGGGCCTATCACGGACAGGATAGATATGCTTATAGAACTGCCAAGGATAGATTATGAAAATCTGCAGGACGGATTTTCGTACTCCAGTTCAGAAATGAAGGAGAAGGTGGAGATGGCCATGGAGATCCAAAATATCAGATTCAGAGATCTTGGCATTAAGAATAACAGTCAGATGACCGAAGCCATGACAGAGGAGTTCTGTTATCTGGGAAGAGAGGAGAGGGAACTCATGGAAAAGGCCTATGTCAAGTATGACCTGAGTCCCCGAAGATATTATAAAGTCCTGAAGCTGGCAAGGACCATTCAGGATCTGAAAGGATACGGTGAAGAAGATATAGATAACGTTTCCATTTATTCGGCGCTGGGATATACCAGGTATCTCAATCTATATGATAAAGATCTTTCGGAATGACAGAGTATAAGGGAGGTAGGAATTTGAGCAGTAAACTGAATATGATCACCATGGATGACCTGAGATATCCGAAACTCCTGAAGGAGATAAGTGATCCGCCGGAGATCATATATTATAAAGGTAATACGGATCTTCTCAATAAGAGATGTATAGCCATAGTGGGCTCCAGAAGATGCAGCGAATACGGTAAGAATGTGGCGCTCAAAATAGCTAAGCAAGCGTCCATCAACGGATTCTGCGTGGTTAGTGGCATGGCCATCGGAATCGATAATTTTGCGCATCAGGGAGCTCTTAAGGTGGGAGGAGACACCATAGCTGTCCTGGGTTCAGGGGTGGATGTCTGCTATCCCAAACAACATATGAAATTGTACAAAGAAATATCTGACAGGGGACTCATCATATCGGAACTTCCCTATGGAACGGAACCCATGCCTTTCAGTTTCCCGCAGAGGAACAGGATCATCGCCGGGATCTCAGAGGCAGTGGTGGTCGTAGAAGCCAGGACGGGAAGCGGCTCCCTCATAACGGCAGAACTTGCCAATACGCAGGGAAAGCTTGTATTCGCTGTCCCCGGAAACATAACCAGTCAGTACAGCCTTGGTACCAATAAACTGATCGTTGAGGGAGCACAGCCCTTAACGGTCATAGATGATATGTTTCATCTTCTGGGTGTGAGCCCTAAGGTGGACCCTGAGGAACTGGAGGCACTTGGCAGCGATGAGAGGGAGGTCTACGAGCTTGTGGCAGGCATTGGAGAGATACCTTTGGACCTGATCTCAGCCAAGACCGGCATGGATCCTTTCCTGGTAAACAGCGTGGTTTCCGTGCTGGAGATCAAGGGTTATTTGGACTATAACATGGGGAAGGTAATTCCCATAAAATTCTGAAATTAAAAAAAATAACTTGCCAAAACATTTTTTTTCTTCTATTATATAGCCTTGTAAGACTCAAAATATAAAACTTGGAGGCGTTATGTCCAAAACATTAGTTATAGTTGAATCTCCTTCAAAGGCCAAGACCATCGGCAAGTATCTGGGATCCTCCTACAAGGTCACCGCATCTGTGGGACACGTAAGAGATCTTCCTAAGAGCAAGATCGGTATTGACCTGGAGAATGATTTTGAACCTGAATATATTCCCATCCGCGGGAAGGGTGATCTCATAAAGACCCTTAAGAAGGAAGCAGCTGATGCTTCCAAGGTCCTTCTGGCAACGGACCCTGACCGTGAGGGTGAAGCCATATCATGGCATCTTTGCTATCTTCTGGGACTCGATCCCAAGGCACCTGTAAGGGTGACCTTCAATGAGATCACTAAAGATACTGTAAAGGCTGCCATCAAAACACCGAGAGCAATAGACCTTAACCTGGTAGATGCTCAGCAGGCAAGAAGAGTGCTGGACAGACTCGTAGGCTATGAGATCAGCCCCGTGCTCTGGAGAAAGGTAAAGAAAGGCCTTTCCGCAGGAAGAGTGCAGTCTGCCACCCTTAAGATCATCTGCGACAGGGAAAGAGAGATAGAGGCTTTCGTACCAAAGGAATTCTGGACCATAAACGTGGACTTTGAAAAGGATAAACCTTTCACAGCCAAGGTTACGGATTACAAGGGTGAAAAGCTGGTGATCCCGGATAAGGATTCCTGCGACAAGGTGCTGGACGATCTTGAAAAAGGTAAATACATCGTTTCAAACGTACTTAAGAAGGAGAGGTTAGCCAAGGCACCTGCTCCTTATACCACCAGTTCTTTGCAGCAGGAAGCATCCAACAAACTGGGATTCCCCACGAAGAAGACCATGTCAGTTGCCCAGAGGCTCTATGAGGGAGTGAACGTTCCCGGAAAGGGCACCATGGGTCTCATCACATACATGAGAACTGACTCCGTCAGGATCTCCGATGAGGCGAGAAAGGCTTGCTACGGCTATATACTCGATAACTTTGGTAAGGAGTATACAGCATATAACATATACCAGAACAAGAAAAAAGATATCCAGGATGCTCATGAAGCTATCAGACCGGCTAACGTATTTATCGAACCTGATGAGATCAAGGATGTAGATAAGGATCTTTACAAGCTCTACAAGCTTATTTGGGAAAGATTCGTAGGAAGTCAGATGGCACCCGCCAAATTTGATACCACTCAGGTAAACATAGATAACGGTGATTATACTCTGAAGGCCTATAGCTCCAAGAGGATCTTTAACGGATATCAAAAGGTATACTCACCATTCAGAGACGAAGATAAGGACAAAATCATACCTGAACTCAAGGAGGGTGAAGAACTCACTGCAAAGAACATCGAGACCGAGCAGAAGTTCACTGAGCCTCCTCAGAGATTCACAGAAGCCAGTCTCGTAAAGGAGATGGAAGATAAGAACATAGGAAGACCTTCTACCTATGCGCCTACCATTTCCAACATCATGGATAAGGAATATGCAGAGCGTCCGCCCAGGACAAAGGTCATCAAGCCCACAGAGCTGGGATTCACGGTCACGGATTTTTTGGAAGAGCATTTCAAGGATATCGTAGATCTGAACTTCACCTCAGAGATGGAAGACAGACTTGATGAAGTTGAGTCCAGGGACATGGACTGGAAGCAGATCTTAAGAGATTTCTACGGTCCTTTCAAGAAAGAACTGGATGAAGCTTTACAGGCAGATCGCATCAAGCAAAAAGATGTCTTCGCCAAGGATGAAAACGGCAACGACATTCTTTGCGACAAGTGCGGTAAGCCCATGCTCATCAAATCCGGTCGCTTCGGGCAGTTCATGGCTTGCTCAGGTTTCCCTGACTGCAGGAACACCAAGCCCATCGTCAAGAGCACAGGAGTAAAGTGCCCTGACTGCGGCGGTGATATCATCGTGAAGAGGGGCAAGAGCGGCAAGAATTTCTATGGCTGCTCAAACTATCCTAACTGCAACAGATCATACTGGGATAAGCCGGTGAACAAAAAATGTCCTGTATGTGGTGAACTTTTAGTTGAAAAACATAAAAAGAACACAAAATTAGCATGTTCTAATGTAAAATGTAATTATACAGAGTAATAATAGGAGGAAAATGTCAGATATGGATAATAAGATACAATTTCATGCCACTACGATCTGCGCTGTAAGACGCGGTCCTGATGACATTGCCATCGGTGGTGACGGACAGGTCACCATGGGTGAACATGCGATCATGAAAAACGGAGCCAGAAAGGTCAGAAGGATCTACAAAGGACAGGTACTGTCCGGATTTGCAGGTTCTGTAGCTGACGCATTCACGCTCACAGAGAAATTTGAGAGAAAGCTTGAGGAACATTCAGGTAATCTTAAGAAGGCCGCTGTTGATCTCGCTCAGATGTGGAGATCAGACAGGGGAATGAGAAACCTTGAAGCCCTCATGATAGTCATGGATAAAGAGAGCCTTTTGGTAATCTCAGGAAACGGTGAGGTCATCGAACCTGACCAGCCTTTCGTTGCCATTGGATCAGGCGGAAACTTCGCATACTCCGCTGCCAATGCTTTGTATAATTTCACAGATATGAAGGCTGAGGATATCGTAAGGGAATCCCTTAAGATCGCCAGCTCCATCTGCGTATATACAAACGATCACATCACAGTACTTAAGCTTGATGAAGAAGGAGGCGAGAACGATGGCGAATAAACTGTACAACATGACTCCTAAGGAGATAGTTGCGGAACTTGATAAATACATCATCGGCCAGGACGAGGCAAAAAAATCCGTAGCCATCGCTCTTAGAAACAGATACAGAAGATCTCTGCTTTCCGAGGAAATGAGAGAGGAGATCACACCTAAGAACATCCTCATGATGGGGCCTACCGGTTGTGGTAAAACAGAGATCGCAAGACGTCTTGCGAAACTCATGGACGCTCCCTTCGTTAAGGTTGAAGCTACCAAGTTCACTGAAGTTGGTTACGTTGGAAGAGACGTTGATTCCATGGTAAGAGACCTGGTTGAAGCATCCTTAAGAGTAACCAAGCAGTCCATGCTTGAAGAAAAATATGAAGTGGCAGACCAGATCGCAGAAGAGAAGATCGTGGAAGCCATCATCCCCGGCAAGAAGAAACACATCAATGAAAAGAAGAGCCCCTTCGATTTCATCATGAACTCCGGCGGATACCAGAGCCAGAAACAGCAGTATCTGGATCAGCAGGAGAAGGAGAAGACTCAGGAAGACAGAGATGTGGAATATGCCAGAGAGCAGGTAAGGGAACAGCTCAGACAGGGTCTTTTGGAAGATCAGTACATCGAGATCGAAGTCGTAGCAGCTCCCAAAGGCAATCAGCTTGACATGTCCAATGAAGGCATGACCATAGCTATCGGCAATATCTTCGGAGGAGACGTACCTCAGAAGACCAGAAAGAAGAATTGCACCGTAAAGGAAGCTCGCAAGATCTTAAGAGAGCAGGAAGCAAGCAAGTTAATCGACATGGATCAGGTAACCGACGAAGCTGTAGCTAACGCTGAGCAGAACGGTATCATCTTCATCGATGAGATCGATAAGATCGCTTCCGGAAACCGCATGACTTCCGGCGCAGACGTATCCAGAGAAGGTGTGCAGAGAGACATCCTGCCCATCGTTGAAGGCTCCGTCATCAACACCAAGTACGGCCCCGTGAAGACCGATCACATCCTCTTCATCGGAGCAGGTGCTTTCTCCGTGGCCAAGCCCACAGACCTCATTCCTGAACTTCAGGGAAGATTCCCTATAAGAGTAACTCTGGAGAGCCTTTCCAAGGACGATTTCGTTAAGATCCTTACTCAGCCCCAGAACGCTCTTACCAAGCAGCACGTAGCACTCCTTGAAACAGAAGGAGTAGAGCTTAAATTTACAGAAGATGGTATCGACGAGATAGCGACCATTTCATACCTCATGAACGAGCAGACCGAAAACATCGGAGCCAGAAGACTTCATACTGTAATGGAGAAACTTCTCGAGGATGTTTCCTTCAACGTGCCCAATCCTGAGACCACAGAGATCACCATCGATGAAGAATACGTTAAGGACAGATTCCGCGAGACCATTTCCGGAGAAGACCTTGACAGATATATCCTTTAATCAAAAATAAAGAAAAGATCAAAGAGGTGAACGAAATGGATGATTTTTTGCAGAAGATCAGAAGGCTCAACTGGGTCTTATCTGAAAGTACTACAGGTAATCTCTCCTATGAGGATCTGAGCAGGATACTGTCAGAGATAACCGAAGCTAATTTCTATATTTTGGATAACAAGGGCAAGGTGCTGGGAGTATCATATAACCTTGCCATGGATTCCTCTATAATTCCTGACGATTCAGGTTTTGAGAAGGTTCCGACCGAACACAATATCAAATTCCTGGAAGTGGGAGAGACCGTGGCAAATCTTCACGGAGAAGCTGTGACCGATATGTTTGGCCAGGACTATACCATGAAGGATAAGCTCCACACGGTAGTACCTTGTATTTCCGGAGGAGCCAGACAGGGAACCATTCTCCTTACAAGATACGACAAACCTTTTACGGATGAAGAAATAGCTCTCTCTGAATACGGCGCTACGGTAGTGGCTCTGGAGATCCAGAGAGTCTCTCAGCTGGAAAAGGCCAAGGAGAGAAGCTTAAGGATGTCCTGCGACATGGCTCTTGATACGCTGTCATTCTCAGAGAGGGACGCTCTGTTCAAGATCATGGATTCCTTTGATGAGGACGAGACCATCCTGGTAGCATCCAAGGTAGCGGTGCAGTACAAACTCACCAATTCAGTTATTGTCAACGCTCTCAAAAAACTCGAGGGAGCGGGTCTTTTGGAGACCAAATCCCTGGGTATGAAGGGAACGTATATCAGAGTGTTGAATCCCTTCTTAAGGGAAACCGTAAAAAATGCTCAAATTTAACGATTCCAACGAAGTAATCAGAGAAGAAACATATAAGGCTATCCTCGTCGGCCTGAAGCTTGACGAGGATATTTCCTATTCAATGGAGGAACTTAAAGGCCTTTGCGAGGCTGACTCCATAGAGGTCATAGGAAACGTGATCCAGAGCCTGGAGAAACCCAATACCGCCACTTTGATAGGCAAGGGAAAGGTCGAAGAGATCTCAGAACTTGCCCAGAACATGGAGGCGGATCTTGTGGTGTTCAATGATGAGTTGAGCGGCATGCAGCTGAGGAATCTGGAAGACGCCCTGGGAGTCAAGGTCATCGACCGAGTCATACTCATACTGGACATCTTCGCCAAGAGAGCTACTTCAAGAGAGGGTAAGCTCCAGGTCGAACTTGCACAGCTCAAATACCGTCTTCCAAGGCTCACAGGCTTTGGTAAATCACTTTCCAGACTAGGAGGCGGCATCGGCACCAGAGGACCCGGAGAAACGAAATTAGAGACCGACAGAAGGCATATAGAACGCAGGGTAGACGATATAAGAGAAGAACTGGCCCTTATTAAGAAGAACCGTTCCACCCAGAAAAAGCTCAGAGAAAAGAATGAGATCCCGGTGGTGGCTCTGGTGGGCTATACCAACTCCGGAAAATCGGCTTTGATGAACAGGATCCTTCAGAAGGTGGACAAGGAGGAGAAGCAGGTCTTCGAGGAAAACATGCTTTTCGCCACCCTGGACACCTATCAGAGAAGGGTAGATCTGGACAAGAATCACAGCTTCATCCTGGTGGATACCATCGGCTTCGTGAGCCGTCTGCCGCACCTTCTGATAGAAGCTTTCAAGGCGACCTTGGAGATAGTTTCCGAGGCGGATTTTTTGATCCATGTGGTGGATGCTTCCTATGAGAGCAACGATTTCCAGATCAAGGTAACAGACCGCGTCTTAAAGGAGATCGGTGCCGGTGCAAAAAATAAGCTCATGGCGTATAATAAGGTGGATCTTCTGGAGGACCAGTCAGCTCTTACGGACTTCCTTGGAATGAAGAATCATTTCATCTCGGCCAAGTATGATATGGGCGTTGATGAGTTGATCGAAGATGTCAAAAAGGAGATCTTCAAGGATTTCGTTAAAGCGGAGATGCTGATTCCCTATACCAGGGGAGATGTATCCTCATATATCCAGTCAAAGGCCACGGTCTACGGGCTGGAATACAGGGAAGACGGCACCTGGATCAGCTGCGAGCTCAAAGCTCAGGACTACAATAGATATAAGGAATTTGAAATATGAAACTCTATAATACTGTCCTGGGAACGGCCATGGCGGAGCAGACCATAGAAAAGTCTAGGTTTATCTGCTATGTGAGCCCGGCTGAAACCAGGGAGGAGGCAGAGGAATTCATTGCTTCCATCAGAAAAAAACATAAGGACGCCACTCACAACGTGCCTGCCATGGTCCTGGGGGATAAGATGCAGATCCAGTGGGGATCTGACGACGGAGAACCTCAGGGCACATCCGGTGCGCCCATAGTCCAGATGCTGGTCTCAGAGGAGATAACTAACGTAGTAGTTGTTGTCACCAGATATTTCGGCGGCATCAAACTCGGAACCGGCGGACTGGTGAGAGCATACACCTCCAGCGCTAAACTGGGCCTTCAGGCAGCGGGAGTAGGGGGAGTATTTGAAATGGACGTTCTGGAATATGAGATGGATTACGCAGCATATTCCAAGCTTGAAAGTCTCAAGAATAAGACCTTCGGAGTAGAGCGTGCAGACTTCAGTGACAAGGTTTTAGTGGAACTCAGCATGGATCCTGAGGACTACGAGGGAACCCTTGGTATTCTTACCAACTTAACAGGTGGAAAAGGAAAAATTAAAAAAACTTTAAAAAAATCCTTGACAAAACCTCTGATTTAATGTATATTTAATAACTGTGTCGAGCAGATAACGGCATGCTTGGGAGTTTAGCTCAGCTGGGAGAGCATCTGCCTTACAAGCAGGGGGTCACAGGTTCGAGCCCTGTAACTCCCACCAGTAGTGGCCAAGTAGTTCAGTTGGTTAGAATGCCAGCCTGTCACGCTGGAGGTCGTCGGTTCGA
>JAFPXY010000022.1 GCA_017394515.1 Bacillota bacterium | reverse complement strand
TGCGCACTGATCTCCTTCCTTACAGGTTCATCCTGGGGAACATATGCTATCATGCTTCCTATCTGCTTACCTCTGGCATTCAACCTCACAGGAGGAGAGATGGGAGCTGTAGTATACGCTGCTATCGCTGCAGTAATGGGCGGAGGCTGCTTCGGCGACCACTGCTCACCGATCTCAGACACGACTATTCTGTCGTCTCTGGCTGCTGGCTGCGACCACATCGACCACGTAAAGACACAGATGCCTTATGCGATCTGTGCTGCTGTAATCGGCTGCATCGGATACATGATCATAGGTGCAACACTCTAATAGATCCAATACATTAAAATTATTTATTAATACTTTAGTTCAATTAATTATTTGTATTCTGTTAATTGCGGACGGAGCGTGGTTTCGGCCACGCTCCGCAGGATTTAGCGCATTTTTATAGTTTTTTAAAATTATTTTCAAAAAATAAAGAGGTATAAAGCTTATGAAGATCGGAATCGTAAAAGAAATCAAAGAATCCGAGTACAGAGTCGGTGCTGTGCCGACAGCTGTTACTGAACTCGTTAGAAGAGGACATGAGGTCTTTGTTGAGACAAAGGCAGGAGTTGGTTCTGGATTCAGTGACGAAGACTACAAGAGAGCCGGAGCCGTTATCTGCGATACTGCAGAAGAAGTATGGACCGGTGTTGACATGATATACAAGGTGAAGGAGATCTTCCCCGAAGAGTTCAAGTATCTGAGAGATGACCTGATCATCTTCACCTACATCCATTCCAACGCACATCCCGAGCAGACACAGGCTCTAATGAAATCAGGCTGCACGTCCATCGCCTATGAGGACATCTCAGATGACAGAGGACAGTGGCCGCTCTTAAGCCCCATGTCAGAGCTGGCAGGAAAGGGAGGCTTCCTGGCTGCACTTCACTTCATGCAAACCATAAACGGAGGTCCCGGAAAACTTCTGGCCAACGTATGCGGAGCTGCTGCACCTGTAGTTACCATCATCGGCTGCGGACATTCAGGTCTCGGTGCCTGCGAGCTAGCTGCTGCATTCGGCTGCCAGGTATACGTTCTGGATATCAACTATGATGCTATGCTGGAAGCTAAGGAGCATATGCCTAACAACGTAAGCTTCCTTTTCTCCAACAGAGATAATCTCCTGGACTGCCTGAAGAAGACTGATGTTCTCATCAACTGCATCCTCTGGCCCAAGACCAGAAAGGATCATCTGGTGAACCGTGAGGATCTGAAGCTCATGAAACCCGGCGCAATGATCGTGGACGTTGCCTGCGATGACGAGGGAGCAATAGAGACCTGCAGATCCACCTGCCATAAGGATCCGGTATACTTCGAAGAGGGCATTATGCATTATTGCGTGGATAATATTCCTTCCGCCTTTGCACAGACATCTTCAGTGACGCTCTGCAATGCTACGCTTCCGTTTGCACTGGCTATCGCCAACAAGGGAGTCAAGCAGGCACTCAAGGATGACAAGCACTTGAGAAGAGGTCTTACTACCTTCGAAGGTAAGTTATGCCTTCTGGAGACTGCAGAAAAGCAGAACATTCCTTTCACCGATCCCAACGAATTGGTAAAGACATTTTAAAAACCAGATACCTTAAAGAACTGCGGGGACAGTCTGCGGCATGCCGCCGGGCTGTCCCTGTTTTATAAACGTTACATTTGCACGAGGTCGTGTCAGACAGAAAAGGAGTACTGTAATGGCACAGCAATATACGAAAGAAAAATTTGAAATAATAAAAGTAAATGAGCTGAATGAAGACGGCACATCCAGACAGGACCTTCTGAAGAAGTTTCTCTACACGGATGAAGATGAACTGACCTTTAACAGGGGCCCCGTTAGAGAGGACAATCACCAGCTGGTGGAAGCCATGGTAAAAGGCCAGAAAGTAGGTGAACTGAGCGACGACGACTACAGAAGGTATAATGCCATGATCCGGGTGGCAAAAGATGCAAGAATCCAGATCTATGAGGAAGAGGAAGAAGACGGTACGCATGTTTTCACTGCCGAAGCGGTCTTGGTCGTCCCATACGCGGTATCAGTGGAGTCCAGAAAAGAGCTTAATGACAGAAAAAGGCTTGCAATAGGCACTATGAGCATAGTGTTCCTCGTTTTAGCTGTATGGTTGCTTTTCAAGGGCGAATTCAAGTCCGCGATACTGGGAGTTATCATAGCTGCTGTAATGGCATGGTGGGGCTTCATCAGAAAGCCTGAAAAGGACGACGTTGTCATGAAATATATAGAAACCGGCAAGAAGGGAAGAACATGGTAATGAATAATAATCACTATGCATCGATCTTCAACGACGTGCTGGCACCGGTAACTCAGGGTCCTTCCAGTTCCAATACTGTGGGACCCTTTAGAATAGCTACCATAGCCAGAGAATTACTTAAGGGAGAACCCAAAAAGATCAAGGTGAAGATGAGCACCGGGGGAGGATATTTTGCGACCTTCTATAACATGGAAAGCGACAAGGGCTTCCTCTCGGGAATACTTGGCAGGGATTTGGTAAAGGACGATCTCAGCAAGGTCTATGAAGAAGCAAAAAACTCCGGTCTGGAATACGAATTCAAGTTCAGAGACGATGTGCCGACGTTTCCGACGGAGCTTGCGGTAGTCACCGTCACATCTGACGAAGAAGAGCTTAACATGAGGGCTGTTTCCCTGGGCGGAGGCGAGATACTGATCAATGAGCTGGACGGAAAACCCTGCGCCATCAAGGGAATTTTTGAAGAGGAAGTAAAGGTAAGGGGAGAATCGAGAAGAGTTCCTTCCGTGTATCCGCTTAAAGTTCTTCCTGAGGCGGAACCGCCCTTTAAGACCAGCGAAGAAATGCTGAAATACGCATCTGAGAAAGGCATTGAACTTTGGGAAGCTGCCTTAGACTATGAAATGAGCCTCACGGGACTTAGCCGTGAGGAGATAGCTAAAACCGCAGAAGAAACCCTGGAACTGTCATATAAAGCTATGGATAAGGGACTGAAACCTGGCGTGAAATTCGAAGGTATCACGGTTGCTAAAGCCCCGGAGATAAAGGAAAAGATGAAGACCGCAGAGCTTCTTCCAACGGGCCTGGGTGACCGTGGCGGTCTGGAGGCGCTGGCTATGATCGAATATGCCAACTCCCATGGAATCATCGTCTGCATGCCTACGGGAGGAGCCTCGGGCATCATACCGGCTGCTATAAGAAATGGCGCTGAAGCCATGAAAAAGACCCGGGAAGATGAGGTTAAAGCACTTCTCACAGCTGGGCTCATAGGAACCTTCTATTATCCGACTCACTACCATGGCTCCCTGGGATGCCAGGCTGAAGTCGGTATCGCGGTTTCGCAGGCATCAGCGGCTCTTGCCACCTTCATAACTAAGGATCCGGAAGCCATAGAGAGGGCAGCGGTTCTGGGCATCCAGTATCTATTGGGCCAGGTCTGCGATCCTATAGAAGGCTATCCTCAGTTACCTTGCTTTATCAGAAACATAGCTTCCGTTTCCGTGGCAGCCACCTGCGCGAACTATGGAGTTTTAGGGCTGGATACGGCGGTGAGCCTTGATGAGATGGTCGGCGCTGTTCTCAGGGTAGGAGAAGCGCTCCGAGAGAGAAGAATTAATGATCTTGGAACCTGTGCCTGCTGCTTCAGAGCTGATCCGGCAAGCACTTTTGGCAAGAAAGGATAATAAAATGAGAGTAGGAATAGTAAAAGAAATTAAAAACAGCGAGAACAGAGTGGCTATCATCCCGGGCAATGTCCAGGAATTCACTCGAAGAGGCCATCAAGTCTTCATCCAGCACGGAGCAGGTGAAGGTTCGGGCTTTTCGGATGAGGAGTACGCTGAGGCCGGAGCAGTGCTTTGCAGTAAGGCAGAGACCGTCTGGGAGAATGCGGAACTTTTGTACAAGGTAAAGGAGATATTGCCACCGGAATATAAATATCTGAGGGATGATCTGGTGCTTATGACCTACATCCACTCCAATTCTCACAGAGAGCAGACCGATGAACTGCTTAAGTCGGGAATCGTTTCCATAGCTTTAGAGGACGTATCATCTGATGATCCCATGAAGAGGTGGCCCCTGGTTGCCAACATGGGTGAGTTGGCAGGTAAGGGTGGCTTCCTTGCAGCTCTCTACTATGCTCAATCCGTCCATGGTGGACAGGGACTGCTTCTGGCCAACGTAGCAGGAGACGATCAGCCCATAATCTCCATCATCGGCTGCGGATATACCGGTAAAGGAGCTGCTGAACTGGCTTCTGCCTTTGGTAACAAGGTAAGGATACTGGACGTGAACTTCAAGGCTATGGAAGAAGCGAAGAAATACTTTCCGCCCAACGTATCCTTCATGTATTCCAACAGAGCGAATATCCTGAAGTGTCTGAAGGATTCCGATGTTATCATCAACTGCATCCTCTGGGACAAGACCAGAACTGACCACCTGATCTACAGAGAAGATCTGAAACTCATGAAAAAGGGTGCCATGATCATCGATGTGGCCTGCGATGACGCAGGAGCTGTGGAGACCTGCAGGTCCACCACCCACGAGGATCCGGTATTCTATGAAGAGGGAATACTGCACTACTGCGTGGACAATATCCCTTCAGCCTTCTCAAAGACTTCATCCGTGAGATTCTCCAACGACAGCCTTCCTTTTGCGCTGGAAGTGGCGGACAAGGGAGTGGTGCAGGCTCTTAAGGACAATAAGCACCTGAGAAGAGGTCTGACCACCTACAAGGGAACTCTCACCATGGTGGAGACCGGAATAAAACAAAACAGGCCCTATGAAGAGCCTGATGAATTCGTAAAAAATCTTTGATGCTATTTGGATGACAGCTTAGCTTTGATCTCCTTTATGGGAGGGAGCTGTGCCAGAATGATAGCTGCAAATATGAGGATTATACCGATGGTCTCTCTTCCTGTGAAACGCTCGTTCAGGAAGATATAGCCCGCGAAGGCGGCGAATACCGATTCGAGACTCATGAGAAGGGCGGCCACCGTGGGATCCGTGTACTTTTGGGCGGTAACCTGAAGGGCGTAGCAGAAGCCTATGCCGCCTATACCGCAGTAGAGGATCGAGGGTATGATGGACGTTATCTGTTCCAGACTCAGGTCCTCAAAGAATGCGCCGAAGGTAAGGCATATTATGGATGCTGTGATGAATTCCACTATGGAAAAGTGCACGCCTACGAATTCCTTCACATACTTGGCGATGAGCGTTATGTGAAGTGCGAAAAATATGGTTGCGCCGAGGATTATCAGGTCCCCTGCAGCTACCGTAAAGGTCTCCGTCATGCAGAGATAATAGAGACCGATGACCGCGAGGACGGTACCTATCCAGGTGAAGATGCTGGTCTTGTTTTTGTAGACGATCCATGATAGGATAGGTACGAAGATGATGTAAATGGAATTGAGGAAGGCGGCCTTGGCTGCAGGAACGTAGGCGAGACCTGCCTGTACCATGGTATTTCCCAGGATATTGGAAAGAACGCAGATGGGAGCTATGGTGATAAGACGTTTGTAATATGTTTTATCTTTTTTGACGTGTTCTATGCCTAGCTTCTTTTCATTCTGCTTCTCGCGTATGCTCATGATCCAGGCGATGACGGAGAGCGTCAAAACACCCATGCAGCATCTCAGCCCATAGAAAGACGCGGGGCCGATCTCCGTGGCGGCGATCTTTTGGAAGACCACCTGGGTGCCCCAGATAAAAGCGGCTCCTATGAGCATTAAATTGGACCAGAACTTAACGTTTTTATGCATAAATATATCCTCCGGGATAATTTCATATTAGAACAGTAACAGGACAAAATCAATGGCGAAAAATGACCGAAAAACTGCAAATAATGTGCATAGCTACGGCATTGGCTATATAGGGCAGGGAGCATCATACGGCTTCATGTCCACGTATTTTGTGCTGTTCCTTACGAACAACATAATGCTGAGTTCCTCCGTAGCGGCGGCTATCTCATCAGCGGCTCTCCTTTTGGAGGTTTTCATGGGAATGCTGGTGGGAAACATGTCTGACAGCTGCACCTCTAAGATGGGCAGGAGAAGACCCTTCATGATGGCGGCAGGTATAGCCATCTTTCCCATAATGACTGCGCTTTTCATGAAGGTTTCCTTCGGTGGGGCAGGCATGATCGTATATTATCTGATCTTTGCCATGCTATTCAGGGTATTCTTTTCGACCTTCGAGATACCAAACCAGGCCTTTGGCGCGGAGTTGGCATCGGGTTATGATGAGAGGACGAAACTCAGGACCTCTACCAGATTCTTTTCCATAGTGGGAAATGGCCTGGGATATCTTCTTCCCTTGGCAGTGTTGGCTCTCTTCGGAGATAACGAAAGCGGCGGCTGGTGGGCTACGGGAATACTCATCGGAGTCATATCCATGCTGAGCTGGCTCTTCTCTGTCTATGCCAACCGCGGTAAGGGCGTCATTCTGAGCCCTGCAGATAAGGTGAAGCATCCCAACAGAGCGGGGGAGATCATCAAAAATTACAGTGAACTCATCAAACTCAAGACGGGCAAACTAGCGCTTCTGTATAAGATGGCCTTTTCCTGCGCTTATTCGCTCTTTAATGTAGCCACGATCTACTATCTCAAGTACAGCGCAGGTTTCAACAACAAGTTCATGTCTTACATGTACATAGTGACCGTTCTGGTATTCCTGGCTGTGACTCCTGTAATAAACAGCATGGCTCTTAGATTCGGAAAGGTCAGACAGCAGATGTTCAGCCTTGGCATATGCGGCGTGACGGGCATATTGATATTCTTCATCTGCCCGGGCACGGTGGCAGGCACCCTCATTTATATGGCCCTCTTCGCCTTTACTCAGACGGGCTTCTGGCAGGTCAGCTCGGCCATCTTCTACGATGTAATAGAGGTGGACGAGTGGGTCAACCATAAGAAGAGGGAAGGAGATCTCATGTCCATGATCTCTGTTTTGGGAACTCTCATTTCAGCAGTCATGGTCCAGATCTTCGGATTCATCCTGGACGGAGCCGGCTTTGACGCAGGCTTAAGCGTGCAGAATGAAGCGGTATCGTCCATGCTGAACGTGTCCTTTATCCTTATCCCCGCCGTATTCATGGTGCTGGGGACTCTGATACTCAAGGTATTTCCCATAAATAAAAAGACCTTTGAGTCTCTGAGAAGTGCCCTGGATGCCAGAAAAAACGGAGAGGATACTTCCGAATTCATGGATGATGTAAGAAAAATAGTCGGTTGAGAGGGCTCTTCAGACAGAAAATTTGCGAGAAAAGCGACAGGAATCTGTCGCTTTTATTGTTATTTCGGTGAGAATCCCTCAAAAAATCAAATATTTTCTTTAGATTCTATAGAATAATGCAAAAAATGTGACATTTTTTGTGGTTTAAGAATGAAAAGTTCCGTGGCACATATTTTGCTTTATAAAAACTCGTGGGTGAAAATGCAAAGTTGGGCGCAGCCTCTCCTTTGCAAAATTCTAATGAAAGGAGATGTACTCATGGCAATATTAAGGGACAAGAAAGCCATCATTATCGGCGATAGAGATGGAATCCCCGGCCAGGCCATCGCAGAGTGCGCTGTTTCAGCCGGCGCTGAAGTGGTGTTCTCCTCGACGGAGTGCTTTGTCTGAACTGCCGCCGGAGCTATGGACCTTGAGAACCAGAGAAGGGTACTGGAGTTTTCAGAACAGTACGGAGCAGAGAACGTAGTAGTTCTCCTCGGTGCCGCTGAAGGTGAAGCTGCAGGTCTTGCAGCCGAAACGGTTACTCTGGGCGACCCTACTTGGGCAGGTCCTTTGGCAGGAGTCTCGTTGGGACTCGCAGTTTACCACATTTGCGAACCTGAGGTCAAGGAAGAGATCGATCCTGACGTATATGATGAGCAAATAAGCATGATGGAAATGGTTCTCGACGTGGATGACATCTGTAATGAGATGAACGCCATCAGAGATCAGCTTTAACAAGATGCTTGAACTGGGAAGGCGCCGGCGGCGTCTTCCCGTGGTTTCAAAAACAGGAGAAAAGAATGAAAAACTATGATCTTATCATAATCGGAGCAGGCCCTGCAGGACTGGCAGCAGGTTTATACGCCGGACGGGCCAGGCTCAACACACTGATAATCGAAAAGCAAAAAAACGGCGGCCAGATAGTAATTACTGATGAGATAGAAAACTATCCCGGCTGCATTGAAGGCGAGACCGGACCTTCTCTCATCGACAGAATGGTCAAACAGACCGAGAAGTTCGGCGTGGATCACGTATTTGACACGGTTACGGATATGGATCTCTCAGGCGACGTGAAGAAGCTGACCTGCCTCCACGAAGAATATGCTTGTAAAGCGGTGATCATCGCTGCAGGAGCCAATCCCGTGAACATCGGCTGTCCCGGAGAGAAAGAGCTCACAGGCAAGGGCGTATCCTACTGCGCTACCTGCGACGCGGCCTTCTTTGAGGACTTCGAGGTGTATGTAGTGGGAGGCGGAGACGCTGCCGTTGAGGAAGCCATCTATCTCACCAAGTTTGCCAGAAAGGTCACCATCATACACAGAAGAAACGAGCTCAGAGCAGCCAAGTCCATTCAGGACAAGGCCTTCGCCAATCCCAAACTGGACTTCATGTGGGATACGGTCGTGGAGGAGATCAAGGGCGATGGCATAGTGGAATCCATGGTTGTAAAGAACGTAAAGACCGGAGAACTCACGGAAGTCATGGCTGATGAAGACGACGGAACCTTCGGTATCTTTGTATTTATCGGCTTCAAGCCCAACACGGAAGTCTTCAGAGGCCACGTGGAAATGGACGAAAAGGGATATATCCTTACGGATCCTGAGATGCGCACCAACATACCCGGGGTGTTTGCTGCAGGTGACATAAGACAGAAATCCTTGAGACAGGTAGTTACAGCCTGCGCGGACGGTGCTATAGCCGCCGTGGAGGCCGGAAAGTATATCGAAGAAATGTAAATCAGGCGCGGATGTTTTGCGCTGTAATATATTGGAGGAATTGAAATGTTAGAACTTGATAAGACGACTTTTGAACCGGAAGTTTTACAGTCAGAGGGTTACACCCTTGTGGATTTCTACGGAGATGGCTGCGTGCCCTGCGCCGCACTCATGCCTTACGTACACGGATACAGCGAAGTATACGGTGATAAGATCAAATTCACCGCTCTCAATACTTCCAAGGCAAGACGTGTAGCTATCGGCCAGAAGGTCCTGGGACTTCCCGTCATCGCCATCTACAAGGACGGTGAAAAGGTGGAGGAGCTGGTAAAGGACGACGCCACCAAGGAAGCCGTAGAAGAAATGATCAAAAAATACTATGAAATGATATAGGGAGACTGACAGATGGCAGATTATTCCGTAATCAAAGCCGCGAGCTATGTGCTTGCGCATACCCCTGACATGGTCATCCATAACGGAACCACTCAGACCACTGAGATGGTGGTCAATCCGGATTCCGACTATCTGAAAGAACTGCCGGAACATCTGAGAAGCTATGATGACTGTCTGGCATACATACCTAATCAGGCATACATTGGAAACGTGACTAATGATGAACTCAGAGCTGTTCCATTTCCATATTATGACAAAAAATCCGAGAACCCTGTAAGATCCGGTAAGTACGGTGAGATAATGCCTCAGTCGGAATTCTACGGACTCATGCAGATCTGCGACGTCTTTGACCTGGTGCTCCTTGAAAAGGATTTTGCGGTTAAGGTAAAGGCGGATCTTAATGCCTGGGGACTGCTTAAGGAAGAGCAGCTTGCGGTACTGGACAAGAATCAGTGGGAAAAGGCTGAGCTGGAGAGACTGGTAAACGAAGAGCATGCAGAAGGTCTCTACGAGAACTTCGAACTGGTGGGTTGCGTCAAGCGCGCCCATGATGTGGACGTTAACCTTTCTGCACACACCATGCTGGAAAACATCGTAACCAAGGCTTCATCCGTACAGTCCATCCTGAATCTTCTCAGCAAGTGCGACATAGATCCCGACAGCATAGATTACGTCATCGACTGCTGCGAGGAAGCTTGCGGAGACATGAACCAGAGGGGCGGCGGTAACTTTGCAAAGGCTGCTGCTGAAGTGGCCGGACTCAACATGGCTACAGGTTCCGATGTGAGAGGATTCTGTGCAGGACCCGCCCACGCTATCCTGGACGCAGCGTCTCTCGTCAAGGCAGGGACCTTTAAGAATGTGCTGGTCACAGCCGGAGGATGCACAGCTAAGCTTGGAATGAACGGTAAGGACCACGTTAAGAAAGGCCTTCCCATCCTGGAAGACTGCATCGGAGGTTTCTCCGTTCTCATCAGTGAAAATGACGGGGTGAATCCCATCATCAGAAATGATATCGTTGGCCGTCATACGGTAGGAACAGGTTCCGCACCTCAGAACGTTATAGGTTCCCTGGTGACGGATCCTCTTGACCGCGCAGGCCTCAAGGTCACTGACGTGGACAAGTTTGCACCTGAGCTTCAGAACCCGGATATCACTAAGCCCGCAGGAGCAGGAGACGTTCCCGAAGCCAACTTCAAGATGATCGCAGCCCTTTCTGTAAAGCGCGGCGACATCGCAAGGACCGACATACCTGCGTTCGTCAAGGAACACGGTCTGGTAGGCTGGGCACCTACCCAGGGACACATTCCTTCAGGAGTTCCTTTCATGGGACCTCTGAGAGACATGATCCTTGAAGGCAGCGCTACCCGCGGAATGATCATAGGCAAGGGCTCTCTCTTCCTGGGAAGAATGACAAACCTCTTCGATGGAGTATCTTTCCTTGTGGAAAAGAATCCCGGCAAGGCTGAAGAGAAGGCCGCAGGCGGTGTCAGCGCCGCTGAGATCAAAGCCATGATAGCTGAGTCCATGAGAGACTTTGCAGAGTCCTTACTTAAATAAGGGGGAGCACATGTCAGATCAGATCAAAAAAATCATAGCTGAACAGTTTCTGGAGATAGCCGATGCCATCGAATCCGGAAGTTTCGGAAAGAAGCCAGTGATTGGCATCGCCGTATCAGGAACTGAACTCGGCATGGAAAACATATATGAAGGCGCACGCCTGGCTGAAAAGGCAGGATGCAGAGCTGTAGTCATCGAGGGTGAGGATGCTCATGAGAAGATGGAGAGCATGCTTGGATCCGGCGAGATCCAGGGCGCTGTCACCATGCATTATCCTTTCCCCATAGGAGTTTCGACAGTAGGAAGAGTTGTGACTCCCGGCATGGGAAAAGAGATGTTCATAGCAGACACCACCGGCACTTCCGATACCGACAGGGTGGTGAGTATGGTCAAGAACACCATTCACGGCATCGTAGCAGCCAAGGCCTGCGGCATAGCTGAGCCTACGGTGGGCATCGCCAACATCGACGGAGCCAGACAGACGGAGATCGCTCTTAGAAAGCTCTCCGAGGGCGGGTACAAGATCAATTTCACCGAATCCGCAAGAGCTGACGGCGGCTTTGTCATGAGAGGAAACGATCTCTTAAGCGGTACAGCTGACGTAATGGTCATGGACGCTCTTACAGGAAACCTGATGATGAAGATCTTCTCCAGCTATACCACAGGCGGAAATTACGAATCCCTGGGCTATGGATATGGCCCCGGAATCGGCGAGGACTACGATAAGGTCATCATGATCGTGTCCCGCGCATCAGGAGCTCCCGTCATAGCCAACGCTGTGAAATACGCCACGGAACTTATCGAAAACGACGTGCTTAAATTGACTGAAAAAGAATTCGGCGCTGCAAAAGATGCAGGCCTCGATAAGATCATCGATGAGATAAAAGCATCTGGCAAGAAGCAGGAGTCCGGTGAAGTCAAGTGCCCACCCAAGGAACCCGTGCCCTACGGAATCTTAGGAGTTGAGGTCATGGATCTCGACAGCGCTAAGGAAGCTCTTTGGGCAAAGGACATCTATGCCGAGACCGGCATGGGCTGCACTGGGCCGGTTATCCTGGTTTCAGACATAAACGGAACTAAGGCGGAAGCCATCCTAAAGGAAGCAGGATTCAGAGCGTAATATAGTTTTTTGCTGACCCGGATGAGACCTGGGTCAGAGTTTTTTGGAGGAAAAAATGGAAAGATATCCTCAGTTAGTGATCAATCTCAAACATGCCAGGGAAAACATAGAAAACCTCGTAAAGCTCTGCGCATCAAAGGGCATCAGGATGACCGGCGTCATAAAGGTCACGAACGGCTTGCCCGAACTTTGCAGGGCCTACTATGATGCAGGGTGCCGAATATTGGCTTCTTCCAGGATCGACCAGCTTAAGTCGCTTAGGGAGCAGGGCATAGGTGAAGAGTTTGAACTCCTCAGAATTCCCATGATGTCGGAGATTCCCGATGTCATCAGTTATGCTGACATCAGCCTTAACTCCGACGGAAGTGTGCTCAGGGCTCTAAATGATGAAGCAATTCGGCAGGGTAAGACACACAAGGTGATACTCATGGTTGAGGTAGGCGATCTCAGAGAGGGTTACTGGGATGACGATGAACTTCTAGGAGACGCCATGATGGTAGAGAAAGAGCTTGAAGGATTGTATCTGGAAGGCGTAGGTATGAACGTGGGCTGCTACGGTTCCGTCCTTCCCACCCATGAAAATATGCAGTATCTGATAGATAAGGCTGAGATGATCGAAAATGCCATTGGCCGCAGATTAAATGTGATCTCCGGCGGTGGGACTTCATCTCTCATGAGAGTCATAGATGGAGACATACCTGAAATGATCAACGACCTGAGAGTCGGCGGAGAGCCGCTCTGTGCTTATACGCTTAAACATGTCTACGGTTATCCCATGGAATGGCAGCATGAGGATGTGCTGAGTATGAGGGCGGAGGTCCTGGAAGTTAGGGAGAAACCGTCACATCCCATTGGAAAACTGGCGGTGGATGCCTTTGGACACAGCCAAAGCTATGAGGACCGTGGAATAAGGACGAGGGCTCTTCTCGGCATCGGCAGGCTGGACTACGGTGAACCTCTGGACATACCCAACGAAGATCCGGACATAGAGGTTCTGGGAGCGTCTTCAGATCACACTATAGTGGACCTTGGCGACAACAAAAAAGGGTACAAGGCAGGTGACGTGATAGAATTGCGCATAAAATACGCCCAACTCATGTATATGAGCGCAAGACCGGACGTGACTGTCAAGTATATCTAAGGTATTATCATTGACAATATTATTAAAAAAGGTGTATAATTTTTTGATGTAAAAGGGGCAGAAAAGAAAGGACTTATTCCATGAAAAATTATGCTATCAGGACAATCGTAGCCGTCGGTATCGGAGCAGCTCTGTTTTTCGTCTGCGGCAGATTTATCGCAATTCCTTGTCCTATTCCTAACGTAACGATCAACATCCAGTACGGTGTTCTGGCCTTTATGGCTGCAGCTTTCGGACCTATCGCAGGTCTTCTTATCGGTCTCATCGGCCACACTCTTATCGACTTCAGCTGGGGCTGGGGAGTATGGTGGAGCTGGGTACTTGCTTCAGCTATCTTCGGATTCGTAATGGGCTGCACCAAGAAGCTCTACAAGCTTAACGATGGCGAGTTCGGCACCACTCAGATCGTAAGATTCAACGTAAGCCAGCTCATCGCTCACATCATTTCCTGGGGAATCGTAGCACCGGCTCTGGACATCATTATCTATGCAGAACCCGCTTCCAAGGTTTTCGTTCAGGGAATCGTTGCAGGAGCAGGAAACATCGTTACAACAGCTATCGTAGGAACCATTCTTTGCATTGCTTATGCAGCTGCAAGACCTAAAAAGGGAAGCCTTAAGGAAGAGCAATAATGATAGAATTCAAGAATTTCGGATTCAAATATAACGCGCAGGTGGACTATACCCTGCGCGATATTAATCTCAAAATAAATCCGGGAGAGAAGATCTTGATCGCGGGACCTTCAGGCTGCGGTAAATCGACTATGATACACTGCCTGAACGGACTGATCCCCTTCGCCCTTGAAGGCGAAAAGGAGGGAAGCCTCACGGTGGACGGCAAGGAGACATGGGATATGTCTATCTTTGAGCTGTCTAAGAAAGTGGGAACTGTTCTCCAGGATCAGGACTCCCAGTTCATCGGACTTACCGTTGCTGAAGACCTGGCTTTCGTTCTGGAGAACGACGCTATAGGAGAGCCTGAACTCCACGAAAGGGTAGCTGAGATCGCAGATGTGGTCAATATAAGCTCACATCTTCTGCACTCTCCTCAGGAACTTTCCGGAGGGCAGAAGCAGAGAGTATCCCTCGGCGGAGTCATGATCGACGACGTAGATGTGCTGCTCTTCGACGAACCTTTGGCAAACCTGGATCCTGAGACCGGCAAAAAAGCCATAGAGCTCATAGATGAGATCCACAAGAAGACAGGCGTCACGGTCATCATCGTGGAACACAGGGTGGAAGACGTGCTCTGGAGGCCTGTAGACAGGGTGATCCTCATGGAGAAGGGTCATATCACCGCTGATACGACTCCGGACGAGCTGCTGGCCACTGAGGCTCTTAAGAATGCGGGCGTCCGCGAACCTCTCTATGTGACTGCTCTAAAATATGCCGGAATTGAAATTAAGCCTGAAATGAAGGCAGCCTCTCTGGACACCATCGCTCTCTCAGAAGACGAGAAGGCAAAGGTCAGGGAGTGGTTTAGTGCGGCTTCAGATGAGGAACCCGCAAAAAATCGCCAAGTCATTTTGGATGTAAAAGATCTGAACTTCACCTATAGGAGCGACAGATCACAGGCTGAAGATCATCATGCCCTCATAGACGTGGATTTTGAGCTGTACAAGGGTGAAATGATGGCGGTGGTAGGTCGTAACGGCGCAGGTAAATCCACCTTCTCAAAGGTGGTTTGCGGCTTTGAAAAGCCTGACACCGGCACCATGATCATGAATGAGACCGACCTTTCGGAGCTTTCCATAAAGGAGAGGGCAGACCACATCGGCTATAT
Source organism: Bacillota bacterium (assembly GCA_017394515.1). GTDB lineage: Bacteria > Bacillota > Clostridia > Peptostreptococcales > Anaerovoracaceae > RUG754. The sequence continues at coordinate 1,824 of JAFPXY010000022.1, read as the reverse complement.
CATGCAGAATCCCAATCAGATGATCTCCAAGACCATGATCTTTGACGAGGTGGCCATGGGACTCAGAAACAGGGGAGTCATGACCGAGGAAGAGATCGCAGAAAGAGTCAATGATACTCTTAAGATCTGCGGACTCTGGCCCTTCAGGAATTGGCCCATAAGCGCTTTGAGCTACGGCCAGAAAAAGCGTGTTACAATAGCTGCCATCATGTCCATGAACCCTGAGATCATGATCCTGGATGAACCTACAGCAGGTCAGGATTACAAGCATTATACGGAGATCATGGAATTCCTCAAGGAACTGAATGCCAGAGGAACAACGGTAGTTCTCATAACCCATGACATGCATCTCATGCTGGAATATGCTGAGAGATCCGTGGTCTTCTCCGATGGTAGGATCATAGCCTGCGATACTGCGGCAAACATCCTTACAGACGATGACATTATCAAGCGCGCAAGCCTTAAGGAGACGTCCCTTTATGGATTGGCGAAGCTTTGCGGCATCAGCGATGGAAGAGCCTTTGTAAGCCACTTCATCGATCACGAAAGGAGGTCGGAGCGTAATGCAGAACCTCTTTAACTACATTTCGAGAAAGTCGCCCATCCACGAATTGACGGGAGCAACTAAGCTCATATGCCTGCTTCTCTGGACCTTCGCAACCATGATGACCTATGATACCAGGATCTTAGCGGGACTTCCGATCCTGGCCTTCATACTCTTCGGCGTTTCAAAGATAAGGTTGAAGGACGTCAAGTTCATGATCGGATTTACCTTGGTATTCATGGTGCTGAATAATATACTGGTATTCCTCTTCAGCCCGGAACACGGCGTCGGCCTTTACGGCACCTGCCATCAGCTCCTTCCTCTCTGGGGAGGCAAATACCTGACGGCTGAGCAACTCTGGTATCACTTGAATCTTATCTTGAAGTATTTGAGTTCCATACCGATCATCCTGCTCTTCGTCTGCACCACTCAGCCCAGTGAGTTCGCAGCCTCACTTAATAAGATAGGCATAAAGTATTCCATAGCTTACTCCGTATCTCTGGCTCTCAGGTATATTCCTGACATCCAGCAGGAGTACAACGATATATCCAAGGCTCAGCAGGCAAGGGGAGTAGAGATGAGCTCTAAGGTCTCCCTGGTGAAGCGCCTTAAGTCCGCTTCCACCATACTGATACCACTGATCATTATGAGTATGGATAAGATCGAGACCATTTCCAACGCCATGGAACTCCGAGGCTTTGGAAAGAACAAAAAAAGAACCTGGTACATGGCGAGACCTTTTACCAGGCGTGATGTGCTGAGTATAATATTTTGCGCAATCCTTCTGGGCTTGGCTATCTGGTCCAACGTAAGCCGCGGATCGAGATTCTGGAGCCCGTGGATGTAAAAATAAAAAGGGGCATCTCAAAATGAGATGGCCCTTTTTTAGTTAAGATAATAAAGTGTTGTAAATGGTGTGTAAACCTAATCTTCTGATTAAAGCATTTGTGGTTTACTGCTATTTGGCTTACTTGGTGCGAGGTAAACCTCAATGCATGGTTTTTATGGGTTGTGGTTTATCGCTATATGGCTTACTTGACGCGAGGTAAACCTCAATGCATGGTTTTCACAAGTTGTGGCTTACTCTTGCTTTGTGTATTATTTCACAATGCGATGGATTTAGCCATACTAGTAAACCTAACAGCCTGAATTGCAGGAATGTGGTTTATTATACACTCAAAGCATAAAATTTAGGGTAAACCTCAAATGGCATATTTTGCGCTTGTGGTTTATTATCTGACGAGGCAGGCCTAAACGCATAAACCACAATGCCATATATA
>JAFPXY010000002.1 GCA_017394515.1 Bacillota bacterium | reverse complement strand
CAGATGTTTTCCTTTCTTTCTTTCCGGCATATTCTCCTCTTTTCCCAGGAGGATACACCTCTATTCTAACACTTACTCCTTTGCAGGACTAACTTCTGTTTTAAAGGCTCCCAGCAGAAATTAAAATTTCAATCTAATAAAAATATGGGCTCATCGATAAACTGGTACTATTTCGGCAGATACATCTTGCTGAGTATCGCTTCCTTAGCCCTGTCAGGCATGATGCGAAGCAGCTGCATGAGTGCCTTGTATTCGAAGCCCACGGGCACTCTGGCAGGTGGGTCGGACTTGCAGGCAAGCTTCCATGCTACCTTAGCCACGCTCTCGGGGCCTCTGCCCTTCTGTTCGTCAAGGGCCATCTTGGCCACGCTCTTTCTGACAACGGAACCGTAGGCTTCCGTTCCGCCCTCTGATTCATCGGTCACTCTGGCGTCCGTGAAGCCTGTCTTCGTGTCCCCGGGCTCGATGATGGTCGCTTTCACTCCAAAGCGCTTCATCTCCATTCTGACCGCATCAACGTAGGCTTCCAAAGCATATTTGCTGGAGGAATACTGGCTCTGCATGGGGATGGGCACGCGGCCCGCAATGGAACCGATTATGATGAGAAGGCCCCTCCCTTTCTCACGCATGCGTTTGAGCACAGGCCCCGCCACGTTCAGGGTGCCGAAGTAGTTCACTTCCATCTGGCGCCTCGTGAGCTCCATGGGAGTGCTTTCGGCGGGGCCGGCCACGCCCATTCCTGCGCATAAGATGGCGATATCTATGTCAGGGAGGCTCTCGATAAAATCTTTTGCGGCTGCTTCGTTAGTTATATCCAGGCGCTTTCGGGCAAACGTACCCCCGCCCGGGAAGGTTTCAGTAGCTTCATCTATGGTGCGCGACACGCCAACCACCTGGCAGCCATTCTTTGCGAATTTCAAAGCACAAGCCTTGCCTATTCCGGAGGAAGCTCCCGTCACAAAAATATTTTTCCCATATTTATTATCCATAGGCTTCATCTTCCATTTGATTTTTAATTTTGACATCCAGCTCCGGATTGGCTCGCTTAAGAGAGACGACTCTGCCGTCCTTCATGAAGCAATGATGGGATACAGCCTCCGCTGCCAGCTCATCCTTTGTCTTGTTGTACATGGCGTAGCCAATCTCCAATTTAACGCCGGAGTACTTATTGACGCTGACCGAGATCTCAAGTTCGTCATCAAAAAGAACCGGCCTTTTGTAGTCGACGCTGATACTTGTCACTGGCGATACTATGCCGCCCTCTTCAAGGCTCCGATAACTCAGTCCGATCTCATCCATGAAGGCGACTCTGGCCTCCTCCATCCACTTCACGTAATTGGAATGGTGGATGAAACCCATCTGATCGGTCTCGTGATAGTGTGCTTTTCTCAGGTAAGTAAACATGTTAGCATCCTCCTATATCTGCATTATATCACAGCCAGCGCAAAAAAACAGCCTTGAATGGTTTTACATTCAAGGCCACAATTAATATATGTTTTTAATTCACGCGCATCAGCGTTCCGATGAAGAAAGGAGTCCAGCTCTCACAGTCAACGAGCATGTACACGAAGGGTCTGTTGAGTATGACTTCCTTGGGTTCCTCTTCAGGAAGAGCGCATCCTTCTGTCATCTCTACCAGAGTAGCAGCGCCCGCTTTGGTTCCCTGCTCCGCAACCGAGATGAAGGTCTTGTGTATGACACGGCTGATAAAGATGTTATTGATTTCCGACGTTCCCATGGCCGTGAAATCAGCCTTATCGGCATCGAAGGCATCGATCATGCCCATGCCCTTTAATACATCGGACATTTCGATATCGAAATCGGTCTCAAATTTTGGTATTGCTGCGATCACCTCTGTATCCTTACGATTGGCAAGGATTTCGTGGAGCTTGTTTCCGTCAAGGTTTGCGATAAGTTCGTCAACGCTAACGCCTTCATTAGGAAGCAATGCCGCAAAAGCATATTTTCCTCCCTTGTAATATTTGACCAGGCCTGTGGCGTCTTCGGACTCCAGATAAGTTCCTTCGGTACTGTGCATGAGTTCTACCTTTTCCTTCGAACCATCTTCTGCAGTGAAGTCTTCCTTCTGAACCTGAAAATCAAAGTACGGATCTACCCACTCCGCTTCAAAAGCAAGAGCGTTTATGAGATACATTACAGCATCCTCGGAGATCTGATCCAGGATCTTAGGGATCATGCCGTCGGTCTTTTCCTTCACCCATTTATTGATATCCTTAAGGGTGCTGTCATCAAAGGGGGCTTTGTATATGTCCGCGCCGAATTTTGCTACATTCTCCTTAATGAAGTCCTCATTGACAGTGAAACTATCCTTTGAAGTGAACCAGATGGAGTTGGCGAGGTCCATTTTATATTTATCGCTGTCGGACAAGCTATTCATGTAGGCTGTTAGATAGGCATTCAACTCCTCAAGAGGCATGCCAAGAGCTTCCTCCATCTGCTTCAGTGTCTCTCCACCTGCACCGTTTGCAGTCATGGTAAGAGCTGACATAACGGAAAGCGGTGAGATAAGCGTGTTTTTACCCGAATCGTTGCTGGCTTTGAGAAGTCTTACTACGAAGTCTGTCGCCTTCTGATCTGTTCCTTCGGGCACTTCAGTCTGTCCCTGCTGGTCTTCTGTTGAGCTCTGTGCTATTACTTCTGTGCCTTCTCCATTTCCGGATCCCATATTTTCACCTCCGCAGGCTGCTAAAGCTGCGACCATCATTATGATCAATGCTATCACTATAATACGTTTCATAATAGTACCTCCCTGTCTCCTTTATCTATTATACAACTGTATTAACTGTATTGTTGCATTTTTTGCGGATTTTTTGCGAATAACCGAAACTTGAAAATCAGTGCATTTTTTGATATATTCTATTTATCTTTAAAGGGAGATCAATATTATGAATTATTTCGATATAAAACAGAACGGGATGAAGGAATTTCTCCAAAACAGGAAGCCTCGTAATGGCCCGCCCGGCAAACATATCTGGAGTATAATCCTGATCGCGCTGGCCATATCCTTACTGGGAGATCTCATTGCCGGCATCCCGACTTTATACCTTTGCCGTTATGTGGATGATCCGGGCTGGAGATTCCTTCTGGAAAACTATCTCGTATTCATCGGCAGTTTCGGCCTGATGATACTGTATCTCTATAGCTACGATCGCGAGCTTTTCAACACCATACTTCCTGCTAATCACAGAGGTCTCAAGGGTAATACGCTCAAGCAGCTTGCCCTGGGTTTCCTGGCAGGCATGGCCTTAAACGGTCTATGCGCCTTGATAGCAGCTCTCCACGGCGATCTTAAGTTCTCCATAGGCCGCTTCGATATATTATATATGGCTGTCGCGCTGATCCTGGTCGCCATACAGTCTTCATGCGAAGAGCTCATCCTGAGGGGTTACATCTTCCAGGCCATAGACCGCAAATTCGGTCTGATCCAGGCCATAGTGTGGAACAGCATCGTCTTCGCCTTACTTCACATGGGCAATAACGGTATCGGACCGCTTCCCATCATCGATCTTTTGGTCTGGAGCGTAGCCTGCAGCCTTGTGCTCTACTATTTTGACAGTCTGTGGTTCATAATGATGGCTCATACAGCGTGGAACTACACTCAGAACTTCCTTCTGGGACTGCCAAACTCAGGACTTGTATCCGAAAGATCCTTCCTCCATCTGGAGGCAGCTTCAGACAGCATATTCTATGATTTCTCCTTCGGCCTTGAAGGCGGTATCATATCGACCCTGGAATTTGTCATCATCTCCGCAGCCATAATCCTTTGTGCCCGTAAAAGAAAACCTAATAGCATTGAATAAGACCAGAAAACCGTCGGGCAAATGCTCGACGGTTTTTTAATGCATATTAAAATCCTTCATAGTTGAATTCCTTGGGCTCCAATTCGCCGTCTTCCCCGCTTACGAAACAGCGGATCACGTGTTTTTCATGATCAAAATCTTCAAGCAAACAACCCCAAAGGTCTTTGAAGGTGTCGTCATCCGCCGGATACTCAGGGCAATCATGTTCCTTGGTATAGACGGAAGCGAAAGTAAGTTCAACTCCCTCACATTCAGGATAAGTGGTGAAGCGCTGTTCATCATTCATCATGAAATAATCAAGAAAGACATTGCCTCCATAACCAAGGGCAAAGGTAGGATCGATGTGATAATTCTTGCCGTTGATCCTCACATAAGACCAGGTATGCTCCCCGCCCATCATAATGGTGGCGTCCACGCCGACTTGTGTGAGAAGGAATGAGTAGGCCGTGGCTAACTCCTGACAGATACCTATTCCCTCCTCAAAAAGGCGATAGCATCTGACCTGAGCCTGATACTCATCATACATATTATAATAGGTTTCGTAATCGTATTCATAGTTGGCGCAAAAATATCTATAAAGAGACAAAGCCTTTTCCAGGTCAGTGTAATCCTCCCTCATGGTTTCATTAAGGATGCCCTCCACCTGGTTTATGAACTTCTTCATCTTCTTTTTGAATTGCTTCCTCGAAGTCTTAAAGTAGATGTGCGCTACGCCGTTCTCGCATTCACCAACGCCTTCGATGAGGTCTACCAGCACAGGGAAACACTTCTCGGGGAACTGGCCTACGATCCAGTCTAAGGTCTCCTGATCCGGGCACTTGAAGGTATCCTTACCTGCCATTACAGCATCCACCAGCCTGTACCAGGCCTTGACCTTCTTCTTGCCGAAGATCTCCTTCCAGTAGTCTGAGAGAGCCTTTGGATCGAAGGTGTGCTTGTACTCCTTAACTTCCGGTTCCAGGGGTTCCTCCGGAGTTTCAGGCTCTACGGCTTCCTGTGTATCATCCTCGGCGACTTCAGTCTGAGTGTCTTCAGGCACATCTTCCGGAGCAGGATCCTGACCACAACCTGTGGTGAAAGTAAATATTATCGTAATGCAAAGAATTATAGTCAGAAATTTCTTCATTGTCTTGTTCTACCAAATAAAATTAGATTTGAGCATCTCTCCATTGTCCACCAGAAGATCCTCTCCTGTCATGGAGCGGTTTATGATAGTCATGTAGTAGGCCAGCTCTGCAATCTCCTCAGGCTCTGCCCACTTGCCGAGAAGAGTCTCGGCTTTAACCGCGTCGTAAAGCTTCTCGCTTTGAAGTATGTGTATATTTGAAGCTGTAATGACGCCTCCCGGCGAGATGCTGTTAACGGTCACGCCACGTTTTGAAAGGTCCAGGGCCAGTTTTTTCATGTAGCCCACGAGACCTGCCTTGCTTGCCACATAGTACGGGAATTCCGCGCCATTCCTGGCGGAGGCAGAGGCGATAAAAAGCACGGACTTAAGGGCTGTGCTTCCCATGAAGTGTTCTGTGAATCTAATAGTACCCTTCAGATTAACGTCGATAGCATCAGCTTCTTTAAAGGTCCCGGCATTGTTGATCAGAACCTCAGGTTCCGGGATTTCCGGGAATTCACTTTCCTTAAGATCGTGTATGAAGTGTCTGTACCTGGGGTGATCTATACGGCTCTCTAAAATATCAAAACCATATACTTCATGCCCTTCTTTAAGAAATTTTGCGGCAATGGCTTCCCCTATTCCGGAAGCGGTGCCCGTTATAACGATTCTCATGATCAAGCCTCCTGACCGCTTATCATACCTAAAGTTTTGCGTTCTTTGGTGATGCCCTTGGCGATGCGATATCCTACAGGTGAGAAAAATACTTCAAAGAGCAGTTCAAGCACTGCGCCTGTGATGGCACAGGTCAAACACTGGATCATGGTCCAGCCGAAGAATACTTTGCTCACCAGAAGGGCGAATACCAGATTATCCGTAAACTGTCCGATAAAGGTGGACACGTAGGATCTCAAGGCGAAATCACCGAAGCTCTTGTTAGCCAACTTCTGTCCTATATTATAGTTAAGAAAATTATTCACAAGAGATGATACCAGGAAAGCGATGGAGCTTCCCAACAGTATGAACCAAGTGCCGCTGAAAGTATTATCCAGGGCGGTATTGATGACACCCTCGCTGCCATCTACGAAGCTCTCAGACCAGACTCCCGGGATGACGCTTGCGATGTAGAATATCAGAGCCATCATGAGGTTTACCAGGATCGCCACTATAGACATGCCCGTGGCCGCCTTAGGTCCGTAGCACTGGGTCATGACATCCATGGAAAGGAAAGTCAGCCATGAAAGCAAAATACCGCAGTCCAGTGCCAGCCATTCTACTCCTGTGTTGATGCTTTTATTGGCCAGGAGGTTCATCCCTACTACAGAAAGTATGAAAAGTGCTGCCATGATGGGAGGAACGGTCTGCATAAGATCGCGGAACTCTTTTTGTAATTTTTTCATTATTAATTTCTCCTTGTTTTTTATAGGTGGTTTTCAAGAGACACCTTTACTATGCCTGCCGAAGACGGCTGACATGCAAGGAGAATCATAACACAATGACCGCAAAAAATCAAGCCCTCGAAAATAAAGAAGACGAGGAATGATCCTCGTCTTTTTTATAATACCGTATATCCCTGATCGAAGTCTACGTCGAGTTCCAGGTCTTTATCTACGCTCTTTATAACGTCTCTAAGCCTTCCGGCGATCTCTTCTCCGGGATAAGCTTTACCCGGAGCCACCTCTATATCAAGGCTTACTCTGGTTATTCCCTTGTCATGGAGTATCCTCAGATCGTGGAAGCCTATTACAGCTTCATAATCATTAAGGATATCCCTGATCTTATCGTCAAGCTCGTTTCTGACAGGATCGTTCACGTATACCGGATCCATATGGCAGGTGACGGTGATATTAAGCCTATCCTTGAGCTCCCTCTCAATGTGGTCTATGGCATCGTGGATCTCCATGATGTCGCGTTCCGCATCCACTTCAGCGTGGAAGGATGCGAAGTTCTTACCGGGGCCATAGCTATAGATAACCATATCGTGGATGTCCAGAATGACCGCATGAGCCTTGATTATGTCTTCCATCTCCTTCACCACTTCCGGATCCGGTCTGGCTCCCAGGATCTGATCTACAGTCTCCTTTATGATCATTATGCCCGAATAGATGATGAAGAGTGAGAACATGCATCCCAGATAGCCATCAAGCTCCACTCCCGTGAAGTGGTGGATAAGCATTCCACATACGATGATGATACTGGCGATGACATCGTTTCTGTTATCAGTACCTGCCGCAATTACCGGCAAGGAATTGATGTGCTTGCCCGTGGCTATGGTGAATAGTGCGCTTGCACCTTTTAAAAGGATGGCAAAGACCATGAAGCCCACCATGAGCCAAGAGAAGGTCGTCTCCGTAGGATGCAGACACTTCTCCACGGAATTCTTCATGAGCTCATAGCCCACGAACAGTATGATGACCGACACCGTAAGGCTGGCGATGTACTCTGCCCTGGCGTGGCCGTATGGATGATCCTCATCTGCCGGTTTCCTGGATATCTTGGCTCCGATCAAAGTTATGAAGGCGGCCAGTGAATCAGCCATGTCGTGAGCACCGTCAGCGATGACCGCGATGGAGTGGATGATCACACCCAAAATGATCTTAATGATACAAAGGACTGTATTCACGGTTATTCCCATGGTTCCGGTCAGTCTGGTATACCTTCCCCTTACCTCAGGATCTGTGTAGTTTTCATAATCTTTTACAAAATGTTTCCAGAGAAATTCTTTCATTTTTCAAAATCTTCGACGTCGAAGTCAGGCGGTGCATCGATTTCTTTGCCAACGTATGCCCCGCTCTTCTTATGCTGCTTGACGCATTCCGTCAGCAGGTACTCTATCTGCCCGTTGATGGATCTGAAATCGTCTTCTGCCCATCTCGAAAGGTCCTTGAAGAGCTGTTCAGATATACGCAGGGGCACTTGTTTCTTTACTGCCATTATTCACACATCCTAACTTAGTAGAGTGAACCGGAGTTGACTACCGGCTGTGCGTCGTGGTTGCCGCAAAGTACTACCAGCAGATTGGATACCATTGCAGCTTTTCTCTCTTCGTCCAGCTCAACTATACCATCGTCGCCCAGTTTGTCAAGGGCCATCTTGACCATGCCTACAGCGCCGTCAACGATCATCGCTCTGGCGTCTACGATGGCGGATGCCTGCTGTCTCTGAAGCATTACAGCTGCGATCTCAGGAGCATATGCCAGATAAGTGATCCTTGCTTCCAGGATTTCCAGGCCTGCCTCGTCGACCTTGGACTGGATCTCCTCTTTGATCCTCTTGGCTACCAGTTCGGAAGACCCTCTCAGGCTTCCTTCATCAGCCTTCCCATCGCCTGTGGTATCTACGTTCTGAGCAACGTCATAAGGATAGAGTCTGACGATGTTTCTCAATGCAGCATCACACTGAAGGCTCAGGTATTCTTTATAGTTGTCAACATCAAAGACTGCCTTGTAGGTATCTATGACTCTCCAGGTAACAGCTATGCCGATCTCCACCGGATTACCCAGACAGTCGTTGATCTTCTGTCTGCTGTTTGAGAGAGTCATGATCTTCATGGAGATCTTCTTCGAAGGAAGCTCTACTGTCTGCGTACCGTCCGTTCCGGTCAGACTAAGGCTGAATACGCCCTTCTTGCCTCCGTCCACGTCTCCGGACTGGTTCAGCTTGGTAGTAGCAGCCGGGTTCACGCCGGTGCAGAAAGGATTGACGAAGTAGAAGCCGTCACCCTTAAGCGTTCCGTAATATTTACCAAAAAGTGTCAGCACCAGAGCTTCCTGAGGCTTGATGACTTTAAGACCGCAGAAAGGTATCCAACCTATAGCCAGAATCAGTATGCCTAGAGCTATCAATATCGGAGCCGCGATGATCCCGACTATGATAAAAGCTACGCCTGCCAGAAGCAGCAAAATAGTAAGTATCAGCACCAGCATTCCGTTTTTCTTACCGCTAATGATTCTTTCTTCCATTTTTATTTCCTCCTTTATTTATCAAAGGTTTATCATCTTTACATCATGATGATATCATTTTGATATCAGAATGTCAAGTATCTTTTTATTAAAAAGACGTGCGAATCACTTTATAGTGTTTCACACGTCTTTCATGGTTGTGAGATCATTCGGTTTCTAAAATGAACACTATGCTTCCTTCCTCCCCGTCATAAGTGTCCCATGCAGTGAATCCCCGATCTGCCAACCGCATCGCCTTCAATCGATTTATAGTCTCTGGAATAGCTCCTGTTGATAATGAACCTATTTTCTGGAAAAGATCTTCGTTCAACTTGTCTACCCCCTTCTTCAGACTTCCAATGCCGGATCCCAAAGAATCATAACCCTGGGTAAGCTTGGTTCCGGACGAAGCCAACGTTCCCGCTCCGTCTGTCAGATCATCCAGTCCTTCTGTAAATTTGTCCATTCCGGTTGCTAAGCCGGATGAACCCACCTCAAGCTGATCTGCACCATCTTTTATCTTCGATACTCCATCTGTATAAGCTGATACTCCGTCATACAGAGCTGAAGCTCCACCTGCCAAGGACTCGATTGTTTCGGATAAAGTGCCCAGAGCATCTATGGCAGCGCCGGAGCCTTCGGTGGCCTGTTCTATTATGGCAGCCAGCTGTTCAACAGCCGTTTTGGCAAAAATCAAGAGGGCAAAAAAAGAAGGCAGAAATTTCCTGCCTTCCAAATAAAACAATACGGTCCATATAGACCGTATTATTTCATCATATTTAAAATATTGCAAGCGTTTGGAATTACATCATTCCGCCCATGCCGCCCATGCCGCCGGCACCGCCGCCCATCATTACAGGGGGCATATCTTCTTTGATATCTACGATGCCTGCTTCAGTTGTAAGGAGCATTGCGGATGCAGATGCAGCGTTCTGAAGAGCTGATCTGGTAACCTTAGCAGGGTCAACAATACCTGCTGCCATCATGTCAACATACTCTTCTGTAGCAGCGTTCAGGCCAACACCCTTAGCTGACTTCTTAACTTCTGCAACTACTACGGATCCTTCAAGACCAGCGTTCTCAGCGATCTGTCTTACGGGCTCTTCAAGAGCTCTCTCGATGATAGCTGCGCCTGTCTTAACGTCGCCTGTGAGAGTCTGTACGTATTCGGAAACCTTAGGAATTACGTTTACGAGAGCAACTCCGCCGCCGGGTACGATACCCTCTTCAACAGCTGCCTTGGTAGCGTTAAGAGCGTCTTCGATTCTGAGTTTTCTTTCCTTAAGTTCGGTCTCTGTAGCTGCGCCGACTTTGATGACTGCTACGCCGCCTGCCAGCTTGGCAAGTCTTTCCATGAGTTTCTCGTGGTCGAACTCGGATTCTGTAGCTTCTGCCTGAGACTTGAGAGCTGCTACACGGTTTGCGATCTCTTCCTTGTCGCCGGCTCCGCTTACGATGGTGGTGTTGTCCTTGTCAACCTTAACGGTAGCTGCCTGACCGAGCATGTCGATAGTAGCTTCCTTCAGTTCATAGCCAAGGTCTGAGCTTAAATATGTACCGCCTGTGAGAACTGCGATATCTTCGAGCATAGCTTTTCTTCTCTCGCCGTATCCGGGAGCCTTAACTGCTACTACGTCGATAACGCCTCTCAGCTTGTTAACTACGAGGGTTGCCAGAGCTTCGCCTTCAACATCTTCTGCGATGATAAGGAGCTTTCTTCCCTGCTGCATTACCTGCTCAAGGAGTTTAACGATGTCCTGGATGTTGGAGATCTTCTTATCGGTGATGAGGATGTAAGGGTTCTCCATAACAGCTTCCATCTTTTCTGTATCGGAAACCATGTATGCGCTTAAGTATCCTCTGTCGAACTGCATACCTTCAACGATGTCCAGGGTGGTTCCAAGGGACTTGGATTCTTCTACTGTGATGACTCCGTCCTTGCCTACTTTCTCCATAGCGTCAGCGATGAGGCTGCCGATCTCGTTATCTCCGGCGGAGATGCCGCCTACCTGAGCGATGGCGTCCTTGGATTCAACGGGCTTAGCGATCTTAGCGATCTCGTCAACGGCTACTGCTACAGCGCCCTGTACGCCCTTCTTGAGTTCCATGGGGTTAGCTCCTGCAGCTACGTTCTTGAAGCCTTCTCTTACGATGATCTGAGCGAGAAGTGTAGCTGTGGTGGTTCCGTCACCTGCTACGTCGTTAGTCTTGGAAGCAACTTCCTTAACTACCTGTGCGCCCATGTTCTCTGTAGCGTCTTCAAGTTCGATCTCCTTGGCGATGGTAACACCGTCGTTGGTTACAAGGGGTGTGCCGAACTGCTTAGCGATGAGCACGTTTCTGCCCTTAGGTCCTAAGGTGATCTTAACTGCGTTTGCCAGTTTATCTACGCCAGCCTGTAAAAGTCTGCGTTCTTCTTCTCCGTAAATAATGTCTTTTGCCATTTTAAATTGCCTCCGATAAATTATTCTATAACAGCGAGGATGTCGCTCTGTCTCATGATCGTGTATTCTTCGCCTTCATGCTTGATGTCGGTTCCGCCGTATTTTGAGAAAACTACCTTGTCGCCAACCTTGACTTCCATGGGTTCTTCTTCTGTTCCGGGACCTACAGCAATGACCTCAGCATACTGAGGAGCTTCCTTGGACTGTGATGTAAGGATCAGTCCGCCCTGAGTCTTTTCTTCTGCTTCGATCTTCTTGATGACTACTCTTGCACCTAATGGTCTGATCATTTTAATTCCTCCTTATAGATCATTGAAAGCCTTGCTTTCATTTTTTACTCTTTATGTGTTTAGCACTCTGTTATTCTGAGTGCTAACATATTCTATTATACCCAAACTGCCCTTATTGTCAATACAATTTCGTGTGATTTTTATGTGAAAAATCATTCCATATCCAGGCAACGAATATAGTAGAAAAGATATTGCTGCGCAAGGCCTGCATATTGGCCGAAATGCTCCTTCGCAAAACGATCCATGCCTGCCTTATCCTTCTCGTCAAAACCGTAGAACCTGTGCATGAGTCTCTTGACCCAGACGTCGATGGGGAAAGACTCCAGATCATGCATTCCAAAGAGCCTGATGCAGGCTTCCACCTTGGGCCCTACTCCCTGGAAGCAACCCACATTACAGTGGTCTTCCGGGCTCATTTCAAGCCACTTGTTCGCGGTCTCTATGAGATATTTATCTCTGTATCCCAGGCGAACCGGAGCCAGGTCAGACACTTCTAAGGAAGCCAGCTTCTCCGGTGTCGGCACAGCGTACCAGGTCTTGCCGCGAAATTCGCCCACGGCTTCTCCATGGAGCTCTGACAGTCTTTCGATGCAGCCCTTGATCCTGGGGATGTTGTTGTTCTGGGAAATGATGAAATCCACCACGGTCTCCCAGAGATCCTGACGAAGGATCCTGATGCCTGAGCCGCAGCTTATGGCCTGAGGCAGGATCTCACACTCTCCCTCGCAAAGAACTTGCTGCAGCTTTCCATAATCTGACTTGAGATCCAGATATTCCTCCCAGAACTCTCTGGAGCCAAAGCCTTCCACCGTGAGAACATCTCCCTCAAGCCTTATATTTGCGGGATTGTTCATGGCGATGCCTGTATAGCTTCCATCCTCTTCCATGTTCCATCTGAAGCATTGGCCGCACTCGAAGGTCTCCTTAAGATCCAGATTTTTTATACCATTAAAAATATGCTTTTCAATCATATTCTATGCCTCTTACTTCAATATTTACCTCGGACACGTTAAAGGCCGTCATCTCCTCCACCATATCGTTCACAGTCTTCTGATAGTCCATTACATCATCCCACAGGCTGCAGTTGGACTTTATCTTCACCGCTATATTGATGATGTAGTTCTCAGGAGAAGGCTCCTGGGTCACCATGATGACATCGCTTATGACGCGTTTCTCCTCGGCGGCGATCTCCGCTATGTCGATTATGACGTTTTCAGAAAGGATGTAATCTCCGATATAGCTATAGCTGGGACGTACTACGGTCCTTTCGTTGGTTGCCTGAGCTCTTCCCTTGAACAGACCTAAGGTATCAAGGAAATATCCGGCAAAAGAACGCTTGAGCTGCATGGCAGGCGCAGGTATAACGTGCTTGCCGAAGCTCGTGCGCTGCTTTCTGGCTTCCTGGCGTTCTTCTTCTGTTGTGATATCTTCAATGTATATCCTGTGGACCGTTTTGACCTTGTGATGTCCGCGTATGGTCCTGTTGAGTTCCAGCCTCTCTATGATGAGATCAGCCATCTGGTCTGAAGTGCCCAAAATCAGCATGGACTTGGGCTTCTTGGATCTGATGGCCTTGGCCACTTTTTTGGCTTTGGCTTCATCGTTAAAGATGGCCGCCTTTATGGCTCCGATCTTGGTGCCTGAGCGCTTGGCTGACTCACCTTCGATAACCGTGCCCTTGTAGATAAAGAGCCCGTCGTCGATAACACCTTCGATATTTAATTCTTTGCATATGTCCATAGCCCGGTAGCTTTTGCCTGTTCCGGATGGGCCCGTCAAAGTATATATTTCCATGGTCAAAAAACCCTCTTTACTATTTAAAAGTTATTTGTTATAATACGTCTATAAGATATCTTATGTGTATGTAGGAGGAAAACAATGGCTTATAAGATTACTGATGCTTGCATCTCATGCGGAGCTTGTGCAGCTGAATGCCCTGTAGAGGCTATCTCTGAGGGCGACGGAATCTATGTAATCGACGCAGATACCTGCATCGACTGCGGAGCTTGCGCAGGAGCTTGCCCTGTAGAAGCACCTGTAGAAGCATAATTAGAAGATAAAATCTAATAATGATTGCTCAAAAAACAACCGACCAAAAGGCCGGTTGTTTTTATTTATCTTTCATATAGTAAGCTAACGCGTGTAAGCTGTCTGACATATGAACATTTTCCACAGAGATCCTTTCGGGTAATTCCAGATCGACTGAGGAGAAATTCCAGATTCCTTTGATACCGGCGTCTACCAGAGTATCTGCTACGATCTGTCCTTTTTCTCTAGGCACAGTGATCACCGCGATCTCGATATTGTTCTTCTGTACAAATTCCTTAAGATCTTCGCAAGTTGAAACGAAAGCGTCCTTGAACTCTACGTCCTTTATCTTGTTGCTTACGTCGAAGATGCCGGCGATGTGGAATTGTTTCTCGTTCTTGTCGATGTAACTGGCCATGGCCTGACCGAGTCTGCCGAAGCCCACCACAACGATCTCATAGGTCTTATTAAGACCAAGAATGTTACCGATCTCATCATAAAGATTTGCAACGCTATAACCATAGCCCTGCTGGCCGAAACCACCGAAATTATTCAAATCCTGACGAATCTGTGAGGCAGTGTAGCCGATAAGCTCAGATAAATCCTTAGATGATATTTTCTCGACTCCCTTTTTCTTTAATTCTCCAAGATAACGTCTATACCTGGGAAGCCTCTTTATAACTGCCTTGGAGATTGGTTTGGTCTGTTTCATTATGTCACCCTATTGTTGTTATTTATTCTCTTCTACGAATCTTACAAGGTCCTGAACTGTCTGAATGTTCTCAGCTTCTTCATCGGGGATCTCAATGCCATATTCGTCTTCGATAGCCATGATGATCTCAACTGCATCGAGTGAATCTGCACTTAAGTCTTTCATAAGATTGGTGTCCATTGTGATCTCAGATTCTTCAACCTGAAGCTGTTCCATTATGATCTCTTTAATTTTGTCAAAAACCATTTTATCCTCCTGTATTTAAGCTTATTAAAGCTTGTTTAACAATGGTTATTATACTCACCTTAATACTATTATGCAAGAAAAACTTTGTGAAAAACTATTAAATTCACATATTATTTATTCTACCTGCAAAGATTCCCATTTCTCATAACTTTCGTTTATGTCTTCCTTGAGTTTGGACATCTCTTCACTGAGTTTGGTGAGCTTGGTGAAGTCCGTCAGATACTCCGGTTTCTGCATCAGCTCTTCGATCTCAGCTACGCGGTTCTCCTTGGTCTCGATATCCATCTCGAGGCGCTCGATCTCGCGACTGAGCCTTCTCTCCTCGGCCTCCTGAGCCTTCTTGTTGGCTCTCTCCTCCTTGGAAGATGTCTGAACAAAGCTGTCCTGACCACGGCTTCCCATGGCTAAGGCTTCCTCTTCCTGAGCTTTCTTCTCCAGATAGTAATCGTACTTACCCAGATACTCCTTGATGCCCTCCGGCGTCAGTTCGAACATCCTGGTCGGGATCTTTTGCAAAAAATATCGATCGTGGGATACGATTATGGCCGTACCTTCGAAATCCTTCAGGGCTTCCTCGAAGACCTCCTTGGACTCGATATCCATATGGTTGGTAGGCTCGTCCAGGATCAAAGTGTTGGCGCCGCTCATCATGAGCTTCACCAAGGTCAGCCTGGCCTTCTCGCCGCCGGACAAGGATCCGACGTTAAGGAATACGTCCTCTCCCCTGAAGAGGAATCTTCCTAAGATGGACCTGAGTTCCGTATCCGTATATCTATGATATTCATCCCTCAGCTCCTCGATTACAGTCAGATCGTCGTGAAGGAGCTGCTGGCCCTGATCGTAATAACCGAAGGCTACGTTGGTGCCCAGCTTGAACCTGCCCTCCGTGGGCTTAAGCTCTCCCAGAAGCATCCTTAAAAGGGTGGTCTTACCCACTCCGTTAGGTCCCACGATGCAGATCTTTTCGCCGCGTTTGATATCGAAGTTCACGTGGGAGAAAAGATGCCTGTAGGGCTCTTTATCGTAGAGAGTCTTGCCCAGATCCTCGGCGATGATAACATCGTTTCCGGACTTGAAATCCTGCTTGAAGCGGAATTTCATCTTGGGGCCGTCGCCCTCGGGCTTTTCCAGAACGTCCAGCATGGCCAGGCGCTTCACCCTGGACTGGGCGCGTTTCACCAGATGCTCGGTGTTATGTTCCATCATGGTGCGGATCATGTCTTCCTGGCGGCGGATCTCACGCTGCTGATTGTTATAGGCTTTTAACTCCGACTCACGCCTGATGCGCTTCTGCTCCGCATACTGGGAATAGCTTCCTTTATATGTATAAAGTCTCTTGTGTTCTACCTCAAAGATGCGGTTTACCACCTTGTCCAGGAAGTATCTGTCGTGGGAAACGATGAGGACCGTTCCCTTGTAGGCCGCCAGATACTGCTCAAGCCATCTCAAGGTGTCGATGTCCAGATGGTTGGTGGGCTCGTCCAGAAGAAGGATGTCCGGTTTCTCCAGAAGGAGACCCGCCAGAGCAAGTCTGGTCCTCTCTCCGCCCGAAAGCTCGCTGATCTTCTTTTGATAATCCGCCTGGCTGAAAGCCATGGATGTGAGGATGCCGGTCATCTCCGACTTGTATGTGTATCCTCCAAGTCTCTCGAACTCCATGTGGAGCCGGTCAAAACTCTTTATGAGGTCCTCCGAAGGCTCCAGACCCTTATGCCTCAGCTCATCGATCTTAGATGTAACAGCTTCGATCTCCCTTTCAACCTTGTGGATGTCCTCGAAGATGCCGTCTATGGCCTTGATGACCGTATCGGATCTGAAGAAATTGTCCCTCTGCTTCAGGTAGCCGATCTTCGCATCCTGAGACACAAAAAACTCCCCTTCCGTTGCCTCCCACTCGCCGGCGAGCATGTTCAGAAGAGTTGTTTTACCTGCCCCGTTCTTGCCTATGATGCCGATCTTTTCGCCGGCATTTATGGCAAAGGATGCGTCCTCAAGGACCACATCGGTACCGTAGGCCTTTTTTAACTTGTTGGCTGAAAGAATAATCATTTATCAGAATTCCAGATAGGGGTAAGCGTCCATGTCAAGACCGTCCGCCCCATTTTTAGTATATTTGTAGTATGCTGCTGACGCTATCATGGCGCCGTTATCAGTGCAAAGAATCGGCGCCGGATAGTACAGTTTGATGTGGCGCTTCGCGCATTCTTTGTCCAGCATCTCTCTCAATTTGGAGTTTGCTGCAACGCCGCCTGCCAGCACCAGTTTCTTTTCTTTTCTCGTTTCGCAAGCGTCCATGGCCTTCTTAACGATGACGTCCATGACTGCCTGCTGGAAGGAAGCGGCAACGTCGGCTCTGTTCACTTCTCTTCCCGCCTGCTTCTCAGAATTCAGGTAGTTAAGGACCGCAGTCTTAAGACCTGAAAAGCTGAAGTCCAGGCTGTCCTTTTCGAGATAAACTCTCTTGAAGTGAATGGCCTCGGAATTACCTTCCTTTGCGATCCTGTCGATCTTAGGACCGCCGGGATATCCCAAACCCAGGACTCTTGCTACCTTATCGTAGCATTCGCCTACAGCGTCGTCTCTGGTGCCTCCCAAGACCGTCAGCTTATCGTAATCATCCACCTGAACGATCTCCGTGTGACCGCCGGAGGTGATGAGCGCCATGAAGGGCGGCTCAAGCTCAGCATGCTGGATGAAATTGGCGCTGACGTGACCGATAAGATGATGCACTCCGACTATGGGCTTTCCGGAAGCAAAAGCTATGGCCTTAGCCGTGGACACGCCCATGAGAAGAGCGCCGATGAGTCCGGGACCCATGGTGACTCCCACCAGGTCGATATCATCAAGAGCAACTCCGGCTTCCTTAAGGGAAGTCTCCAGAACTCCGTTGATGTTCTCCAGATGGTGGCGAGAAGCGATCTCCGGTACTACGCCGCCGTAGTTTTTGAATATATCTATCTGCGAGGAGATGACGTTCGAGAGGACCTCTCTCCCATCAGCCACCACGGAGATGGCCGTCTCATCGCAGGATGTTTCTATTCCAAGTGTCAAAAATTTGTTATCTTTCATAGTTCTTTGCCCTTCCACATGATAAGGGCATCCGTTCCATCGTATTCGTAATATTTAGGCCTTATGCCTGCTGCTTTAAAGCCCATCTTTTCGTAAAGTTTAATGGCAGCCTCGTTGTCCACCCTGACTTCCAGGGTCCAACTCTGTGTGCCGCCTTCGGAGGTGAGCCTGATCATCTCTTGGATGATGGCTTCTCCTATATGATTTCGTCTGAATTCCGGATCCACAGCCACGTTTGTAATGTGACCTTCATCCAAAATCCTCCAAACTCCCATGTACCCTACTATCCGGCCATCTATGACTGCCACCAGGTACAAGGTCTGATCGTGGTTTTCCACTATTTCATTGTAGAAGGCGCCGGCCGACCAGGGATCTTCTCCTTTGAAGCACACAGCTTCAAGCTCCGCGATCTCGTTTACGTCGCCCTCTTCAGCTCTTCTGATCAAAACTTCCATGGCTTACTCCTGCTTGGGAAGTCTGGAAATGGGCAGTTCCCCGGCCCTCAGTTTCGTCTCAGCCTCGGCCTCCCTCATGTAGTTAGGAAGGAGCTCGCCATAGTCCAGGAGCTCACCATCTCTATATTTGACGAAGCCGACTCTGGCGATCTCAACGGCATCCTGATATCTCTGCTCCTCAGGCGCAAAAATATATCTGACCTCCGTTCCCTCGAAGGCATCCTTCAGGATCTGTCCGTAGGAATCCACACCGTCTCCGAAGAAGATGATCTCCTTTGAATCCTTGATCTCTTCCTTGGCGATCCTGATGATATCATCGATCATCCAGGGACCTTCTTTGAGATATCCGTCGATAAAACCATAGACCTGCCTCCTCCTGGCGTTCAGGATGACGCAGACTATTCCATCCTTCGGATAGATCTCATAAGGCATGTCCTTGAAAAGCGCCGAGCTTAAGGATGAGACCTTCATGCAAGGCACCTTCCAAACCTGAGAAAGGGCTCTGGCTGTGGATACTCCGATTCTGATTCCTGTGAATGATCCCGGGCCCGCATCGCAGGCGATGGCAGTAATGTCACTTCCCTTGATGCCCGTTTCCTGAAGCATCTCGCTTACCATGGGCATCAGGTCCTTCAGATGGCTCATGGATTCTTTGGATACCTTATGAGACAATATTTGATTTTGTTCGTTTATCAAGGCCACGGAGCCATAAGGCCCCGTGGTTTCAATCGCTAAAATGTACATTTGTATACCCTTTGATCCTCTTCCTCACCATATTCGATAAATATGAATTTGGTATCTTCAGGAAGAGCTTCATAAATTAAATCGGCCCACTCGATGACGGTCAGCCCGTCACCCTCAAAATACTCGTCCGCACCGATGTTATACAGTTCATCAATGGCTCTCATGCGGATCTCTCTGCCCTCTTCGCCTTGGATATCCTGGCCGGAGAGGATGTCATTATCCCCCGCAAGCCTGTACACATCGAAGTGATAGAGAGGAATACGCCCCATGGGATACTCCTTCACGATGGTGAAGGTAGGACTGCTGATGCGAGCCTTGATGCCAAGCCCCTCAGCGATGTACCTTGTAAGAGCCGTCTTCCCGGTCCCCAGATCACCGATTAGAGCAATTACATCCCCAGCTTTGGCTTCCCTGGCCAATTCCAGTCCAAAAGCACGAGTGGCCTCCTCATTTTCAATTGTGATAACTCTCTTTATTTCCATAAATTAACCTTACACGGGCCGACAGATTATCTGTGAAGGAAAGGACTTATCCTCTTGTAAACCAGGAAGGTGACGATGCTGTTAACACCGGCCTTGATGAAGTTGAAGAGAATGATCCAAGGCATAAACGGCATCAGCGCCTCAAGGGTAAGACCCATGAACCTTGTTGTGATCAGCATGTTCGCAGGGATCATGATGGCAACCATTGCCAGAGTACCAAAAACGAGACCCATGATGGCACGCTTTTTGGTCTTTTCCTTGGAGTAGATGAGTCCGGCTACCAGCACAAGTGCAGAAGTTGCGATGATGTGCATGAGAATGCCGTAAGCTCCGGACTGAGCGGAAACTGTTACACCCTGAAGGATGGCTGTGACAAAGGTCAGGCAAAGCCCAGCCACAGGACCGAAGGCGAAGGTTCCAAGAAGAATAGGAATGTCCGCGGGGTCATACTCCAGGAATGGTACCATGGGAAGTATCGGCAGGTGGATCAGAGCCACCAGTACGATGGATACTGCTACCAGCATGGCCATTTTTGCCAGTTTCGATGTGCTTGTCTGTGTGTTCATTTTGATTCCTTTCTGCGGCATCTCGCCGCTGCCGGGCCTTGGATTTTAGTTGGATTTTTGGCTAAACCCGACACAAAATATTTTGAGAGGGAATCTGTTCAGTTTTCTTCGCCCTGATTTCTTCCAGGTCATTAAAAAGGCCTTGAAGAAGTTTCAAGGCTCACAAAAAATACAAGTAAAATACTCGTGTTTCTCCCATCCAGACTATAACTGTCGGTTCCGGGATCTCACCGGATCAACCATCGAGACGGTGCTCTCAGGCTCGCAGACTATACTGCCGGTGGGGACTTCCACCCCGCCCTGAAACAGATTACTTCTTAAATATACCTATATCATATTTTTCAATGATTGGCAATAGTTCCTCAAAAAAATCTTCAAAGGAATTGCCCTCTGCCGTCATCTGGATCAGAGCGGCCTTTTCGTCAAGGTCAAGTTCCAATACTTCGCCGACGTCCTTGATCTTCTTGTTATAGAAATCCACAAAATCATTGTGACTTTCATTCACGAAGGTCAGGTGGCTCAGGAATTCCATGGTATCCCTTCCTGAGATCTCATAGGATTTACCTATGCCCTTCAGTCTGAGATCCGGTTCTCTTTCCTGAAGTATGGCTTCCTGATTGAACGCATCCAGGGCCTCTCTCACCTTTTCGTAGCCCTTGCCGGAGGTGTTGAACACCACAGCACGATCCACGGAAGCGGTTCTGAGTTCAAGGCCCTTGACGTTGTTCCTGGAAAATTTTTTTGCTAATGTGAAGTCTAATTTCATTAAACTGCTTCTACGCCCTGGATCTCAGGGTATGTCTCGCAAAGGAGTCTCTCGATAACTCCCTTGATGGTCATGGTAGCGCCGGGGCATCCTACGCAGTGTCCCTGAAGCTGAACCTTTACGATGTGATCATCGGTGTATTCCACAAACTGGATATCTCCGCCGTCTCTCTGAAGGTAAGGTCTGATCTGTGCGATCGCGTTCTTGATGTTTTCTTCCATTTTATTTCTCCTTAATATTTATAAACTAGCCTATACTGTATGGAGCCAGTTGCTCTCCCATAAAGAAGTGTAAGATCGTTACGTTCTTGGATACTTCGGTGTTTCCGTCGTAGCTAAGGACTCCCGTCGCTCCCTCGAAGTCATCTATAGCCTTAAGGGCGTCTCTGATCTGAGTTCCGGAAGGAATTCCGGTCTCAAGGGTTGCCTCATAGGCCTGTATCTCCGCCTTGAGCTTGGCATCCGGGTCGGGAGTGGCCTTGAGTTCTTCCAGATCTACGTTCTTCACGTTTTCATAGGCATTCTCGATGGCCTTTATAGCCAGGAGGTATGCATCGAAGGCGGCTGCCGCAGCTCCTGAAGGAGGTGTAGCCGTTCCGTATCTCTGGGTGTAAGCATCCATGAAGGTCTGATATGTGTCCGTAGCTTCCGCTGCCTGAACCGAAGGATAGGACACGCTGATATCCGGGTTGGAAGTTACGAACTTGGCAAATTCCTCCGTATCCCAGTCTCTGGTTCCCAGGAACTGGGGGAAGTATTCCAACTGGATGCACTGAGTGATAAAGTTCTGTGCTACCGCAGGAGGAATTGCCAAAAGTATGCTTTCAACTTCGTTATTCTTCAGCTGTTCTATATATGAAGTATAGTCCACAGCATCAGCTTTAATCTCGTAAGTTCCCTTAATAGCGTTTTCGTCTTCGAGTTTTTTGATAACTCTGCTCCTGAATCTTTTGACCGTGTCTGTGACTGAGTCATCGGAAATGATCTTAAAGGTCGCAAAAGATGTCTTGTTAAGAGCGTCCACAGCAAAGTCCGCCAAAGCGGCTCCCTGCTTAGCCAGAGAGAAGGAAGCTGTGAAATAGAAATCGTTATTGGTGGTTATCAGCGGGTTGGTGCAGGTGATGGTTATGGCCGGGGTGCTGGAAGCTACCATGTAATCCGTGGCTACCAGTGAGAGCACTTCACCATAGCTTCCCAGAACTACGCTGGGAGATTGGCTCATAAGTTCGGACAAAGTCGTCTCCGCATCATACATGTTAGAGCGGTTATCAGCATAGATGAGCTCCACTTTCTTACCCAGGACTTCCGGGTAGAGTTCGTGGGCCAGCTCTATGCCTACGGATTCATCCGTGCCATATTGCTTATATTCCCCGGAAAGCGGTTCATAAACACCTATTTTAATTGTAGGCTCCTGAACTTCAGGGCTTCCTCCTAAATATGCTATCTTGAAATTGTCATAGGTAGTGCAGCCTGAAAGTGTGAAACCACACACCATGCAAAGAATCAGCACCAGGCATATCATACGGAAACCCGCTTTGGATCTCCTCTCGGATCTATTTGATTGTTTGGTAAATATATTTTTTCTCATAGCAAGTCGATTATATCACAAGTCGACTGTGGATTTCAACCGAGGGAGGAATATTTCATTTAATGTTCATATTTTTATTCTTTAAAAATATATGTTTCATTTTCTTGGATTTGTGGTAAAATATTAGTGTTAGCGTAAGTGATCTGCCCGCTTGTGGGAGTGTGATCCCAGAAGGCGCTGGCAGCTTAAAAATATTACTTGAAAAAATGACGGAGGTACTTAATTATGAAATGGGTTTGCACAGTATGCGGATACGTACATGAAGGAGCTGAACCACCTGCAGAATGCCCTATCTGCCATGTTCCCGCTTCCATGTTCAAGGCAATGGACGAAGAGAGAAATTGGGCTGCAGAGCACGTAGTAGGAATCGCTCAGGGCGTTGATCCTGAGATCGTAGCAGGCTTAAGATCCAACTTTGAAGGAGAATGCTCCGAAGTAGGAATGTATCTTGCAATGGCAAGAGTTGCACATAGAGAAGGATATCCTGAGATCGGTCTCTATTGGGAAAAGGCTGCTTTCGAAGAAGCAGAGCACGCAGCTAAGTTTGCAGAGCTCCTCGGCGAAGTAGTAACAGATTCCACCAAGAAGAATCTTGAAATGAGAGTTGACGCTGAGTACGGCGCAACCCAGGGCAAGACCGACCTCGCTAAGAAGGCTAAGGAACTCGGACTCGACGCTATCCATGACACCGTTCATGAAATGGCAAGGGACGAAGCAAGACACGGCAAGGCTCTTGAGGGATTACTTAAGAGATATTTTGGTTAATGGAATAGCCGTTTTAAAGAATTTTCGAGAGAGTGGCAGAAATGCCACTCTATTTTTTGTAATATGAATGTCGATATTTGTCGACATTTTAGGGCTAGATAATATCAATCGAATTGGCATATACTTGTTTTAGAAAGGTTGAAATAATAACGATAATTTGTATTACATTTTGTATTGCATTTAATCAGTCGGTATAATATAATATAGTTGAAGGGTATTATGTTTTTTGAGTGGGATGAAGATAAAAACAAATCTAATCTAACTAAGCATGGCATTGATTTTGAGACTGCTGCGTTTGTCTTTAATGATGATAATCGTTTGGAATACTTTGATTTTGATCATTCAGTCGAAGAAGAGCGTTTTATAACAATCGGCGCAATAAATGACGTTACAATTGTCGTTGTAGTTGTTTATACAGTCAGGACGTCTGCAATCAGAATAATTTCTGCCAGGAAGGCAACAAAGCAAGAAAGGAACTATTATTATGGTTATTCGTAAAGATATTAATATAAATAAACCTTTAACGGAGGATCAAAAGCTGATGCTCGATGCTTTGGATCAAAGAACTATTGCTTTTGACGAAGATTCTCCTGAGTTATCCCCGGAAGTATTAAGCCAGTTTCATCGCATAGCTGAACAACGTCGGGATGAGCGTCGCAAGCAGATAGTTTCAATCAGATTATCTCCACAAGCATTGGCTAAAGCTAAATCCTTAGGGAAAGGATACACATCTGTTTTGAGCAGGATACTTGAATATGCCTTAAATGATAATGACTTAATACAAAAATGTCTGTAAATAGGTATACAAAAGCTTTCAATTAGTATATAATCATTTTACAAGAAATAGTTTCCAACGCGTTAGGTCTTGTACCGAACGCCGAAGATCAATATCAAGCACGAAAAGAGACCCGCAAGGGTCTCTTTTCTGTTATTCATATTCATTTCAAATGTTTATATCTCCGCTACCTCGCCGATGATCTCGATTCCGATGTCCACGTTGACCTTGTCCTTCATGGCCTCATCAGCGCGACCGATGAAGTGACCGTACTTGAAGTCTCCGATGGAGACCGTCAGGTCGGACTTGACGAAGAGACTGCCCTCTCCTGTATCGCCGTTCAAGCCGCTGTTTAAGTCAGCTGAGACCACGAAAGTCCCCGCCTCACCGGCATCATTGATGGCACGGATGAAGGATGCCATGGGCTCGCGGACGTCACCGGAGAAGCCGGTGCCCAGAAGGCAGTCCACGATGGTACCGTAGTCTTTGAGATCCATGCCGGGCTCGTAGAGTTTGTATGGCACGCCGGCATCCATGCACTCATCGAAGTAATATCTGCCATCTTCCGAGAACTTTTCATCCAGGAGGATGATCTCCACGGGTATTCCCCTGTCGTGGAGCATTTGAGCCACCACGTAACCGTCGCCGGCGTTGTTACCTTTGCCGGCAGCGATAGCCACTGGATCTTTCCAACCCGTGCGGTTCAAGGCACAGCCGTAAGGACAGCTTAAGTACCACCTTCTGCAGGAGCCCGTTCCCGAGAAAGCTACCATGGTGTCGCAAACCTCACGGCCGTCGGTAGCTTTTTCGCAGCTTTCGCCGGGCTCGATGCCGTATTTCTCGACGCACTCGAAGATGCCTCGTCCGGCTCGATACATGAGTTCCTTGGACGGAACCAGATTTGCTATTGTGTACGCGTCTGACTGACGCATTGTTTCTACGGATACTACTCTAGCCATTTTGTCACCTATCCTCTAAGTCTGATGCCTAAGCCCACGCCGAATTTGAACAAGGCTATGGTGGCGATAAAGAAAAGCATTGTTATACCGAAGCCGAAAAGCAGGCCTGTTATAAGCCGGCGCCAGTTGTTGCTCTCGTATTCGGTCAGAGCCTGAATGAGTCCATCGACGATCATAGGCACCATGATCAAAGCCATGAGCCACCAGACGGGCCTTACGAACCATATGGCGATGAGGGCAGCAAGGATGCCGATGAGCTCTCCTTCGCACCTGGCGCAGACGGGCATCTGATATCCCCTAACAAAAAACGAGCGCTCCGGCCTCTGGTGACAGCCGCAAAAAATCGGCAGCCACTTGTAAATAAACCTGATTTGTTTGTCAAATCTCGCGCTCGTCGGATAATTCATTTGTAATTAAAAACCAATTCTGAATACGTTAGTCAGAATGTCTGTGGTATTTTCGAGATACTGCTCGAGTTCGCTTAAGTCAAGCTCGCCCTCTGCAAGGCCCACTCCTAAGGCTCCTACGCTGAGGCCCATGACTACTACCAGAACGATCCAAAGCAGCACGGAAATAACAACGCCTACAATGGCGCCGATACCGGCATTCTTAGCTGACATGGGCTTGGTATCCTTCCATATCAGGAAAAGGATGAGACCTACCAGAGGAAGGCAGCATCCCAGGATTCCCCAACCGAAGGAACCGCTGTCAGCGGAAGGCTGATACTCCGGACCTGAATACTGATAAGTCTGCTGTGTGGTTCCTCCGTTATAGTACTGAGTACCACCATTGGGTGCTCCCTTAGCTTGGCCATATCCATAGCTATTGGAGCTGCGTCCTTCCACGGGAGTTCCGCAAGCAGGACAAACTTTGTCGTTATCGTTTAAAAGTTCTCCACAATTTCTGCAATACATAATTTACCTCCAAATATACCCTATGCAAAAAACACACGGTCGATAATCAATTCTTATACCTAATTATATCTCTGATTTAATAACAATTCAAGTTTAATCATATGCTCATGATGGCTTTGCGCAAGGTCTCCATATCTTCGATGTGGTTTACCTCATTTCTGAAGGAAGCTGCTCCCGGACGGCCCTTAAGGTACCAACCCACGTGTTTCCTCATCTCAAGGACAGCGATATGCTCGCCTTTGAGGTCTGCTGTGTCTTCCAGATGCTTTATCATGACGCGCTTGAGCTCATCGTCGTCTGGGCGAGAGGATCCTCCCTCCCCGCTGAATGAGGGATCAAAGATCCAGGGATTACCCAGGGCGCCGCGGCCCACCATCACCAGATCGCAGCCCGTCTCCTCCATCATGCGGATCCCGTCCGCGCGGCACGTCACGTCCCCGTTACCTATGACCGGGATCCGCCCGGACACAGCCCGACGCACGGCTGCGATCACGGACCAGTCGGCCCGGCCGGAGTAGAATTGCTCCCGGGTGCGGCCGTGGACCGCCACGGCCGCGGCGCCCGCGGACTCGCACGCCGATGCCACTTCCGCCGCATTGATGTGATCTTTATCCCAGCCGGCTCTAATCTTCACGGTCACCGGTTTAGATGTGTTTTTGACGCAGGCACTGACCAGATCGTAACAGAGATCCGGGTCCTTCATCAAATATGAGCCTTCATGATTTTTTACTATTTTGGGCACCGGGCAGCCCATGTTGATATCAAGAAATACGTTGGGCGCCTGATCCAGCTCTCTTGAAGCGAAGGCCAGGATGTCCGGCTCGTGGCCGAAGATCTGATAACCCACCGGCCCCTCGCCGGGAAGGATCTCCAGGAGTTTCCCGGTCTTTTTGTCTCCGTAGAAAAGCCCCTTGGCCGATACCATCTCCGAGCATGCCATGGCTGCGCCCATTTCGAAACAAATACGTCGAAAAGCGCCGTCTGTTATTCCAGCAAGCGGCGCTAATACGAATCTCTCTTTTAATGTAAAGTTACCTATTGTTACCATTTTCCATCCTTCTCAAGGCCAGCGCGATGGTGAGTCCGGGGATCACGCGGTTGCCGGTGATCTCAGCTCCCAGGATCTCGTTAATCTTCTTAAGTCTGTACTGGACGGTGTTAGTGTGGACCTCCAGAAAATCTGAAGTCTTTGCCGAGTTCATACCGGCGTCCAGCACGAAGGTCTCCAGGGTCTCTAAAAGCTGCTTAGCCTTGTTGGAACCTTCCTTTCTGAAGGGTTCCAGAAGATCCATGTAATTTTTCTTAAGCTGGCCTCCTGAGATCTGAATGTAGATGCAGTTGGAAACCAGTACCAGCTCGTATTTGGAGAAGACGCGCTTGTAAGGGAAGATGCTCTCGACGAAAGCGCTGGTCTCGCTGATGATCCTTAAGCCATCACCTGCTCCCTCGATACCATCGATGCCGGTTACATGGAATACCCTTACCTTCTTATCCTCTTTGATGCGGTCGAAGAGAGCGATGCACTCCTCGATCTCATTGAGATCCGTCTTGTCTTTTTTGGAAGGATCTCTCAGGATGATGCCATAACTTTCATCGTCCTCAGCAACCTTGATGACGCGGATGTTGCCCTTTTCCTCAGCTTCTCTGTAAGCTTCCTCCACCTTCTGGAAATCAAAATCCTTGATGAAGAACACGCCCAGGATAAGCTCGGAAGCGACTCCGGCCTCTTCTCTTAAGGAGTATGCCAGAGACTTGTTGCCCCTGATGAGAGCTCTGATGAATTCTGCCTTGGCATCGCGCTCGGGAGTATACTTCCACATGCCCATGGAGAGCTCGATGATCTCCGCCAGCATGTTGATCTCCTCGTTGGAATACTTGTCCTCGTTGTCAACCAGGAGGAGATAGTATTTTTCAGAGTTGATGTTGATGGCGCCCCAATAGGTCTTGGTGCCGTTGATCTCTACGAATCTGTAGGAATCGCCTACTCCGCTGGCCAGATCTCTTCCGACTCTGATGGCTTCGTCGATGGTGATCTGATGCCTCGTCTCAATGATTATCAGTGGGTTAAAATCCTCTGAAAGCAAAACTACCTGAAAATCATTAACTATCGCAGTATCCTCCAGGGCTTGTTTGAAATTCGAATATTTTTCGAAGTTCAGAAGTCTTGTGATAGTGTTGTTAATGACCTTTGTTCTCATTTTTATTCGCCCTCTTTCTGATCCCAGTCATCGGGTTCTTCCAGATCAGGGTCATAGCCCTGAGCTTCTCTTAACTGAGCCTCTCTGGCTTCAATAGCTGCCTTTTCCTGAAGGATTCTCTGGGTCTCCTTGGCTTCAGCCTCGTCCATGAGTTTCTGGACTTCGATGGCTTCGTCCACGGACTTCTTCAGATCTTCAGGCTCCATGGTGCCATTGTACAGAGCTTCGAACTGCTGTCCGTCGATGGTTTCCACCAAAAGCAGTGCCTGAGCTACTCTCTCTAGTTTATCGTCGTTCTCGGTGAGGATCTTTTCTGCCTGATCAAAGGCTTCGCCTATGATCCTTCTGATCTCAGCGTCGATCATTCTGGCGGTATCCTCGGAATATGTCTTGTGAGCGGTAAGATCCGCGCCAAGGAAGACTTCTCCGTCTCCGCCGTAGTTTACGTTGCCAAGTTCTTCGCTGAAGCCATATTTGGTGACCATCTCGCGGGCAATGTTTGTAGCCTGCTGGATATCGCCGGATGCTCCAATGGATATATCGCCCATTTTGAGTTTCTCAGCCACACGGCCGCCCATGGAGGTGACGATGTGGTTGTACATCTCATTCTTGGTCTCGAAAAGATCATCGTTTTCAGGAAGATACATGGTGTATCCGCCAGCACGTCCTCTGGGCACGATGGTAACTTCGTGTACATCCATGTGCTTGGGAAGTGATCTGGATACGACAGCATGACCCGCCTCGTGATAAGCGGTAAGTCTCTTCTCCTCGTCAGATACGACTTTGGATTTCTTTGCAGGACCCATCTGTACCTTTCTGATGGCTTCCTCGATCTCTTCCATTCTGATGTATCTGCCGTTACGTCTTGCGGTGATTAGAGCTGCTTCGTTCAGCACGTTCTCCAGATCCGCAGGTGTGAAGCCCATGGTACGTCTCGCAAGGATCTCAGGTGTTACATCATCTGAGAGAGGTTTATTTCTGGAGTGTACCTTGATGATGGCTTCTCTGCCCTTGACGTCGGGAAGTCCGATGACGATCTGACGGTCAAATCTGCCGGGTCTTAAGAGTGCCGGGTCTAATACGTCAGGTCTGTTGGTAGCAGCCATTACGATGATTCCTGCATTAGGCTCGAAACCATCCATCTCTACTAAGAGCTGGTTAAGAGTCTGCTCTCTTTCATCGTGGCCGCCGCCGATACCGGAACCACGCTTACGGCCTACAGCATCGATCTCGTCGATAAATACGATACAGGGAGCATTCTTCTTAGCCTCTCCGAAAAGGTCTCTTACACGGGAGGCACCAACACCTACGAACATCTCAACGAAGTCCGAACCGGAGATGGTGAAGAAAGGCACGCCGGCCTCTCCTGCTGCTGCCTTGGAAATATATGTCTTACCTGTTCCCGGAGGGCCCACCAGAAGCACGCCCTTAGGGATCCTGGCACCCAGTTCTCTGTACTTGGCGGGATTCTTAAGGAAGTCTACGATCTCCTCAAGTTCAGCCTTCTCCTCCACAAGTCCTGCCACGTCGTCGAAGGTGGTCTTCTCACCCTTGACCTGTCTGGCCCTGGACTTGGCGAACTGGAAGGCCTTGCCGTTCCCTCCTCCATTCATCATGATGTACAGCAAAAATATCATGGCGCCGATCATGATCACGTTGGGCAGCACGTTTATCCAGAAGGAGCCCGACGATGGTTTAGGACTCTTGTAAACGATCTTACCCTCCTTGACCATGGGGAAAAGATACTGTTCATCGATCAGAGCGATCTCGTAGGATGAAGGTGCATAGGAGTAAACGTACTCGTTTTCGTCCACCTTTCCTTTAAGCATAACGCCCTCTATTTCCACTTCTGAGATCTTTTCGCGCTCCAGGTAGTTCACGAATTTACTGAGTTCGATCTCAGTCTGCTTGACCTGAGCCTGCCTGTTGTCGTTAAAGAAGTATGCCACTCCGAAAACCACAGCAAAGAGGAGCAGGTAAACAGTTAAGTTTTTAGAAAATCTTTTCAATTTTTTTCTCCTTTTATATGGTATTTTTGTATTCTAACACAAAAATAACTGTTTTTCAATACAAAGAAAAATATTCACACATTTTTCACTTTTCAAACAGTTTTTTGCGGTTCGTACTACCTGCAATAGTTGTATACGCATTATATGCGTGGTATAATTATACCAAAGGATGAAAAAGTAAAGGAGGTTCCTATGGCATTTGAATTCAAAAAAGACACCCGCGGATACCGCATACTGGATGAACAGGGCATCATAGCTGTTCATAACGCTACCATGGACCTCATGGAAAGCTACGGCGTCAAGATGTTTGGAGCAGAAGCACGACAGATCCTTGAGGATGCCGGCTGTACAGTTGATCACGAGACCATGATGGTGAAATTCCCCAGAAAGCTTGTGGAATGGGCCATCGAGACCGCCCCTGGCAGATATCCCATGTACGGCAGAGACCCTAAGGATGATTTCGAGCTGGGCGACGGAGACGTTTCCTTCACCACCTTCGGGGCAGGCCTTCTAATGTTCGATCTGGAGACAGGAGAGCTCAAGGAGACCACCACCCAGGACCTGGCTGATTTTGCCAGATTCGTGGATGCCATCCCGGAGATAAACGCTTTCACTACCACGGTTACTGCCCGGGACGCCCCGAGCCCCATCAAGGATTTCTATGAAGCGGCGGCGGTCTTAAGTTCCACCACCAAGCATGCGATCCTTGACGTAGATAACGGACATAACGTAAAGGCCATTAGAGACATGGGCATCGCCATCGCAGGCTCAGAAGAAGCCTTGAGAAAGCGTCCCTTCATAACTCTTTGCGTCTGTCCCAACAGTCCTCTGGAGATCCACGAAGGCCCCTGCGAAGTAATCATCGAGACCTGCAGAGCCGGTCTGAACCTGAGCATTCTCTCCATGGGTCTGGCGGGAGGTACCACGCCGGCTACCCTCTCGGGCACTCTGGTCTGCACTAACGCTGAGATTCTGGCAGGCATAACCCTATCCCAGATAGTGAACCCCGGCAACCCGGTCATCTACGGAAGTTCCACAACGGTCATGGATATGAGACGCGCTACCTCGCCTGTAGGCGCTCCGGAGCACGGCATGTTCGGCGCCATGGTGGCTCAGCTTGGACAATACTATGATCTGGTAACCAAGGTAGGCGGAACGTAGGGTGACAGCAAAATAATGGACCAGCAGCTTGGTCACGAAAAGACCATTACCGGTCTTTTGCCCGTGCTGGCCGGCACCGACTTCATCTACGGTCCCGGCATGATCGACATGGGAATGGCCGTAAGCTTCGAGCAATTCCTCATAGACGCCGAATACATCAGGATGTTCAAGAGGACTCAAAAACCCGTGCCCACAGATGAGGACGCACTGGCTGTGGAAGTTATAAAGGCGGTAGGGCCCGCCGGTGTTTACCTAAGCCAGCGTCACACCTTGAAGCACATGAGAGATGAGATCTCTGTCGCAGACCTCATCGACAGAAGAATGAGAGAGGCCTGGGAAAAAGACGGTTTCAAGGATATGCCTCAGCGCGCCAGGGAACGCGCAAGAGAGATCTTGGCCAACCACCATCCGGAGCCCCTGCCCGACGACGTCTGGCAAAAGATCCTGGATATCATCGAGCGCGAAAGAAAGATACTTTGCAAATAACTTAAAAAGCTGCCTCTTGTTGGAGGCAGCTTTCATCTTATATTCTATAGAATCTCATTTCCTTTTTCTTTTTGGCTGCTCGGAAGCCTTCAGTGAGTTCTGCCGTAGCTTCCGGATGATTCTGAGCGGTTCTCAAGCGATCCACCGCCATTAGATGCTTCTCTGTGATATTCTCCGTCATGCCCACGGCATTCAAGGCGCGAACATAGACGCGCTTTCTAACTGCCGGCGCCATCTCATTAAGCTTCCCGATGTCCAGGGTGTTCTCCCCCACCAGTGCATCATTGTAGGCATCTAAAGCAACAGCATCCATGTATTCTCTGTCCTCTGAGCACAGTCTGCCCAGCCTATTCAGAGCGTCCACCACCGAGGGATTATATTCCTTCATCAGATAGGGCAGCAGCTCCAGCCTGATCTTGTTTCTGGCGTAGACCGCCTCTTCATTGGTGTGGTCTCTACGAGGTTCCAGACCGCTTTCATCACAGTACTTTTCTATCTCTGCACGCTTGATGCCAAGCAGTGGCCGCACCACCTTAAAGCCGCTCTCGTCGCTGCGCTCATAGGCTATGCCTGCCAGGCCGTCGGGGCCGGTGCCGCGGAGGATCCTGAAAAGTATGGTCTCCGCCTGATCATCGGCGTTTTGGGCTACCAGGATCTTCACCTGAGTTGGGTCGATTTCGTAGAAGTCCATGACTTCGTTTCCTACGGTTCTGAAGGCGTCATAGCGAGCCTTCCTTCCGGCTTCTTCAGAAGTCATTCCAAGCTCAGCAGCCAGAGCATTACAGTCCACCTCGAAGACCCTAAGGGGGTGAAAGCCCTTCACCCTTTCTGCCACGACTTTACTAAGTTCTTCGCAGAAAGCCTGATCTTCCTCGGCAGCTCCCGGTCTGAACTTGTGGTTCACGTGCACCGGATGCACCGAGAAATCCAATCCGAACTTACCGCCGGTCCTGAGATTGTCTTCCCTAAGCTCCTTCAGCGCATTATATAGCGCCAGGGAATCCGGTCCGCCCGAAAGCCCCAGGATCAGGTGATCACCGTCTTTTATCAGGCCTTTTTCTTTGATTGTATTAAGGATTTTTCTCTTGAATTCCATCAGTCTATTCCAAAAAACTTTTTAGCGTTTTTCATGGTAGCTTCCGCCACTTCTTCATAGCTCAAGCCCTTGATCTCTGCAACCTTACGAGCTACGTATTCCACGTAGGGGCTTTTGTTAGGCTTTCCTCTGAAGGGTACCGGTGTGAGATAAGGAGCATCGGTCTCGATCAAAAGACTCTCGAGAGGCACCGTCTCCACCACCGCTACGGTTTTTTTGTTGTTCTTGTAGGTGAGAGGTCCATCCACGCCGAGGACAGCTCCCAGCTTCAGATACTCCTTGGCGAATTCCGCAGAGCCTGAATAGCAGTGGATGTCCACGTGAGGCGTGCCGTCCGGGAAGGATTTTTTGCGCTCTTCTGAAAAGGCTCCTTCCTCGATCAGGATGTCCATGACTTCACGGTCTGCTTCTCTTGAGTGGATGACGATGGGCATCTTAAGCTCGTTGGCCAGTCTGATCTGGCGTCTGAACCAATATCTCTGGATGTCTCTTGGCGATAGGTCGTAGTGGAAGTCCAGACCGATCTCACCGATGGCCACCACCTTGGGATCTTTGGTCATCTCGCGGATCTCCTCGAAGCCCTCTTCATCCATGTACTGAGAGTCGTGGGGATGCATGCCTACTACGGCGTAGCACCAGGGAAGGCGCCTTGCATGCTCCAAGGCCAGGCGTGAACTTGGCATATCGAAGCCGATGTCGCAGATATATGCCACCTGGGACTCTTCGATCTCACGGATCAGGTCTTCCCTCTCCTCCTTAGTATATGTGTC
This sequence comes from Bacillota bacterium, assembly GCA_017394515.1. Taxonomy (GTDB): domain Bacteria; phylum Bacillota; class Clostridia; order Peptostreptococcales; family Anaerovoracaceae; genus RUG754. The sequence continues at coordinate 10,306 of JAFPXY010000002.1, read as the reverse complement.
GTTATTTATATGTGTATGTGAATCAAATAATATCTTTTCCATAAGTATAAAACGCGGGGCACCAAGGCCCCGCTTCAAATGATCTTTTAGGATACGACTTCTCCGTCAGGAGCATCTGTGGTTACTACATAGTTTTTGCCATGATCTCCGGCGAAGAGCAGCATGCCGTAGGACTCAAGGCCTCTCAGCATCCTGGGCTTGAGATTTGCCAGGACTACGACCTTCTGGCCTACCATCTCTTCGGGAGTGAAGCTTTCAGCTACGCCGCTTACGATCTGTCTGACTTCAGTTCCCATCTTGACCTGTGATACGAGAAGTTTATCAGCCTTAGGGTGCTTCTCGCACTTTAAGATAGTACCAACTCTGAAGTCCATCTTGTCGAAATCATCGTATACGATCTCATCCTTGAGTTCAAGGGGTACGGACTCAGCGATAGCCTTTTCAACAGGGTCAGTTGCCTCAGCAGCTGCTTTCTTTCTGGCTTCTTCTTCAGCGATGGCTGTGAGTTCTTTGAGCTCCTTCTCTACGTCAAGTCTGGGGAAGATCTGCTCGCCTTTCTTGACCTGTTCCTGATACATCATCTCGAATACTTCAGCGTCTTCCCACTGAACGTCGGAGTACCAGAGTCCCAGCTGCTTTCTGATCTTGTCAGAAGTTGTATGCATGAAGGGGTAGATCAGGATGGAAACGATCCTTAAGGTCTCAGCCAGATGATTCATTACTGTATCCAGCTCAGCCTTCTTTGCTTCGTCCTTAGCCAGAAGCCAAGGTGCCTTCTCGTCGATGTACTTGTTGGCACGTCTTACTACGGTCCAGATTCTCTCAAGGGCCATATTGAAGGCGAATTTATCCATCTCTTCGGAGACCTTGGAAGCTGCGCCGATGGCGATGTTCTTCAGATCTTCGTCGATATCATCGTGAGTGGTTGCTGCGGGAACGATTCCTCCGCAGTATTTCTCGATCATGGAAACAGTTCTGGAAAGAAGATTTCCCAGGTCATTAGCCAGGTCGAAGTTGATTCTCTTCAGCATTACTTCATTGGTGAAGTTTCCGTCCTGTCCGAAGGTGTATTCTCTTAAGAGGAAATACTTGAGAGCGTCGATTCCGTATCTGTCGATGAGGATGACGGGATCTACTACGTCCATTCCCTTGGCGGCCTTGGACTTAGATACCTTTTCTCCTCCAAGGAGCAGCCAGCCATGGCCGAGAACCTTCTTAGGAAGAGGAAGGTCTGCTGACATGAGCATTGCAGGCCAGATAATGGAGTGGAATCTTACGATCTCCTTACCTACGAGATGAACGTCTGCAGGCCAGTACTTGTTGAATTCTTCGCTGTCATCAGGTCCGCCTAAAGCGGTGATGTAGTTGGAAAGAGCATCTACCCAAACGTACATTACATGCTTCGGGTTGTTGGGAACGGGAACACCCCAATCAAAGGTGCATCTGGATACGCAAAGATCCTCAAGACCCTGCTTGATGAAGTTTCTCATCTCGTTTCTTCTGGTCTCGGGCTCCAGGAATTCAGGATGCTCGTCATAAAGGTTGAGTACCTTGTCAGCGTATTTGGAAAGTTTAAAGAAATATGCTTCTTCGCTTGCATGCTGAACAGGACGTCCGCAGTCAGGGCAGATGTTGTTCACAGCCTGTGTCTCTGTCCAGAAGGCCTCGCACTCCTTGCAGTACAGTCCTTCGTAAGCTCCAAGATAGATATCTCCCTTGTCGTACATTCTCTTCCAGATCTTCTGGACTCTCTCCATGTGTCTGGGTTCGGTGGTACGGATGAAATCATCATAGGAGATCTCCATGGTCTTCCAAAGATCCTTGATACCTGCAACGACTTCATCAACGTAAGCCTGAGGTGTTACTCCTGCTGCTTCAGCTTTGGACTGGATCTTCTGACCGTGTTCATCAGTTCCTGTAAGGAAATGAACATCATAACCCTGAAGACGCTTGAATCTGGCCATAGCGTCGGCCATTACTGTACAGTAAGTATGTCCGATATGCAGATTCGAGCTGGGGTAATAAATAGGTGTGGTGATATAATATGTTCCTTTATTCGCCATTTTATTCTTCTTCCTCCTCTTCAGTTTCTGTCTGTTCGGGGAAGAGTTTGCTCATAATCATGTTGGTGCCTGCTACCAGAGCTACGCCTGATGCAAGTCCAAGTCCGATAAGGCTCATAAGTGCTTTTCCTACATTTTTAGGGCTGACTTCGGTGGGTACCATTGTTCTTCCTTGCTTCATTTTATTCCTCCTCTATATATTTTCTCTTCTCCACGTAATCCTTGATAAGTTCCGCAGCCTCGTCTTCAGTTATATAGCTGGAGTTGATCATAAGGTTGTAGTTTGTGAAGTCGCCCCACTTGTAACCAGTGTGGTAGTTATAGTAGTTGGCGCGGGCCTTATCGATGGAGTTGATTGTATTCTTGATGCTTGCGGGATCATCTCCATAACTGTCTACAGCTCTCTTCATACGATCTTCCATTTCGCTGTAGACGAAAACGTTGGTGACTCCCGGAATGTCTCTTAAGACATAGTCTGCGCAGCGTCCGATGATAACTCCCTGCTGGGTCTCTCCGATCTCCTTGATGACCTGGAACTGTGCCAGGAACAGTCTGTCGTTTACGGACAGGGTTCCGATGGAGCCCTCGTTAAAACTGAGAGCTGAAGCCAGGCTGTATGCGAAGCCGGATTTAGCCTTCATCTCTGCGCCTTCGATTACTTCTCTTGAATATCCGCTGGCCTCAACGGCCATATCGATTATTTCCTTGTCGTAGAAAGGTACTCCCAGCTTTTCTGCCAGAAGCTTTCCGATGATCCTTCCTCCCGAACCGTACTGGCGGGAAATAGTTATTAATTTCTTCATGTCAGGCATCTCCTTCCTTGTGGTTCTCAGGCCTCTACAAAGGCTCCGTAAATGGCCTGGATAGCCTTATTAAAATCATTATTATCCACACCGACGATGATGTTGAGCTCTGATGAGCCCTGGTCGATCATGCGGATATTGACTCCGGCGTTGGCCAGAGCTGTAAACAGTGTAGCAGCAGTACCTCTTCTGGCGGACATCTTATGTCCTACGGTAGCGATCTGAGCGATGTTCTCAATTACATCTATGGAATCCGGACGAAGTCTGGACTGGAATTCCACCAGTATCTCATCCAGTCTGCCATTGATCTGCTTGTTGCTCATGACTACGGAAACCGTATCGATTCCTGAAGGCAGGTGCTCGAAATTGATATCGTAGTCATCCAGGATGCCCAGGATACGTCTTACGAAGCCTCTCTCCTGGCTCATCATGTTCTTGTAGAGGGTAACTACTGTGAAGTCCTTGGATCCGGCGATACCGGTGATGATATCTCTGGAAGATTCACCCGAGATCAGCTGCTCTGCTCTCTCCGGTGATACGATCATGGTACCCGGGTCTTCAGGGTCGTTGGTATTTCTGATATTGATGGGGACATCCGCGATCCTTGCAGGATAGATGGCGTCCTCGTGAAGAACAGAAGCGCCCATGTAGCTCAGCTCTCTTAATTCCTTGTAGGATACGGTGCGGATCTGCTTAGGATTCTTTACGATCCTGGGATCAGCCATAAGGAAACCGGAAACGTCTGTCCAGTTCTCGTAGCACTCCGCGTTGATGGCTCCGGCTATGAGTGAGCCTGTGATGTCGGAACCTCCTCTTGAGAAGGTCTTGATATCTCCGTTGGGAAGGCTTCCATAAAATCCCGGAATTACGGCATATTCGTGATTGGCCAGTTCTTCTCTGATGGCGGTGAAGGTCTCTTCCATGAGGAATCTGCCCTTCTCGTCGAACTTGACCATGTTTTCAGCATCCACGAAATCGAATCCCAAAAAATCCGCGATGAGGATAGCATTCAAATATTCGCCTCTAGATGCGATATAGTCTGCCGAAGGGTTTGTCTTTAATTTTTCAAGTATCTCGTCGTAAGCGGACTGCATGTCCACCTTAAGGCCGAGATTGGCATGTACCGCTGTATATCTGTCGCAGACTACCTGGAAAAGCTGCTCATAGGGAAGCAAGTTCTCCATGGTGGTCTTCACCAGATACAGCAGGTCTGTGATCTTGTTGTCTCCGGAGAATCTTTTGCCGGGGGCGGATACTACAATGTATCTTCTACTTGGATCGGACTTGATTATTTCTCTGATCTTGCTTAGCTGGATTCCGTCAGCGACAGATGAGCCGCCGAACTTCGCTACTTTAACTGCCATAATGTCCTCCTAAAAATACTTCTTCAAGTTACTATTTTATCCCAAACTGCAAAAGTAAGTCAAGCCCAAAGTGTTGATTTGCCTATTCACATTATGATTTTTTGTGGTATAATGGTAGTGATCTTTATGAAAGGAAAGCCCGGCCACCGCCGGCGGACGAAAATAATGAAATTACCTAAGCCTTTAAACAAGTATTTTGATCATACTTTACTGAAACCCGAAGCTACCAACGAGCAGATCGACAAGCTCCTGGAGGAGGCTAAAGAATACGACTTCTATTCAGTATGTGTAAACACCTGCTACGTTTCAAGATGCTATGATGCCTTAAAGGACACCGACGTTAAGGTGGCTGCCGTAGTTGGCTTCCCTCTCGGTGCCTGCACCACTCAGACCAAGGTCTTTGAGACTCAGGAAGCATTTATGGACGGAGCATCCGAAGTTGATATGGTATTGAACGTTGGTAAGTTCAAATCAGGAGACAACGACTTCATCAGAGACGACATCAGAGCAGTAGTAGATTGCGCACACTCCTTTGGCGGCATCGTTAAGGTTATCCTGGAGACCTGCCTTCTTACTAAAGAAGAGATCGTGGAAGCCTGCAAGCTCTCCATGGAAGCAGGAGCTGACTTCGTTAAGACCTCCACAGGCTTCAGCACAGGCGGAGCTACAGCTGAGGATGTAGCCCTCATGAGAGAGACCGTGGGCGATCACTTATCAGTGAAAGCTTCCGGCGGCATCAGAGATTACGAAACATGCATGAAGATGATCGAAGCCGGTGCTGACAGGATCGGAGCTTCAGCTTCCGTCAAGATCATGGAGGTGTACAATAATGAGCACTAAGACCAAGATGTTATTGCAGGGAGCATTTTTCCTTTTCCTTTCCGTCTTATGCCTCTATGCTTATCTGACAGGAAAGTCCACAACGGTCAAGAATTTCACCTTTGTAGGTATCTTCCTGGGACTTTTCATCGGCATAGTCTACATCAAGAATGGCATTAAGATGAGAAAAAGAAAATGATCATATGAACTAAAGAAATAAGAGCGTGCTTCATGGCACGCTCTTTTAGTTTGTAGCTTAAGATCAATATGTCTTTCTTGGATCCAGTAAAGCATCCGGGTCGAAGTTCATCTCCAGATCCCAATCCTTGACCTCTGTGTGGAGATACTTGTGGGATTTCTCTGAAAGAGGAGCATCCAGGAAGTTCTCATAGAGTTCGATGACTGTCGGATTCTCGTGGGAGAATCTGATGTCGTTTACGTTATCCAGTGAGTACAGTATGCCTGCTCTTTCAGCAGCCTTCTCTTCACCGTCTCTGTAAGGCTGTCCGCCGCCGCCTACGCAGCCGCCGGGGCAAGCCATGACTTCAACGAAATCATACTGTTCCTTGCCGGCTCTTACGGCTTCTACGAGTTTGCGAACATTGCCAAGTCCTGAAACGATGGCGATCTTGAGTTCCTGTCCTGCCAGATCGAAGGTAGCTTCTCTCCAGCCGCCGGAACCACGAACTTCGCTGAATGCGTCGGGATCAGGATTCTTACCTGTTGCAAGGAAGTAAGCACTTCTAAGAGCTGCTTCCATAACGCCTCCGGTGGAACCGAAGATAACGCCGGCACCGGAACCTGCTCCGAATACGTCATCGAATGGCATATCGTAGAGTTCATCAGGCTCGATTCCGTCGGATCTGATGATCCTGTCTATCTCTCTGGTGGTGAGTACCAGGTCAACGTCCTTGCCGTGGCCTGAATCCTGCACTTCGTCTACCGTACGCTCATACTTCTTGGCGGTACAAGGCATTACGGATACGGAGAAGATCTTATCGGGGTCAAGTCCCAGACGCTGAGCCATGTAGGTCTTGGACATGGTTCCGAACATCTGCTGAGGTGACTTGGCGGTTGACAGGTTCTCCAGAAGATCAGGAGCCTGAGTCTTAGCGAATCTTATCCAGCCGGGGCAGCATGATGTGAACATAGGCCACTGATGATCTTCCCTATGAGTCAGTCTGTCGAGGAACTCAGAACCTTCTTCCATGATGGTAAGGTCAGCTGTGAGGTTTGTATCGAAGACGTAATCTACGCCGATCTTCTTGAAGGCGCAAACCAGTTTACCAAGGGTAGCATCCTTAACGCTTAAACCGATCTGTTCTCCCCAGGCTGTTCTTACAGCAGGTGCGATCTGAAGAAGCACGATCTTCTCGGGATCTGCCAGTGCAGTCTCGAATCTCTTTCTGTCATCGCATTCACGAAGAGCTCCTACAGGGCAGTGTGTGATGCACTGTCCGCAGAGAGTACAGTCTGAAAGATCTATTCTCTTATTCTCTCTTACACCTATGGTGGTTCTGTATCCGGTACCTAAAATGCTCCAGATTCCCATATCCTGGATCTTGTCGCAGGTCTGCACGCATCTCATGCACTTGATGCACTTGGAAGCGTCTCTTACGATGGGAAGTTCTCTGGACCAGTTCATCTTCTCTGCCACGTTGTGGTAGTCAGGGATGAGGAGTCCCAGGTCGTTAGCGAGAGTCTGAAGGGTGCAGTTTCCGGACTTCAGGCAGTAAGGGCAGTTTGCGTTATGGTCTGACATGATGAGCTCAACGTTAATACGTCTGGCAGCTCTTGCTCTGGGACCGTTGGTGGTAATTACCATGCCTTCTACACACTCAGTGTTGCAGGCTGTAGCCAGCTTATCTGTACCTTCAACTTCTACTACGCATACTCTGCAAGCTCCGATATCGTTAACGTCCTTCAGGTAGCAAAGATGAGGGACCTTGATGCCGACCATATCGGCAGCTTGCATGATGGTGGTGCCTTCAGGCACAGAGATCTTCATACCATTTATAGTTACGTTTACCATCTTTCTTCCCTCCCTCCTCTGAAGGATCCGTAGCCGTGATAGTCACAACGGAGACATCTTGAGCACTCCTGCATGGCTTCTTCAAAGCTGAGCGGTTCTTCAACTGCATCGAAATCGTTTCCTCTTACACGAGCGAATCTCTCTTTGAGTTCAACTCTTCCGTAAGGGATATCATCCTGGTGATCAGGAAGAGGAATATCGATATCAACGGACATCTCGTGATGATAGCCCAGATAGGTATCGATGTTGGCTGCTGCTACCTTACCGGCTGCTACAGCGTTTATAACGGTGGAAGGACCGGTTACGCAGTCTCCGCCTGCATAGGTTCCAGGTACTTCATCAACTACTGAAGAGTTACCTGCCTTGATGTTTCCTCTGAATACAGGGATACCGAATTCTTCAAAGAATCTGATATCGGTAGCCTGTCCGATGGCGGAAATGATGATCTGGCAAGGGATCTTTTCTTCAGGTCCGTTGGCATCAAGAGGACGAGGTCTTCCGGACTCGTCGGCCATACCTACGATCTGAGGCTTAGCCCAGAGTGCGGTAACGTTGCCGTGTTTGTCCGTATCGATCCTGGCAGGCGCCTTGAGCTGTACGAGCTCGCAGCCTTCTGCCACGGCGCCTGCCACTTCGTCGGGCAGTGCCGTCATATCTACACGTCTTCTTCTGTATACGATGGTAACTTCGGATGCGCCCAGACGCTTAGCTGTACGAGCTACGTCCATAGCTACGTTGCCGCCTCCGATAACTGCTACTGACTTATCCTTGAAGTCGGGCATAGCGTCATCACCGATACCTCTCAGCATCTCAACAGCGGGAATAACGCCTTTAGCGAATTCACCGGGGATACCCAGGTTCTTCGCATTGTGAGAACCGATGGAAATATATGTAGCATCGTAGTTATCTCTGAGATCCTGCATGGCTTCCTTGGTGGAGATGTCATAGTTGAGCTTGACCTCAACACCTGTTGACAGGATGGCATCGATATCCCACTGCAGTCTCTCACGAGGAAGTCTGTAGCTGGGAATACCATATCTCAGCATACCACCAAGCTGTGCGCGCTTCTCGAAGATGGTGGGCTTGTGTCCCATGATGGCAAGATAATATGCAGCGGTAAGACCGGAAGGGCCTCCTCCGATGATAGCTACACGCTTTCCTGTATCGTCCATCTTAGGAGGTACGGGAACGCTGTCGCCACAGTTATCAACTGCAAATCTCTTCATACCTCTGATATTGATAGGAGCGTCTACCAGACTTCTTCTGCATCTCATTTCGCAAGGATGTTCGCAGATGAGAGCGCAGACTGTCGGGAACGGATTGTCCTTTCTGATGAGAGATACAGCGTCTGCATATCTCTGATGCTTTACTAAAGCGATATATCCGGGGATATCTACGTTAGCCGGGCAGGTCCTCATACAAGGAACCGGCTGTGCAGCCTCTCTGATCTTAGGGCTGCATGTGTTATATTTGATATGATATTCGTAGTCTTCTCTATATCCCTGAAGTCCTCTTAATACCATGTTAGCGGCTTCTGAACCGATAGCACAGTCTGCTGAGATGGCGATGGCCTTAGCGGTTCTCTCAAGGATAGCAAGGTCATACATATCACACTGAGTATCCAAGTCAAGGATGTTTTCCATCATGTCCTGGAGCTGTCTTATACCTACTCTGCAAGGTACGCACTTACCGCAGGACTGTGAATGACAGAGCCTGAGGAAAGATACTGCAAGGTCTACGGGGCACTGTCCCGGAGGGCTTGCTACTATACGTCTTTCAAGATCCTTGTAAAGGCCGGCAATAGTCTTTTGTGCTTCGTCTTGGGATCTTATACTTAACCTGTTCAATTGAGTGTTCTCCTTTCACAACAATTTTTTCACACACACTGTAATTAAAGCATATTTTCTTTCAATTGTAAAACGAAAAATTGCGTATTTTGTGTACAAAATAATATACATTGTTTAGGTGGTTTTCTTTTTCCAAAAATGGGTATATAATTGGTGGCGTGGCAAGAATTTGCCAGTAAAAAATGTTTTTTGAAAGGGAATAGAAAATGAACAAAAAGAGATTAATACCGATTATTTCCATGATGCTGATCCTCGCGCTGCTGTTTTGCACCAGCTGCGGAGCTAATGAAGCAGAACCTCAGACTGAACCTGAGCCCGTGGAAATCTCAGAGCCTATCAATGTAGCTGTAATGAACGGTCCCACAGGCATGGGTATGGTTGACCTCATGGGAAATGAAAACTATAACATAGAAGTTTTCCAGGCACCTACAGATGCAGTTCCTAAGATCATCTCAGGCGAGATCAACGTAGCTTGTGTACCTTCCAACCTGGCTGCAGTACTCTATAACAAGACCGAAGGCCAGATCGTATGTGTATCTCCTATGGTTATGGGTGTACTGCACATTCTCGGAAATGGTGTTGAAGCTGCAAGCCTGGCTGACCTCAAGGGCAAGACCATCGTATCTGCCGGTCAGGGCGGAACTCCCGAATATGCTCTTCAGACAGTACTTCAGAACGCCGGTCTCGAGATGGGCAAAGACGTGAACGTAGAATGGCTCGCATCTCATGCTGACGTAAATCAGAAGCTCCTCTCCGAAGAAGGAACCATCGCTATGGTACCGGAGCCCTTCGTATCCACCGCTCTCGCTCAGGGAGCAGGCGCTGTAACAGATCTCTTTGATATGAACACTCTCTGGAGTGAAGCAACAGGTCAGGACTTCCCCATGGGCGTACTGATAGCCAGAAAAGATTTCGTAGAGAATCGCGGATCTGATCTTCAGGCCATGCTCGTAGATCTCAAGGCCTCCATCGATGACGTGAACACCGCATCCGATGAAGTAGCTCAGAAGATCGTAGATGCCGGCTTCCTCGGAAACGCTGACATCGCTAAAGCTGCCATCCCCAACTGCAGTCTCACCTTATACACAGGTGATGACCTGGCAAAGGGAACCGAGATCATGAAGACCTTCAACGAGACCCTCTTCAACCTCACACCTCAGGCTGTAGGCGGAGCTCTTCCCGGAGACGATCTGTACTACGCAGGATAATAAATCAAATATAAAATGAGCCGTCGCTTTTGAACCGCATCCCGTCAAGTAGACAATTAAAAAAAGTAAAATTTTTAGCTCCAGCTTCTTCGTAAAGCTGGAGTTTTTTATGCAGCCATCAGATATTGTTCGTGCTTCTCAAATGGTGTAAGCCTTCCCAGCTTTCTCTG
>JAFPXY010000021.1 GCA_017394515.1 Bacillota bacterium | reverse complement strand
CGTGGACTTCGGTTCAGACACAGTAGTTGGAAGAGAAGGGGAGACCATCGGAGACTTCTGCCACAAGTTCTTTGTAGGAAACGGCAAGTGCGACACCATGGACAGAATGAAAGTCTTCAGATTCCTGGAGAACATCTGCTTAGGAGCAGCAGCTGTAGGCTACAGAACAGAGTCACTGCACGGAGCAGGCTCACCTCAGGCACAGAGGATCATGATCCAGAGACAGGGCAATATCCAGGGCAAGAAACAGCTCGTAAAGGATATCGTCGGAATTGAATAGTAAAATACTTTTGTAGTTTTTTCATTATTTAAAAGCAGGCACTTAAGGTGTCTGCTTTTTTTGAGAAAAACAAATTCCGCGTTGATTTCATATGGGAGTTGAGGGTATAATCTTCTAAAAGGGATATTAAAGGAGAAACAGCATGGCAAAGAAAGCAAAGACAGTATACGTTTGTCAGGAGTGCGGATACGAATCTGCCCAGTGGATGGGTCAGTGCGTCTGCGGCGCCTGGAATTCCTTCGTTGAGGAGAAGGTGCTTCCTGACATCAAAGAAGATACCAGAAGAAGAACGACTACCACTGAAGCGAAGCCTTCGCTTCTTAAGAAGGTCGGTTCTTTGAGTTACGAGAGAGTGGATACCGGAATCGGTGAGCTCAACCGAGTCCTTGGGGGAGGCATGGTCAAGGGATCGCTTACGCTGATCTCAGGCGAGCCAGGAATCGGTAAATCCACCATTATAATTCAGGCTGCGGCTAACATCGCTTCCCGCGGGAAGACCGTGCTTTATGTGTCCGGCGAGGAGTCCGAAGAGCAGATAAAACTCAGAGCTGACAGGGTGTGTAAAAGCATTTCTGAGAGCCTTTTTGTGCTAGCTGAGACCAACATCGAGAACGTAGAAATAGTCTGTGAAAACTTAAATCCGGACTTCCTGATAGTGGATTCCATCCAGACCATGTACTCAAACCAGCTGGATTCTGCACCGGGTTCCATCTCCCAGGTGAGACAGGTGGGAAACCAGCTCATGCGCCTTGGAAAGACCAGAAATATACCTATCTTTATAGTTGCCCACGTGACCAAATCCGGCGATTTGGCAGGGCCTAAGACCGTGGAACATCTGGTGGACTGCGTGCTGAATTTCACCGGTGAGAGAGACCAGGAACTCAGGGTGCTCAGATCATACAAAAACCGTTTCGGTACCACCTCAGAGATAGGCGCCTTCATGATGGAAGGTTCAGGCTTGACCGAGGTTACGGACATCAGCGCCACCTTCCTGGAGAACAGTGAGGAGAGGACTGAAGGCTCGGTGACAACGGCTATTTACGAGGGAAGCCGTCCCGTCATGTTTGAGATCCAGTCCCTGGTGACTCCTGCATCCGGCATGGGCTTCGCCAGAAGGACATCGGTCGGAATCGACAACACACGCTTAAGCATGATCATAGCTGTCATGGAGAAGAAGGTAGGCCTTCCCTTAGGAGGACAGGATATATACGTTAACGTAGTAGGAGGCATTCGCCCTGAAGGCACCGGTACGGATATCGCCGTGGCCCTTGCCATCTTTTCATCCTTTAAGAGAATCGCTCCATCCGCCAGAACTCTTGCTCTGGGCGAGGTAGGTCTCACAGGAGACCTGAGGCCCGTTAGAAATGCCGAGAAGATAGTGAAGGAAGCGGCCCGCCTGGGCTACGAGCAGATCATCATGCCGCGCTCTAACGCTGACAAGTTCAAGGGAAGCGTTGACGGCTGCATGATCGTGGGAGTCAAGGACATCCGCGAAGCCATTAGGGCTTATGCAGGGAAGTAAAAGATTTATCACCTTTTAAAGTGGACTGTCGCTTGACAGTCCACTTTTCAAAGGATATAATGTACCATAGTTTAATATGTGTTCTGAGTTATCTGGAAAGGTCTGCAATATTTTTCATTGCATGTAATTCTCGATATTAAAAGGGAAACAGGTGAGAATCCTGTACAGACGAGCTACTGTATTTCGGGTAGTTCCCATCCAAGATGCCATTGTGCCGAAAGGTATGAGAAGGCGGAGGGAGCGTTGATCCATAAGTCAGGAGACCTGCTTGGAACTGGTAACATTCCTCCTCTACTCGTAACTAGAGAAAGGTTTAGCAGTCATGTTCCAGACGGGATTTGGCTTTAAATCGTATTTTTGTGACGCAGAAGAGGTTCTGCGTCTTTTTATTTTATCGGAAAGTTGTAAATGTATAAAAAAGAAACCGAAAGATCAATTTTAATATCTGTTTGCGCCATCATCGCCCTGGTGATCGCCGTACTGGCTGCCATGGGAGTAATGCGGGCCTCGGCGTCCTTTGGGGCATCTCTTAATGAAGCCTCTGATTTGGCGGACCAGCTGGCAAAGATGAGCTTTGAGGTGGTAGATCAGTCATCAACCTCTTACGGAGATCAGGTCATCGTTCCCACCAAAAAAGAGGATCCGACGGACGAAGTTGTGGTCCCTGAGGATGAGCTTGAAGACCAAGGCCTGGTTGACGGAGTATATACCGGAAGCGGCAAGGGCTACGGTGGAACCATAACCTTGAAGATGACCGTCAAGGAAGGAGCCATAAGCAAACTGGAGATCGTCAGCGCACCCTACGAGACTCCGGCATATTTTGCTATGGCGCAAAAAATCATACCTACCATTGTATCTTCAGCCTCCGCCAACGTGGATGGAGTGTCCGGGGCGACCTTGAGCTCCAACGGCATCAAACAGGCAGCTGCTGATTGCCTGAGCCAGGCCGGAGGATCAGGAGAAGCTAAAATCACCCCGGCTGTAGTCACCCAGCCCAAACCAAAGGGAGGAATCCAGACTATCGCTTACGAGAAACCCAAGAACGGCTGGAAGGACGGAATCTACGAGGGAAGTGCTACAGGCTTTGGCGGTACTGTTTCCGTCAAGGTAACCATCAAGGATGGCAAGATCACTTCTATCAAAGCCTACGGCCCTAAGGAGACGCAGTCATACTGGAACAACGCTCTTAGTGTCGTCAAGAGGATCATCAGTGCCCAGACTCCAAAGGTGGATTCTGTTTCCGGCGCCACATACAGTTCATCGGCCATAAAGAACGCGGTAAAGAGCGCTCTCAATAAAGCCGGTAATGACAAGAAAGCAGACAAACCGAAGAAAAAAGACAAAAAAGATAAAGATAAATCAAAGGACAAGAAGAAAGAAAAGACCAAGAAAAAGGATTACAAGAAGCCTAAGAATGGTTGGAAAGACGGCAAATATACCGGAGAGGCCAAGGGATACGGCGGTAAGGTAAAGGTCACCGTGATCATCAAGGGTGGCAAGATCACTTCCATCAAAGCCAGCGGCAAGAATGAGACTGAGGAATACTGGAATAAGGCTATCAAAGTGATCAAGAAGATCACTAAGGCCCAGAGCCCGGAAGTGGATGCCATCTCCGGCGCTACTTTGAGTTCCAATGGAATCATAAATGCTGTCATCGACGCTTTGAACAAGGCTCAGGCTTCGGGGCCTAAAGCCCAGATCATAACTACCGATGAGGATGAGTACCTTCTCGACGAGGGTGAGCCCATAAACATCGGAGCCAAGGCCAAGACGACGCTTACATATAAATCATCGAAACCTTCCGTTGCCAAGGTAGATGGCAAGGGCAATATTACTGCGCTCAAAGTTGGCAAGGCTACCATCACCATAACCGCAAAGAAAACTGATAAATTTAAAAAAGCCACAAAGAAAGTTCAGGTCATCGTATTCGAGGCAGATCCGGAAGATCCAGAGGATCCTGACAACCCGGATAACCCGGACGACCCAGACAACCCTGATAATCCAGACGATCCTGACAACCCTGATGATCCAGATAATCCAGATGATCCGGACAATCCTGATAACCCAGATGATCCTGACAATCCGGATGATCCGGACGATCCTCCCGTGGAGACTATCACAGGATCATTCAACGGCTCCGGCCAGGGTTACGGCGGCATCATAACAGCCATCGTAGATATCGAAAACAGCGTTATCACAGCCATCACCTGCGAGGGAGAAGGCGAGACCGACAAATACTGGTTCAAAGCCAAGAAGATAATCCCTAAGATGATCAAAGCCCAGACCTGGGACGTGGATGTGATCTCAGGCGCTACCTTGAGCTCCAACGGCATCAAGGAAGCGGTGCGCAATGCTATGGAGGAGGCCGGACTGAAATGAGAGCGTTTGTGATCAAAGCCATCAGCATACTGATAGTGGCACTGATGCTTTTCATGTATCAGACCACAGCCCATTCCTATGCCCAGATGAATGCTGCCGTGGATGAACTGAAGGCGGAGCTTACGAAACAGATGGAGCAGGCGGAAGCCAATAATAAGGAACCTGAATACAAGGACGGTACCTACCGGGGAAGCGGCACAGGCTACTCCGGCGAACTTACAGTGGAAGTGACAGTCAAAGACGGAAAGATCGCAGCTATCGAGATCGTATCATCAAAGGATGACAAGGCTTATCTGGAACTGGCGTCAGGCCTTCTGGATGAGATCATGGCATCCGGATCCGCGGATGAAGTGGCTGCGGTTTCCGGCGCCACCCTGTCGTCCAAAGGAATCATTGAAGCGATGAAAGACGCTTTGGAAGAGGCGGCAGAGTGATGGATAAAAAGTTATTTAACACAACGAAATATCTGAGGATCGTCATACAGATAGTCTTCTTCATCATGATGCCCTCGGCCTTTTCTTCAGCCTTTGCGGCGGTGAAAGAGGCTGCGGTGGCCATTTCTCAGGGAGGAGAACTGGGCTTCACGCCCTTTGCGAAGATATTCCTCTTCCTTTTGGCCTTTACGATGATCTGCGGGAGATTTTTTTGCGGGTACGCCTGCGCCTTCGGATCCCTGGGGAACTGGATCTACATGATATCCCAGTTCATCCAGAAGAAGGTCGGCAAAAAACTCCCGTCCATACCTTCTCGCACAGCCCGCTATCTTCAGCTCATTAAGTATGTGGTGCTTTTAGCAATAGTAATTCTTTGCTTCGCGGGATTCTCCGGAATGGTAAGCGAGAGCAGCCCCTGGACGGTGTTTTCGCTTCTCATAAACGGCAAGCTTCCGACGGAAGCCATGATAGTAGGGGCAGTGATACTTTTGCTGATCCTGGTCGGAATGGCATTCAGGCAGAGGTTTTTCTGCCAGTTTCTGTGCCCTCTTGGGGCAATCTTCAGCCTGCTTCCCATACTTCCCACGGGACGCATGGTGAGAAAGAGCGAGGGCTGCATCAAGGGCTGCAATCTCTGCGAGAGAAAGTGCCCTATGGACCTTAAGCTGGGCGAAAACGAGTGGAGAGAAGGCGAGTGCATCCAGTGCCGCATCTGCTCCTACGGCTGCCCTAAGTCGAGCATCAGCCTGGGCATGATCCCCAGAGGCTATGGGGACATCGTCTGGACCGTCATAGAGGCTGCGATCCTCATGGCAGTACTAAAATTTGTTATTTAGGAGATCTCCTTATGAATAAAGCTCAAAAAATCTTCATAATGACGATTATCCTTTGCCTTGTCTTCGTGACGGGCTGCGGAGCGGAAGAAAAGTCCGAAGACCCGGGTGAGCCCTTGTCGAAGGATATTTTCGCCATGGATACATATATGACGCTTACAGCCTACGGTGAGGCAGCAGAAGATGCTTTGAATCAGGCGGAGGCTGAGATCTACAGGATCGATGCGCTTCTTTCCACGGGAAACCCTGAGAGCGAGATCTCAAAGCTCAATAAAGAAAAGCATCTGGCAGTCTCCGAGGAGACCTTCAACCTAATCAAAAGAGCCTGCGAGATGGGCGAGGATACAAAAGGAATATTTGATATAACCATATACCCGATCATGGGTGCCTGGGGCTTCACCGATGGCAACTATCGCGTGCCTGATGAAAAGGAGCTCAAGGACCTGCTGAAGAGGGTGGACTATTCCAAGGTCGTCTTAAATGAAGAGGATTTGACCGTGACTTTGGAAGATGATATGGAGATAGATCTGGGCGGTATCGCCAAGGGTTACACTTCTGACAGGATAGAAGAGCTCATGAAGAACTGCGGCGTGGAGCATGGCCTCATTAACCTGGGCGGAAACGTTCAGGTCATAGGAAATAAGCCCGACGGTTCAGACTGGAAGGTGGCGGTCATAGATCCACAGGACCAGGAGTATTATGTGGGCATAGTCGCGGTATCCGACAAGGCTGTCATCACCTCCGGCGGCTACCAGAGATACTTCGAGCAGGATGGTAAGACATATATTCATATCATAGATACTTCCGATGGCTATCCGGCGGCCAATGGCCTTTTGTCGACAACGGTCGTTTCCGATGACGGTACCCTGGCGGATGCACTTTCAACAAGCCTCTTCGTCATGGGCCCTGAAAAGGCTGTGGATTATTGGAGAGCGAACTCGGACAAGTTTGATATGGTCCTGGTTAAAGACGATGGGACTCTCCTGGTGACCGAAGGTCTGGACGGACGCTTCAATACCGAGTGCGAGTATGAGTTCGTCAGCTGATAAAGTATATGCTCGGCGCGGGTCTTCGGCGCCGATATTATAGATAATAAAGTTTATTAAATTTTAAAGGAGGTTAATAGAAAGATGAGTTTTATGAAAAAATTGTCTGTTCTTCTCATCGCTTTCGCCATGGTTTTCACCTTGATACCGGCGACAGCCGCTTATGCGGATGAAGAAACAGATGCTGCCGAGCTGGTATATGTTACTATAGACATGCCGCTTGCGGACTTCTATTATGGCGAGATCAAAGGGATCGAGCCGCTTCCTGTAGCAGCTGAGGCAGATCTGACAGCTCCTGATCCTGTAGAGACTGCCGGCTACAGAGCAGAGGGCGTTTACGACGCGCTTACTTCCGCCAGTGCTCGTCTCAGAACAGGCCAGTTGCCCACTATTACGAAGAAATTCGTAGACGATGAGGGAAATGATCGTCCCGAGTATGTGGGAGACAAGAAAGACCGTTTGGTCTACACCGGAATGAAAGATGTTAACATTGCAGTTCCGAAGACACTGTATGACAGCATACTTGCTGCCCAGGCAGAAGGCAAAGAGTGCGCTAACAAGGCGCTGACATTCTTTGATAAGGATACTGCGCTCCTTACAGAGGCTCCTGCAGAGTACAAGGTAATGTTTAATGACGGATCTTTCAGTAAGATGGCGACTGAGGTCGCTGTAGATGAGGATGCTATAGCAACTATCAAAGCTCACAGCGATGCTACAGGCAATGCTTTCGGCGAATACTCAGTCATCGTTTCAGGCGTTGATATGGCTATTCTCGGAGATGAAAGCAAACTAATGGGTGAGGTTCTCACAGATGAGGATGGCAACTCATATGGAATGAAGCCCGTTGCAAACTTCTACAGACTTGCACAGGCAAATATCATCGCATTCTGCGTGACTGACGGATTCCAAGAGTGGAGAGATAAGGCAGTTCGTCCGTATAAGTATACTGCTCCCCTTGAGGGAAAGACCATCAAGAAGATCCAGTTCATCATCAAGGATGGTGCAGACATCGTCGTAAATACTGACCTTAAGGTCAAGAAGCAGTTCACAGAAGCATATGACGCTGACCTTATCAATAACGCCGTCAAGGTGGATGACGTACAGTATGACAAGACTTCTATGACAACAGACGTTACCTTCACAGGTCTTCCTGAAGGATTTGACAAAGAACTTGCAGCCGTTCAGGGACCGAATGGTGACATTACTAAGCAGTCTGCGTTCAATGAAGGCAAGCTTACTCTTACCCAGAGCGAAGACGACCCTATTATTCCCGGAGCTTACACTGCGACCTTCACCGACGATGAGTACATCGAAGTGACCAGCGCATTCAAGGTGCTTTCCGGAGTTGCAGAAGATTTTGTCAAGATCGAGGATTATAAGCTCGTCATGAACGATGAAAGGTACACCCTTGACGATTACAAGTCAGCAATGACATCTGTCAAAGTAAATGATAAAGAACGTAAGGGAACCTCTCTGAACCCTGACTTATTCTTTGGCGAGGACGGAGCTATCAACTTCGATGCTACAGTTACTGCAGCAAACGGAACCGTTACTGTATATTTCCCTGAGGATGTTAAGGAATATACCATAGTTATAAAGGCAGACGGATATCCTGATGCAACCCTGACAGTAACACGTCCTCAGGAGGTCAGCTATGTGGATGGATTCTACACAACTACTGTGAATACAGATAAGGAATCCTACGGATACGTGACAGATGCTGATGGCAACATCACATCCTATGGCTTCAGCTATCCCAAGAGCAACTACGATTTCCCTGTAACTGTAGAGATCAAGGAAGGCAAGATCGTTAACGTCGCCTATCCACTGCCTGTTCTGGATATCGTAGCCAACACCAGCTCTGACATTAACTATCTCATGTGGGCTATGGATGGTCATAACGTGACTGAATATAGCTACAACTATCTGGCAGCTGAGGGCAAGAACTATGACAAGTATCACCTTGATCCCAAGCCGCCTATGAACGGCAAAGGAGTTGCTGAACAGATCATCGAGAAGCAGGGCACCGAAGGCGTTGATACCGTTACAGCAGCGTCCATCACATCCCGCGCTATCATCAAGAGCGTAAATCTGAGCCTTGAGAAGGCTGTAAAGGGCGAAAAGGACGATCCCGAGCCGGTTCTTCCTACACCCGATACCACCAAAGCGGTAATTCCCGTGGATGGTGTATACTTCGTAAACGATGTGACCTGCGTTGGCGCATCCGTTGACGTTGACGTTGCTCCCATGGTTCTCACCGTTAAGGACAGAGTTATCACAGCACAGATGGCTGTGGAGCAGAGACAGGCTTCCTATCCTTATATTTTTGCGGGAACAGAGGCAGAAACTCTCGCTGCAGGCGAAGAAGGCTGGCTGTATCCTGTAGATTATGACTATGGATACAAATATCCCGGTTCAATTTACAAGAACGTTCCCATCAAGTCCCTGGATAAGCCTTTGAATTTCATGATGTTCGCATCAGGTTCCGGAAACTGGTTCAACCGTCAGTTTACCATTGCTTCCGAGGACATTACAAGAGTTCCTTATGGTGATTATCAGGCAGACGAATTCACCTTCGAAGGTGGCTCCGGCAGAGTACAGCTCACCTGTGAGAAAGTACGTGTTACCAGAAGCGGCATCACCTTTGATATTGCTTTCGACAGCACTAATTACACTAAACTCGTCGTTGATGGCGTTGAATACGCACCTGTTGTAAAGGATGGAAAGTCCATATTCACAGTTCCTCTTAACATCAACGGACAGACCAAGATCGTCGGCACCACCGTTGCTATGAGCAGCCCTACAGACGTGGAGTATGAAGTAACAGTTAAGTTCGATGCCAAGGATCTGGTATCCATTCCTAAGACCTATGTTGATGGCTTCTACACAACTACTGTCAACACCGAAAAGGAAAGATACGGATATCAGCTCAATGCAGATGGAAGTGTTTCATCCCGTGGCTTCAGCTATCCTAAGAGCAACTATGACTTCCCTGTTACTGTACAGATCCAGGACGGTAAGATCGTAGACGTAGCATATCCTTTAGAGGTAATCGACATCGTTGCTAACACCAGCTCCGATATTAACTACCTCATGTGGGCTATGGATGGACACAATGTAAACGATCACAACTACAACTATCTTGCAGCAGACGGCAAGAACTATGACAAATACAACGTCAACCCGAAGCCTGCCATGAATGGAGTAGGCATGAGGGATCAGATCATCGAGAAGCAGAGCACCGATGGAGTTGATACTGTCACCGCAGCAACCATCACATCAAGAGCCATCATCGACAGCGTAGATCTGAGCCTTGAAAAGGCTGAAAAGGGCGAAATGGACGATCCCACACCGGTTCTTCCTACACCTGATACATCAGAAGACATCATTCCTGAAGACGGCACATATACTGTTCAGGGAACTTGTGTTGGAGCTGACCTTGATGATGAAAGACCGATAGTTCTCGAAGTAAAAGACGGCAAAATGATCGCAAAAGAATTCTACGTACAGCAGAGACAGTCTTCATATCCTTATATCTATGCAGGAACTGAAAAGGAAGCTCTCGAAGCAGGCGAATCAGGCTGGCTCATCCCTGAGGACTATGATTATGGGTACAAATATCCCGGCTCACTTTACAGAGACGTTCCTATTAAGTCCCTGGACAAGGCTATGAACTTCGTAATGTTCGCTTCCGGATCAGGCAACTGGTTCAATAGACTGATCACCCTTGACTCCGCAACACTCAAGGAGACCAAGGAATCCGTAGAAGCTAAGGCAGTCGCAGCTATGGAAGAAGCGGCAGCCATCAAGGCGGGCGATTACAGTGCAGAAAGCTACAAGGCTGTAGAGGATGCTAAGGCAGCACTTGAAGAATTACTCGCCAAGGAAGACGCTACAGCTGAAGAGATCGCAGAGGCTATAAAGAACCTTAACGACGCAGTGGAAGCCCTCAAGATCGACCTCACCGGAGCTAAGGTAACCCTTTCCAAGACATCCTACACCTTTAACAATAAGGTTCAGAAGCCGACCATCAAGACCATCGGCGGAAAGACCCTTAAAGAAGGAACGGATTACAAGGCTACCTGGTCCAACAAGTCCTCAAAGAACGCAGGTAAGTACACCGTGACCATCAAGGGCATTGGCAAGTACACCGGCGAGACCAAGGCTACATACCAGATCAAGAAAGCAGCAAACACTCTGACTGTAAAGACTAAGACCGCTACTGTTAAGTATTCCAAGGTTAAGAGCAAAGCTCAGACCATCAAGCGTTCAGCTGTACTTACAGTTTCAAAGGCAGTTGGAACCGTGACCTACACCAAGACTTCCGGAAACAGCAAGATCACCATCGCTAAGAAGACCGGAAAAGTCACAGTAAAGAAGGGCCTCAAGAAGGGCACCTACAGCATCAAAGTCAAAGTTAAAGCAGCTGGAAACAAGAACTACAATGCAAAGACATTGACAAAGACCTTCAAAGTAAAAGTTTCATAATTTAATAACTGGGTCAAAAAAGGCCGCCCTACTGGTTTAGGGCGGCCTTTTACTTTCCACCAAGTAATTCTTGAAAAACAACCTGCACTATTGTATAATTATTTGTTGGATAGAGAATATTTTTATCGAAAGGATGGTATTCAAATGGCACAGAAATCAGCAGCAGAAAGAATTAGAGAATATAAACAGCTTCTGGATGAAGGAATGATCACCCAGGAAGAATTTGAATTAAAGAAGGCAAAGATCCTCGAGGCAGAGGATGCAGAATTAAAGGCCGAGGCAGAACAGGCTAAGAAGGAAGAGAACGTTTTCAGCGGTCACTATTTCTCCGACAAGGCAAATAATGACCAGCCAAGATCCTCGTCCATCTCCCCTAAGGCAACCGGCGTTCTGGCATATCTCACCTGGATCGGCTTCCTCATCGCATACTTTGCAGGCGACAGAGAGCATGCCAAGTTCCACCTGAATCAGGGTCTGGTACTGAATCTCTTTGGACTTCTCACCGCGGTACCGCTCCTGGGCAAACTCTGGAGCATATTCATCCTGGTATGCATGGTCCTCGGCGCGATCAACGCATCCAACGGCGAGAACAAAGAACTGCCCCTCATAGGAGGAATACATTTGTTATAATCAAGAAACGAATGAGCCGTCTCAAAATGAGACGGCTCTGTTTGATTGCACTGAAACGGCCCAAGCCTCTGTTTTATAAGGTTTAGGCCGTCGCCAAAAAAACTCGTACGGCCTAAATCCTCGATTTCAATACTTTAAGCCGTCGTATATTTTTTGTGAACTGAATGCTCAAATGGAATTTCAGCTATTTTGCTGTTGATTTTAAATCTTTGGCCATCAAGAAACGCCCCACGGCTGTTTCTTGTCAAACAAAACACCCTTGAAGAGTGCTTTTCTTATATGTTAACCATTTTCTGTTTTAAGGTGTCTCCCGAGCTCACGGCCTAAACCCTCGATTTCAACACTTTAAGCCGTCGCCAAAAAAATTCATACGGCCTACTTACGCTTTGCAGCCCTTTTAGGCCGTGTCTAGGATAAAACTCTTCATTTAAGCAATTTTATCCTATTTTGCAGCGGAACTCTGAAATTGTCGCTCCTTGACTACTGCAGCGACACTCCTCAGGAAGATGCTCACCATTCAACAAGTAAACAAAAAAAGTCCGCGTTCGATAAAAGTCCGCGTTCGATTGAACCGCATCCCGTCAAGTAGACAATTAAAAAAAGTAAAATTTTTAGCTCCAGCTTCTTCGTAAAGCTGGAGTTTTTTATGCAGCCATCAGATATTGTTCGTGCTTCTCAAATGGTGTAAGCCTTCCCAGCTTTCTCT
>JAFPXY010000020.1 GCA_017394515.1 Bacillota bacterium | reverse complement strand
CATCGGCTGCGTAGGTTTCATGATGATCAAGTACAAGTGGGGCCTCGGCAAATATGACTGGTTCAAATGGTGGCCCTGGTTCATCGTTGCAGCCAACATCATGATCGCAAACGTGTCCGACATGGAGTCTTTCCTTGCGGCATATCACATCACCGGCGACTTCAGCGGCGCATGGTGGGCTTCCAACGAAGGCGTATTCATCTACGGCGGCTGGTGGAACCTGCTCAACGCTCTTGCAGGACTTATCAACATCTTCTGTATGACAGGCTGCACATACCTGCTTACATCCAAGGATAAGAACAAGTCCGACATGATCTGGCCGGATATGACCATCTGGTTCATCATCGCATACGACGTCTGGAACTTCGAGTACACATATCTCAACCTGCCTACACATTCATGGTACTGCGGCGTGGCTCTTCTGCTGGCTCCCACCTTCGCAAACGCACTGTGGAACAAAGGCGGTTGGATCCAGAACCGTGCCAACACTCTGGCCATCTGGTGCATGTGGGCACAGGTCGTTCCTGCATTCCAGCTTTCATCCAGATTCGCAGCTGCACTTCCTTCCGTTTACGGCGGAGCTACAGCTAACGGTATCACAGCTTATGATCTCTACACACCCGCTATCGAGCTCTTCAAGAGCGGTCAGGGCAAATCCGAAATGGCAGGCCAGATCATTGCTGACATGGGTATCACAGCGGATCCCAGAGCACAGGGTGTGCTCGCCATCGCAGCTCTCGCTATCAACGTAGTTGTAATGGCCTTCATCATCCAGCGCTCCCTCAAGATGCACAAGAATCCTTACTCCAATTGTGTTTGGGAAGGAACCAAGGACTTCGAAGAGGCTATGGCAAGAGCTATTGTCGAATAATCTATGTGGTGAAAAGTGCCGCGCGCGAGCGTGGCACTTTTTGTGTGCAAAAAATCCTCAAGGGGGAGTGGTACTTTTGGACAGATTTTTTGGATGAAAGAGCCATTGGTTCTTTTGAGTAAAAAACACCCTTAAAAGTACCACCACATAAGATTGCCCGAGCCCCATGAAGATGGTATAATAATACAAAATTAGTAATTCAACTTTTATCAAGGACGGAGGGCGACATGCAGGAGTTTTTATTGATCAACCAGGAAGAAATCAGTTCGATCCTTGACATGGAGACGGTTATCACCGCTGTGGAAAAGGCTTATGCCCTGAAGGTCAGCGGCCAGGCTGAGCTGTTTCCAATAGTTTGCCATGAATTCAAAGACGAGGATTCGGAGTTCGACATCAAGAGTGGCAGCATGGACGGTGCTGGGGTTTTTGGCATGAAGTTGGTGAGTGCGTTCTATGAGAACGACGCCTACGGGCTGCCCAGGCTTATGGGCACGATCCTGGTCTTCGACCGGAAGACCGGGCAGCTTAAAAGCATGATGGACGGCACTCTCATAACCAATATGAGGACCGGCGCCGCAGGTGGCGTAGGAGCTAAGTATCTGGCGCGGCCGGATTCGGAGACGGTGCTTCTTCTTGGCACCGGCGCACAGGGCATGCCGCTTCTCAGAGCCACACTTCAGGTAATGAAGCACATCAAGCGCATCATCGTGGCCAATGTACACACCTCGGGCAAGGCTTCTGAATTCGCAAAAAACGCCGCCGCTGAGTTCGGCATGGAAGTAGAAGCTGTTGAGACACTGGCAGATCTGGAGAGGGCAGTCCGCTCTTCCGACATAATTCTCACGGCGACACCTTCAAAAGAAGCCATAATCCAGGCGGACTGGGTGAAGCCCGGTACGCACCTTTCCTGCATTGGTTCCGACATGGAGGGCAAGCAGGAACTGGATGTTGATCTTATCGCTAAGGCTAAGACCTTTGCGGACGATCTCAATCAGGTAATAAGCGTGGGTGAGTGCGAGAAGGCGGTGAAGCAGGGGCTTCTAAAGCCGGAGAACATCACCGAGATCGGCCAGGTGATTCTGGGCAATGCACCGGGACGTGAGAACGACGAAGAGATAACCATATTTGACAGCACCGGCATCGGTCTGCAGGATCTGATGACGGCTGCCATGATCGCAGATAAAGCTAAAGAAAAAAACATAGGCACAAGTCTCAAGATTTGACATCAGGGGAGGACAGCGATGAAGACTTTTTTGCTGGAAAAAATGACCTGGCCCGAGATCAAGGAGGCCATGGAAAATGGTTTCGATACTGTTATAATTTTTGCTGCATCCATCGAGCAGCATGGACCCGGGCTTCCGGAGTGCACGGATACCGCGCTGGGATATTTTGAGGCGGAGGATCTGGCGAGAAGACTGGGAAATGCTCTGGCAGCTCCCGTGATCAGGCCGGGGCTAAGCGCTCATCACATGGGCTTTCCGGGGAGCATAACTCTGAGGCCGGAGACCTTCAAGGCAATCCTGGAGGACTACATAGCAGCCTATGCGCATCACGGATTCAGGAAGATAGTTCTTTGCTCATCTCATGGAGGAAACTTCAAGGCCATCGAAAAGGTTGCTGAGGAGCAGTCTGAGAAATATCCTGATGTGAAGATCGTGACGGGCATCTGTCTGGACGAGCTGGACGCGGCGCTGATGGAGATGGACCGCGTGGAGGGCCTGCCTGCGGGCACCTGCGGAGGGCACGCCTGCGACTGGGAGACATCCATCATGATGCTGATCGACGAGGATTACGTTAGACGAGACAAACTTCAGAAAGGCTACGTGGGGCAGCTTAACGGCGAGCTTTTAGATAGATTTTTTAACCAAGGCGTGGGATCGGTGAGTCCCATCGGTGTTATGGGCGATCCCACCGGTGCCGACCCGGAGAGGGGCAGAAGATATTTTGAATATTTGCAGGAACTTCAGGCGGAATGCATCAGAAGGAAGCTTGGGGAAGATTAGAATAACAGGAGGCAGCTATGAAAACTCTTTTCAAAAATGGAATGATTTACGACGGATCGGGCAATGCGCCTTTTAAGGGCGACGTGCTGATCGAGGACGATGTTATAGTCAGGGTTGGCGGAGAAATCGCGCCTGATGAAGCCGACGAGGTCGTGGACATCGAGGGCAAGCAGATCTGCCCGGGCCTTATAGATGCTCACTCCCACAACGATTTCTTCTATGACAGGGAGGACGCGGAGAAGTACTATAAGCCCTTCATCGAGCAGGGCATAACCACCCAGATCACTGGAAACTGCAGCTTTTCGCCCTTTGGCATGGAGGCGGATACGCCTTACAGAGACAAGATAGGCGGTGGACTTTTCGATGCCCATCATCCGGGAAGCTTCGCGGACTTCAAAGCTCGTGCGGAGGGCAAGCTCTTCGTGAACCTGGCGCCTCTCATCGGCCAGGGTTCTGTCCGTGCAGGCATGACCGGTTACGACCCGACGCCTTATACTCCTGAACAGATAGAGAAGGAGCTGGAGTACGTGCGCGAAGCCATGGAGGGCGGCGCTTTCGGCGGTTCTTTGGGCTTCATGTACGAGCCAGACCGCTACGCCAAAGAGGATGAGATCACGGCCTTTGCCAAGGAGATCGCCAAGTACGATGGAATAGTTACCATCCACCCCAGAGCCTGCTCGATAGTTAGCGCTGACTATCCTTTGCTCACCAAAAAATCCCACCTGGAGATGGGTCTGGATGAAGCCGTGGACATCATGCACAAGTCAGGCTGCAGGCTGGAGTACAGCCACCTGATCTTCACCGGACAGAGGAGCTGGAAGCTTTTGGATAAGATGCTTGCTGTATTCAAGCGCGAGCGTGAAGCTGGCAATCCCATCGCTTTTGATAACTACGCTTTCCACTATGGTGCTTCGGTTATCACCGTGGTATTCCCTGAATGGTACGCTCAGCTTACCAAGGAAGAGGCCGCCAAGCCAATGAACCGTTTCAAACTTCAGCTGACCATCCTCATGTACCGCAAAGTACTGGGTATCGATTGGGACGACATGGTAGTGGCATACATTTCCGATGACCATCCTGAATATGAAGGTAAGACCGTTCCTCAGTGCGCAGCTGAAGAGGGACTGTCCAACCTGGATATGTACCTGAAGTTGGTGGATCTTTCCAATAGAGCAGGCAGCATCTACTTGGGCAAGTACTACAACGATGAGATCGTCGAAAGACTCATGAATGAAAATCTTTCCGTGTTCATGACGGACGCTTGGGTGGAGGACAAGGGACTGCAGAACATCGCAGCTTTCCAGACCTTCCCGCAGTTCTTCCTTTTGGCTAAGAGACACGGAATTCCATATGAAATCATCGTCCGCAAGATGACAGGCCAGACGGCAGATCGTTACAAGATCCCTGAGAGAGGTTACGTGAAACCCGGATACAAGGCGGATGTCACCGTTCTGGACATCGAAAACATCAAGGTAGATGAGTCCAAACCGGACTTCCGTCCCGAGGGAATCGTCCACGTCTACGTCAATGGCCATGCGGTCCTGAAGGACGGCGAATACCTGGGCGGCAGGGCAGGAAAGGTATTGCTTAAGAAATAGTGACAGGAAAGGAGAAGCCATGTTTGTTTTTTGGGGAGATGGTTCTCAGGCTGCAAAAGATCTGGTCGACGCCATAGTCGTCCGCAGTACTGAAAACTTCAATTGGACATTTATATTCATTTTGGCTGTTGTATTTTATGTTTATTGGTCCGAGATCAATAAAAAGAACTTCGAAGTGATCTACGCAGGTCTGGCCCTTTACGGAGTGCACTGGCTCTACGAGATCGGGAACGCCATCATTGCCCACTTCGCGGGTTATCCGCTCTGGTCCGTGAGCAACGAGTCGACCACCTTTATTTTGCTGATCGGCGTGTGCTGGGAGCTCTCCATGATGTTCTCTCTGGCGGGAATCATTTCCTTCAAGATGCTTCCCAAGGACCGCAGCACCAGATATTTTGCAAAAAACGGTAAGAAGGGCATCAGCTGCAAATTGGCGGGAGCTATAAGCATGGCACTTCTCTTCGCGCTTGTTGAGTCCTTCTTGGCGGGCACATCCAATCATTCCTTCATCTGGGTATATAAATGGTGGGGCGTGCTGCCGGTATTCATCACCACATACATTCCGTTCTTCCTGGCCAGCAACTACGTGCCGGATATGGAACCCGCCAAGAGAAAACGTTTCCTCATAACGATCTGGGGACTGGTTGCAGTGCTTCTCATAGTGCTCATCCCGCTTGGCGTTATTTGATAAGCAAAACATGATTTTTTGCGCGAAAAGGGCCTAATTCAACTGATAGTTGGATAATATCCAACCGATAGATGAGCGATTTCAACCATCAGTCGCTTCATTTTGGTCGCCGCCTTTGGTACTATCAAGGCGAAAAGGGGCGGCAGGACCGCAAAAATATTAACGAAAAGGATGGTATACACAATGAACGAAACTTTTGGACAGAGATTTACAAGATTAAGAAAGCAAAGAAACCTCACTCAGGAAGAACTCGGTGAAAGAATCGGCGTGTCCGGTCAGGCAGTATCCAAGTGGGAGAATGACGCGTCCATGCCGGACATCGGCCTTTTGGTAGAGCTCTCAGAGATTTTGGGCGTAAGCCTGGACGAGCTTCTCGGCAAAGAAGTTCCCGCGACTAAAATAGTTCCCGTAGAGGAGCGCAAAAATACCGACGAAATGGTTTTGAGGATCCGCGTGGATTCCGTGGAGGGCGATAAGGTGACGGTCAACCTTCCCATGGCCATCGTAAAGATGGGCATCAAGTTGGGAATGACCATGCCTCAAATAAAGGGAAATAAAGCCTTGGAGGGTATCGATTTCGAGGAGGTCATCAAATTGGTTGACGCAGGCTTGGTTGGCGAGATAGTTACTGTGGAGAGCGCAGAAGGCGATCATGTAAGGATTTATGTGGAGTAAGCTATGTGGATAAAGGTAAATACTCAAGACGGGCCGCACTTCTCCATACCGATACCGCTGTTTCTAGCGGGGACCCGGCCGGTCATCAACATGCTCACCAAGATCAATGGGCCGGAAAACTGCTGGTATGCGCCTATGGCAGGAGAGATAGTTCGCGAGCTCAGACGTTATGTCCGTAAGCACGGGCACTTCACCCTGGTGGAGGTCATAAGCAGCGAAGGCGACCATATCAAGATCACGGTATGAGAAAGGGGCTGTCTCACAATGAGACAGCCCCTTTAATATGGTGATACGTATGGTGATACGGCCTAATCCCGTGATTCTTGAGGTTTAGGCCGTTATGCAAAAAACTCGCACGGCCTAAATCCTTGTTTCCATAATCCTAGGCCGTCATTTGTTTTTTGCAGACTAAGGATCTCACTGTAATTTCAGGCCGCGTTTTGCTTTTCCCATTCAAAAAACTCCCTTTAATGGATTT
>JAFPXY010000019.1 GCA_017394515.1 Bacillota bacterium | reverse complement strand
TTAGTGTAATATTGAGTTGAGCCATTTGTTAGTCCTCCTTGGTATTATGTTGATTGTGGTGATCTAATTATACCTGAAGGATGAGCATTTGGCTCTAATTATTTAATTTTCAATTTTACACCATTATATGGGCGTAACCCATCCAGAAAGGCAGGGGTTTCTGGGTAAACCTAAATATCCAAAAAACACCCAGTTAGGTTTACTTTTCAGAAAGCAAAAAATCGAAGTAAACTACAATGCGGTTTTTTGCACAGTTTGGTTTACCTGCTGAAGCCTGATCTAAGTATTTTGCATACTGAAAATTCAAAGGAGGTATTTTATGAATGAACTAACTGAAATCTTATCCAATAGGATGGAGGATCTTAACAAGATCATAAGCAAATGCAAGAAATCCCTGGCCAATCCGCCCAAGGGTACGCTTCGCGCTGTCATTATCAAGGGCAAGGCGCGATACTACTATCGTGCGAACACTACTGATCGTACGGGCAAGTATCTGAATTCGCGGAGGATGATAACTGCAGTCCGCCTGGCTCAGCGTGATTATTATCAAACAGTTCTCATGACCGCTATCAGCGAGCTTGAGAAGGGCACATACTACCTTAAGTTCTACAGATTATCCGGAGACAATGGTAACTACAGTTTCAAGGTAACCCCTTCCACTGTAAGCATCAAGACGCTCTGATCCGCAAATAACATAATCCTTAAATTTAAAAGGAGCATTTCAAATGATATGCTCCTTTTTTATGTATTGATCAATGGTTTATTTCTAATCTGATTTTAGGGGTGGTGTATTGCTTATCAATTATTAGATTTACTGTACTATCTACAAATTTAGGTAATCCGTTTAAGATTTTTTCATCCAAATTATAATAATTATCTAAAGACTTCTTATTCAGACGTATCTGTATTGTGTTTTTATCAGGATTATTTACTTCATATATCATGCTATCTTTGTAAAAATTAGTTAGAAACTTACACATTTCTTCACATGTGTTTATCCCATTATCTAAAATCAAAGAATAATCTACTCCGCATATTATCGCTTCGTTTCCACCACTTATATCTTCTTTTATTACAGACTCAGGGAAAAGTAATGCGCCTAGAGTTGATTCTTTGTCGTCAGCCATAATTTGGCTGGTGCAATTGGTCAATTTAAATGTATTTTCTTTATCTGTGCGGATTTTGAATAATTCAAAGAATTCCGGCTTTTGTCCTTGAACTTTGATCATTATTCTGTCATGGTAAAGGCCGCCTTCAGAGGAATACATTTCTTTAACATCATATTTCTTGCTTACCGCATCAATAAAGTCGTCCATATCAAAATCACCTGAAATATGCAATGGCCAAGATCCAATGCTTTCAGTGCATTCGAAATCAATGTATAAGACTTCTACCTGCAAATATGCTACAAGTCCTAATTTTGCTACTTTTTTCGTTCCTCCATCAGGCTCTGAGCAGGCTGCCAAGGTTATAATGATCAAAATTATTATTGCATAATAACCCATCTTTCGCTTCATAGTGAGAACCTCTTCTTAATAATACGTAATAGCGCAAGCGGAGGAAATAAACGTGGATGCAGGCCAGGTTAATGTAACATTAATATCGCGGCGGATCTCCCAAGTATCAACCATTTTCTGTAAAATCCTATACTCTTCTTTGGGAATCGTTTTCTCGTCCGCGTAAGCCACGGACACATGTGTCAAAGGCATTATGGTGAATACCATGGTAATAACAAGGGCTATTGCCGTAAATTTCTTTTTTATAATTTCCCCCTTGGCTTTCTAAAACATCGGTCGTATATGATTTATCGAATTAACGTATTTTGTAGAAAAATTATATCACACTATGAGGGTTTGTACAAATGGTAAAAGTATCTGAATCCCAAAAGGATCAACACTGCGGGGCGTCCTTTTTTATTGTGAAAAAAGTGTCAGATAAATGTTTTAGCCGATTACATGTATATTTGACTTTTTAGGTGTCCAAAATCAGTAGTCTTGGAGGGCAGCCTCGAGTCAGCTCTGAAATGGCAGCCCACTCCGGCGGCAGATGGGCAGGATATTGCATGAAATTGCAAGAAATCAAAGAAAAATAGCAAGGGTTTGGGCATTTTTAAGCAATTTTCGGCCCGTTCTCTAATTGTAGCAAATTTAACAAATTCACACTACTGACTTTACTCCCTTCAATTCTGAAATATACATGTAATTCACCAAAACATTTGTTTTCACAATTTTCTGAACATTCTGAATCCGCACCTACGCGATAATTTAGGGCGATGCAGAAAACTGCTCTCAATTTTTCTAAAAAAATACTTTAAAAAATGCTTGCATTTAACCCTTGCAGCATATATAATATTAAGGCACGAGTCTAACCGTGTGAATCTCTGCGACGGGCTAGTTCCGTCGCCATAAGTCCACAGAGAAAGGAGAAAGACATGACTAAATATGAAGTAATGTTCATTATCAATCCTACTTTAGAAGACGAAAAGAAAGATGCGACAGTTGAAACCGTTAAGGAAATCATTGCTGCAGATGGCGTTGTCGGAGAAGTAGACGTTTGGGGAATGAGAAAGCTTGCATATCCTATCCAGAAGTTATCTGAAGGATACTATGTAGTAGTCGAATTCGAAGGCAATCCTACATTACCTAAGGAACTCGACAGAAGACTCAGAATTTCCGATAACGTAATGAGACACATCATCGTAGCAAAAGAGGAAAACTAAGAGAGGTAGAAGATGAACAGCGTTGTACTAATCGGAAGATTAACAAGAGATCCTGAAACCAGGTATACAAGTGGGACGCAGATGGCGGTATGCACCTTTACCATCGCCATCGACAGAGTAACCCGTCAGGGTGAAGAGAAGAAGACCGACTTCCCCAGAATCACAGTATTCGGCAAGCAGGCTGAGAACTGCGAGAGATTCCTTAAGAAAGGAAGACTGGTAGGAGTTCAGGGAAGACTTCAGACAGGCAGTTATACCAACAAGGACGGTGCAACCGTTTATACCACCGACGTCGTAGCTGACAGAGTAGAATTCTTAGAATGGGGAGACAGACAGTCACAGGGAAGCGACAGCTATCAGGCTTCCGCACCTCAGTATCAGTCACAGCCCAGAATGGAACAGGCACCTCGCTACAGCGAGCCTCAGGAAGCACCCGCTAAGGATGACTTCGTTCCCGATGGATTCACGACTATCGAGGAAGATATCCCGTTCTAACAGAGAAAGGAGATAAGAGACATGTACGAAAAGAGACCTAATCGTGGCGGCATGAGAAAGAAGAAAGTATGCCAGTTCTGCGCAGACAAGGCAGAGACCATCGATTACAAGGACGTTGAGAAATTAAGAAAGTACGTTACAGAGAGAGGCAAGATTCTTCCTAAGAGAATCACCGGAACCTGCGCTATGCATCAGAGAGCTGTTACCACAGCTGTTAAGAGAGCCAGAACCGTAGCCCTTCTTCCTTACGTAGCTGACTAATTATCGCACCAAACCCGCGCTTTAAGACGCGGGTTTTTTCATGTTCAATCACATGTGTAAAAAACCCGCGCTTGGGTCGCGCGGGTTCTTTTTACATTTTACATTGCGTTAGTTCTAAATCCTTCCAGGATGTCTTCTCTCGTTATCAGGATGGTGTGGGTGCCGCGCATGACGGATTCATTGAAGGCTCTGATGGAGGCGGAGGTCAGAAGCGTCTCGATGCCTCTGGCTCCGGTGCCGGTCTGGTGGGCGTAGTTCACCAGCTCCTTTTTGGCGCCCTCTTCCACCTCCAGAGAGATGCCGTCAGTGGCTTTAAATCGCTTTTTAAGCCGCATTAAGGGGCCGTTTGGGTAATTTATCACCCGCATGAAGTCATCATCGCTTAATGGCGATAGACAAGCGAAAAGGCTGATCCTGCCCAGGATCTCCGGCAGGGTGCCGAAGTCTATCAAACCCTGGATCAGGGAGGTGTTCCGTCTGTCCCTTGGGGAGACGAAGCCGATAGTTTTTTGCTCGCGTTCCGTGACGCCCTCAAAGACTCCCAGAAGCACCATGCTGACCTTGCTGAAGTCGTAGGATAAGCGGCGGCCGCTGGCCTCGCCGTCTTCAAGCATTTTGAGCAAGGTGGCCTGAACGTCGATGGCGGCGTTGCTCTGCTGTGAGTCGTGCTTGGGGCGGATCATTTTGTCCGCTTCGTCCCAGATCAGGATGAAGCCCGTCTCACGGTTGTTGCCGTTAAAAAGCCCCTTTGCAATGCCTACAGCGTCATCGCCTGTGAATCCCGCCGCAGTAAGCTGGGACGCGTCGCGGATGAAGATATCCACTGGGCTGATCTTCTTAAGGATACGCCAGATGAAGGTCTTGCCCGTGCCGGACCCGCCGATGAACATGCCGTTGGTCTTGGTGAGTTCCGGGTTCAGGATCATGGCCACATGGCTGTAAAGGATGTAGGCTGCCGCCATTTTGGCGTCGTCCTGTCCTACCACGTAGCGGTCCAGAAATTCTTTGATCTTGTGAGGCTTGTACTCGTTGAAGAACTTTTCCAGTTCCTCCATTTTCTCATCCTTCTTATCCTCGTTGACATCAAACATGATTTCCAGACGCTCCTGCACGTCCCT
Organism: Bacillota bacterium; assembly: GCA_017394515.1. Lineage (GTDB taxonomy): Bacteria > Bacillota > Clostridia > Peptostreptococcales > Anaerovoracaceae > RUG754. The sequence continues at coordinate 19,832 of JAFPXY010000019.1, read as the reverse complement.
GGTTCTCCTCAAAGTTTTGTGCTTGTAGATCTTCTGCCTGTCGAGGTTGCTGTAGTCCCAGAGAACATCCGTGTCGGTGTTGTATTCATAGTTGTATTCTTCTCTGATGTACTTATTCACCGCGTTTATGATGCTTTCCTCGTCGTAGGTCTTGTAGAGAGTCTGCACCATGGTCTGCGCCTTCCGGTCATGGTGGCACAGGAAGAACAGCAAATTGTAGATCAGATTATGCAGGTCGTCGATGACGGCCTTGAGCCGATTCTCGTCGTCCAGATTGCCGAAAAAATGCAGCTCTTTCCTGTCGCAAATGCATGCCTTCAGGCATTTCTTTATGATGGTTTTTTCTTTTTTTGTGAAAACCTCCTTCTGATACTTATCCACCGAAGCGTTCAGCAGCTCAGTGAGCTGCTCCAGGGTCCCGGAAAGGCCGAAAGCCGAGAAAAGCGTGTCATCCACGATGCTCTCCTCTTCATCCAGCTCCTCCCTGTGGGCATCCTTCATGAATCCCCCGCCGAAAAATCTCGATCCCGCCAAAACTTCATCCACTTCGCGGTCCATAGGCTCCACACTCCATTGACCGCTTCCGTTAGGTATACCTGTAATCATTCTCTCATCCCCCTTCCCAAAAAATAGCCTCGTAATATCAATATACCCCTGCAACAGCAATTTTCCTTTTAAGTTTTTTGCAGGTTTGCGCAAAAAATTTTTTGCGGATATACAAACACCGTATATGTGTGGTATAATTAGGCCATGAAGATCTTACCTAACATACCCGGCTTTCTATTTCTGGCGAGGAACGTCCTTTGGGCGGACAGCTACGCCAAGGGAATAGACTACATGAGGGAACACAACGCAATAGAAGAAGAGAGGGACCTGATCAACGAGGTCCTCACAGGCTGGTCCCGCCGCATCCTTAAGAAGTGGAACTGGGAGATCAACGCAGAAGGCGTGGAGAAGCTGCCGGACAAAGGCCCCGTGGTCTTTATTTCCAACCACCAGGGCTTTGCCGACGTGCTGCCGTTTATGAACATCGTGCCCTTCCAGTGCGGCTTCATCGCAAAAAAAGAGCTGAAGAAGATTCCGCACTTCGCCAAGTGGATCACCAGGGTCCGCGGCATCTTTATCGACCGCAGCGATGTCAGAGCATCTCTTAAGACCATCGCAGAAGGTGCTGATTATCTGAAGCAGGGCTTCAGCATGGTCATCTTCCCCGAAGGCACCAGGTCCAAGGAGGACGGTCATCCTCTGGGCGACTTCCACGCGGGAAGCTTCAAGCTGGCCACCAAGGCCAAGGTGCCCATCGTGCCTGTAACCATCAACGGTTCCTACCGTTGCTTCGAGGAGACCGGCGTCATGGTCAAAAACCAAAGTTTCGACGTGACCTTCCACGACATGATCGACGTGGCGTCCATGAGCCGCGAGGAGCTCAAGGAGCTGCCTGAAAAGGTCAAGGAGATCATCGCATCTGCGCTATAAGTAATGCGCTATAAGTAAAAAGTTGGGTCATCTCATTTTGATGAGATGGCCCTTTTTGTTATGCTGTTACATTCGACAGCCTTTTTAAATTTTAGTTGATCATGCGGTCTTGATGTTTTTTGCGGTGGACCAAGGCGAATTGTAGGTGGTGCCGTCTATGGTCTTGTATGTGCGGATACGAATGTAGTAGGTGGTCTTGGCCTTGAGGCCTGTCACCTTCTTGGATGCCTTGGTGTAGCCCGCGACCTTCACGGTCTTCTTGTTCTTGGTGAAGCCGCTGTTGGTGGCCAGCTGGATCTCATAACCGGTGATGCGCTTGGTGGCCATCTTGGCGGTCTGCTTGTTCCACTTGACAGTGATGGCCTTGGTGGCCTTGACGGGTTTAAGTAAGGTCGTGCCCTTGGGGTTGATCTTGAAGCTTGCAGTGGTCGCTCCGGTGTAAGCGCCCTTGCCCACGATCACTACGGTGTAAGTTCCCACGTTCTTGCGGCCAGATGGATAGGTAATGTCATAGTCGGTGCCGACCTTTAAAGTCTTGCCGCCGATGGTCTTAACGCTGGGCTTACGTGCCTTTCCGTTATATGTATAGGATGTGGCTGACAGCTTGACCTTGGCATTGGCGATGCTGATAAGCTTGGGGATCACCGTATCCGCCAGGTCGATTTTATCGTTACCGGCAGGGTCGGTACTGTAAGTCTCGTTCAAAGGATCGTAGTAGTACTCGATGTTGCCCGTTTTCTTGGTGGTGGGCTCGGTGGCTGATACCTTAACAGGTGCGGGAATCTGGATAAAGGTGTTTTGGCTTACGCCCAGGTCAGACTTGCCGTCCCAGACCTGACGATTCGAGCCATCAGCCTCTGTGCTAATCAGGGCTGTGCCGTAGTTGTGCTGGGAAAGGTCTATACTTGCTGCTGCCTCAGATCCTTGGTTGGTGATTGCGCCGTCTTTGCAATAAAGGGACAGCATGCTGTTATCCTTCATTGTAAGCACTGCCCTATCATCCATTCCTGTGCCATTATTTATCGTGCCTTTGAGTATCGCGTTATCCGAAAGGGTGATTCCTCCATTCTCGCTTTGAGTAACATCTGCAAAATACACGTTATTATCATCAGCCTCAAATACGGCATTCCCGGAAAATTCTACCAGTTCGCCGTAAGCGCCCAGTCCTACGTAGGCATTAGACATGTGCACGGATATTTTTGCGTCCTTCACGCTGGTCTTTCCCATAGAATACAGGCCAAATACGTAGCTGCCCTCTTCTGTATTTTCCGTTCCGTCCAGATAAATATCTAGTGAACCGTCTCCTGTAACGTTCGTCCCAAACAACCCAAAGATTCCATTTACATAAGCTTCCGAGTTTCCTGTAACAGTTATTGTGTTCTCTCCAGTCAATTCCACATTGATTATGTCAGTTGATAATATCCCATTAACGTTGAGCTCATCTTTTCCGTCCACATTGATATGGGCGTTGTTGAGCTTAAGGATCTTGTTGTGGACATCATAAGTTACAGTGCTTCCCTCATCCAAATCACCCAAAATGTCCTTGTCGTTATCATAGGTAACAGGGATGTTTTGCACCGTCATTACCTCAGGAGAAAACCAGTCACCTAAATAATATGCATACCAGTATTCCCCAATATCATAAGAGTTCAGGCTGTAGCTTTGGAGATGATACTCAAGACCGTCAACAAAGAGCTTAGTATTATCATCCATGTTATACTCATTGCCGTCTGCATCATAATGAGGGAAAGTCACCTGAACCTGCATCCTGTATTGCTCATTAGCTTCAAACGTGTTTCCATCATATACAGCCACATAATTGTCACCATTTTTCTTGTGAATTCTCCATATGGAAACATTTCTAATAGGGAAATCCACCTTAGTCCTTGCCCTCAGCAGATAACCCTTTTTATCGGAATAGGTCGTGCCCGCTAAGGGTCGCCAGTCCAGATCCGTGGTCTCGGCACTTATCTCATCGAAGCATGTCACAGTCACTTCCAGCGGTGGCGGCATGTCAGGATCTCCATCCGCAAAAGCAGCCGCGGGCATCATGCTGATCGCCAACAGCGCTGTCAATATAAAGGTAAATATTTTATTTCTGGTTTTCATGGTCGTCCTCCTGTCTGGGGGGTTCATACTTTAGAATATTATATCATAAAATTGGTTGTCATTACTATACAAATTTAGCGCTGATGATAAAATCCGTGGTCCTGTGCGGCCTTATGCGGGTAATGCAAAAAAGTCGAATATTTTACATTTTTGAAATCCTTGATTTCAGTTTGACCGAAACTGCCCCAAATGCATTTTTAGTACTATGTCCTCGAAAGTGGTGTAGTACTAAAAGTAAAGTTTCAGCACTTTAGTACTATGGTTTTTTGAGGGCGTTTCAGTTTATGATTAAGCTGCCAATGGCTAACTATAGTACAGGAATTCAGTTTTTTGCCTTTTAGTCCGAAATTCTTATGCGAAACTAGATTTTTGCGAAAAAAAGGCATCGTACTAATCTTCGCTTTTCTGGATTTTCGGCCTAACCGCAAAAAACAAGCATAGTACTAAACTGCACATTCCCGGGTTCTAAGTCAACCCCAAAAAATGGAGCATAGTACTAAACTCTGCGTTTCCAAGGTTTCGGCCTAAGCAAACATAAAAAAACTGCCGCATCGGGTTTCGGTCCGATTCGGCAGCTTTTCAGTTCAAAGGGAAATTTATGATTAGTTATTTGCGGTCGTCATCGTCGTCATCATCGTCATGATCGTCGTCATTGTCGTCATCATCATCGTCGTCGTCATGATCATCATGGTCGTCGTCATGATCATCGTCATCGTCATCATCGTCATCGTCGATGTCGTCATCATCGTCATCGTCGTCCATGTCATCATCATGATCGTCATAGCCGTCGGCGGTGTCGATCTCCTGGTTGATGATCTCGCCGGTCAGAGCATCGATATCAAATTCGTACTCCGCGCCGCCGGCCTCGAACTCTATCTCGTAAGCCATGCGGCCGCCCTCGTACTCCATCTCGCTCTCCAGGCCAACCACTTGGGCGGCCGCGCCGTCCCCGAGGCCGGCGGCCTTAAAGGCTATCTCGTGAGCCTTTTCATAGCCGATGTATCCTTTGTCGCTGGCTTTGCCCGTGGACTGAACGTGGTGAAGTTCCACCTGGGGTGAATCTGCTAAGAGATTCAGTTCATTTATGGAGAGCCCTGCCAGGTCTTCGAATTTGTATTTTGGATTGCTGTCCACGATGTCCATGATCAGCTGTGCCTTGGCTACAGAAATGCCGTACTCTTCGGCGACCTTAACCAGTTCAGCGTCCTCTTCCGGATCCGCTGCTCTGCTCAGCACTGCGCCTTCGATGCCATCATCTTTCAGGATAGACGATATCTCGTCCAACAGTTTCTGGCGAAGAGCTTCGCCCTTTTCGTGATTTTTGTTGTCCACGGAAACCAGGATGGAGTTTTTTGCTTCGTCAATGTAGCCGTTTCTGAGGAGTGAGCCGATCAGGGCGTTGATGGCTACGTCGATGTCGGAGCCCCGGAAGTCCATGTCGCCGATGATCTTTTCGGCGTCTTCGTTGGTGGCGATGCAGTCCAGGACGCGTTCTTTGCTGTTCATGGTGATCTCGATGGAGGGGTTCACGTCCAGGGAGATTCTGGAGTCCACCGCGTGGGCTACCTTGTAGCCGTTGAAGCCCCAGACGCCGCCTAATACCAGCAGCGCGCAGGCTGCTGTAAAGATCATTCTCGTGTACCAAGGTGCGGGCTTTCCGGTCTTTCTTGCTTTCTTGCGGTATGTTGTGCTCTCGCTGCCAGTTTTAGCCTTGCCGCCGTCGACAATCTTGAAGGCTTCTCTTTCTGCCTTCACTTCGTTGCGGATCTCGGCACGCGTTGGCATGACCTTTGCCTCGCCGCGCGCATCCGCGCGTGTCTCGGTCGGCGCGCCTTTTGCGGCCACACTAACATCAGGCACCGCTTCGCCTTCCGCCTCGATTCCCCGGAGTATGCCGTCCCACACGCCCGGAGTCACCTTATTTATTGCGCTTTTCAATAATTCTTCTTGCTTGTTCATTCTTCTTCCTTCTTCACATCTTTTGCAGTTTAGCTATCGCTCTGTTGTACTTGGAAAGCACCGTTGACAGCGGCATTCCCATGATCTCTGCGATCTCCCGGTGTTTGTAACCGGACAGGGCGTGAAGGGTCACAACTTGTTGCTCTTCCTCGGAAAGCTTTGACAGGCAATCTTTGAGCACCGTCTGCTCCTCCGTGGTGAGGCCTTCATATTTTTCCAACTTTTCGTTCCATTCTTCATCCGTCAGATCCACCCTGTCCTTGTGCTCGTTGAGCTTCTTGAGGCAGAGGTTTCTTGTGATGGTGAAGATCCAGGCCAGGGGTTTGCCCTGGCTGGTGTAGCCTGACGCGCCGTGGAACAACTTGATATAGCACTCCTGCAGCACGTCCTCCGCGTCCGCCATGTTTTTGAGGATGGACAGTGCGTAGGCATAGACCGACTCTTTGGTCTCAATATAAATTCCTTCCAGGGACGCCACGTCCCCGGCAGCAACTTTACTTATTAAAATATCTAACTCAGCGCTATTCATAAGTTGCTCCTTTCAAAAGAGTAATCGCTGAAAGGAAGATTTTATCGCAAAAAACTTTCTCACAGCTGCATTATACTATAAAAAAAGTGCGGTGTGCGAATTTTTTGCGGGGTAGTTCACCAAATCTTCACAGAAATAACGCGAATTGTTAGCACTCACCTCTTGACAGTGCTAACACAAAGTGCTATAACATAATTGTCAGGAGGCCAAGGGCCCCGGACAGACCAAAATTATAAATTACCTGTTATAAAGGAGGAAAATAAAATGTTATTACCTAGCATCTTTGGAGACAACTTATTTGATGATTTCATGGACGATATGTTCCCAGTAGCAGACAGAATGCCTATGAAGACCATGCCTAGCATTATGAAGACTGATATCAAGGAGACCGAGGACCAGTACGTACTGGCTATCGACCTGCCCGGCTTCAAGAAGGAGGACGTTAAGATCCACCTGAAGGACGGTTACCTGAATGTCAGCGCCTCCGCCGAGAACGAAGAAGAAGAGAAGGACGGCAAGTACTTAAGACGTGAGCGTTACACCGGCGCCATGACCAGAAGCTTCTATGTAGGCAAAGACCTGACAGAGGAAGACGTAAAGGCCAAATTCGGCAACGGCGTTCTGACACTTAGCCTTCCTAAGGAAGCTCCTAAGAAGATTGAGGAGCCGAAGTACATCTCTATTGAGTAATGCTTTCTCTTCGCATTAGAAAATCAACTATTCCTTTCAGACCAAAGACATAATAAAGACCTTGCGGATCGCTCTTTTATAGGGCGATTCGTTCTTTTTATGTTTGCCTGCGGGAGAGTTTTTTGCTATACTTGATAGAGAAAAATATGTGAGGTGAAAAAAATGGCAAAACCTACTTTAGTAATAATGGCAGCTGGCATGGGTTCGCGCTTCGGCGGGCTCAAGCAGATCGAGCCGGTGTCCGGCAAGGACGAGATCATCCTGGACTTTTCGCTTTTCGACGCCCTTAGGGCAGGCTTCGACCGCGCCGTCATCATAATCAAAAGAGAAAACGAGGCTGATTTCCGCCGTCTCATCGACCACAAGGCGGGCCAGCACATGAAGATAGAATACGCTTATCAGGACATCAATGACATTCCTGAAGGATTCGCGATTCCCGAGGGTCGTACCAAACCCTGGGGCACCGCCCACGCGGTTCTGGCCGCGCGCCACCTGGTGGACGGCAACTTTTGCGTCATAAACTCCGATGACTACTACGGCCCGGAGGCCTTCAAGCTCATGTACGATTTCCTGGAATCGGCCAGCGACGAGGACCTTTACAACTACTGCATGGTGGGCTATCAGGTCCAAAACACCCTCACCGAGAACGGCCACGTAAGCCGCGGCGTCTGCTCAGTTGACGGTGCTGGCTACCTGGCTGACATCGTGGAGCGCACAAAGATCATGTGGCACGACGGCCGCATCTGCTACACCGAGGACGACGGAGCGACCTGGGTCGAGGTAGCAGAAGGCACCACCGTCTCCATGAATTTCTGGGGCTTCACCCCTTCAATCCTTCGCGAGATGGAAGCCGGCCTTCCCGCCTTCCTTACTGAAACCCTCGCAAAAAATCCTCAAAAGGGCGAATACCTCCTGCCCAAGTGCGTGGACGAGCTCATCAAAGCCGGCCGCGCTCAGGCCAAGGTGCTCACCTCCCACGACCGTTGGTACGGCGTGACCTACAAGGAAGACAAGGAAAGCGTAGTAGCTTCCCTCCAGGCCCTGAAGGACAAAGGCCTGTACCCGGAGGAGCTTTGGAAGGAGGCGTAAACAAATGATCAAATCAATAGACGAAACCAAAACCTCTGCCGGCCTTATAGTAGCTGACCTGATGGCCGCCGCGGCCCTCACAGCCCCCAAGGCCAGTGGCCGAGACACCATCCGTACCGCCATCGTGACCGGCGAGGACAAAGATAAACTCCGCGACAAAATGCGCGCCATGGGCGAGGCCACTGGCCAGCTCCTCTACACCAGAGACGCAGGCAACGTGGACGAAAGCATCGCCGTAGTCCTCATCGGCTGCACGGGCCGCTACTTTGGCATGGACAAGTGTGGCATGTGTGGCTTCGAAAGCTGCAGAGACTGCCGCGCTGCCGGCGCCAGATGCGTCTTCACCGTGACGGATCTGGGCATCGCCGTAGGATCCGCCGTATCCGTGGCCGCTGACCATCGCATCGACAACCGCGTCATGTTCTCCGTGGGCCGCGCCGCCCTGAAGCTGGGCTTCCTGCCCGACGACGTGGTGAACTGCTACGGCATCCCCCTCTCCATAAGCTCCAAAAGCATCTTCTTCGATCGCGGCCCCGGCGCCGTCATCGACGTAGATAGCGAAGTGTAAAGTTATCTCCAAGCCGCACCTAGTGCTACTCCATTCAGCAAGTTAACGCTTGGGTGGTTTTTATATTAAAAAGATGTACGGCCGAAGGCCCTGAGAATCGGGCTTCGGCCGTTTTGATATTTTGGGAGGCGAAGGCTTTAGGCCTAAAACGTATGGTAAACGGGTTTAGTACTATGGCTGGTTTTTAGGGTTTGACCTAAACCCGGAAAATCGGAGTTTAGTACTATGCCTGTTTTTTGCAGGTTAGGACGAAAGCCCGCGAAAGCGGAGTTTAGTACTACGTTAAAAATCACAAAAAACTCAGTTTCCCATGTAGATTTAGGCCGAAAACATTGAAATCCTTATACTTGTCCTACAGTTAGCCATAAGTACCTGCAATTCGATCTAAACCGCCTACAAAAATCATCATACTAAACCGCCCGAAATCTGCTTTTAGTACTACATCACTTTTTGGGGCATAGTACTAAAGTCGCAATAAGAGGAGTTTAGGTCAAACCTCAAACCTCCTCACCCATACAACAAAAAAGGGTTGCCCACCAGGGCAACCCTTTTTCAATTCGCTATAATTAAATATCCTCTCTAACCACAGGGCAAACCATACATCTCGGACCGCCTTTGCCTCTTGAAAGCTCGGACAGGGTTACGGTGACAACCTCTAAGCCGTTCTTTTCGAGGAGTTCGTTAGTGATGTAGTTTCTGTCGCAGGTGATGACCTTGCCGGGTGCAATGGTCAGGGTGTTGGATCCGTCGTTCCACTGCTCTCTCTGGGATACCAGGATGTCGGAGCCGCCGCATCTGATCAACTGTACTGCAGGAAGGTCTAAAGCCTTGGCCATTACTTTGTTCAGTTCGTCCTTCATGGCTTCGAACTTCAGCTCGCCCTTGTCGTTCAGGGTGATGGCGTAAACTTCCATAGGTCCTTCTACTTCCGGATGGATGGTGAACTTGTCGTAGTCTACCATGGTGAATACCGTATCGAGATGTGAGAAGGGTTCCAGCTTAGGAATATTGAAAGCTAGAACTTTCTTGAACTGTCCTCCCTGGAGGAGTCTTCTGGCCAGGGTTTCAGCTGCAGGAATAGTGGTTCTCGGTGAGAGACCGATAGCTACTACGTCTTTGTTGAGGACTGCGATGTCGCCGCCTTCGATGGAATATGGATCTCTCAGGTCATAGAACAGCTTGTCGCCTTCGTTAGCGAAGTCTTCGTTATACTTATAGATATATCTCAGAATCAGGGCTTCTCTGCGTCTTGCGTCTGTGTGCATGTGGCAGATGGCGATACCATTACCTACGCAGGCAGCCGGGTCACGAGGCATGTAAAGGTTGGGCATGGGATCCGATACGAAAGGATCCTCTCCCTCGATGAGGTCCATGAGAGATGTGGCTCTCTTGGTCTTTACGTCAGATCTCTTGATACCGCCGATGACGGTCTCGATCATCTTCTTGGGTTCCATTCCCATGAGGTATACCATAAGAGCTGCTCTCATTCCTTTGGAATTGATCCTGGAGAGTTTCAGGAATTCGTTAGCGAATTCTTCTTTGATTCTCGGATCTTCCATGGCCTTTGCCGCCTCATCCACAATATATAAAACCTCAACGCCGTTGGTACGAAGTGTGTCAGCGAAGGCATCGTGCTCTCTTTGAGCTACGCTGAGGAAGGGAATGTCTTCAAATAAAAGCTTACCCAGGGTGTCAGGTGTAAGAGCTTCAAGTTCTGCTCCGGGTCTATGGAGGAGCACCTTCTGAAGTTTACCTATCTCAGAAAAATTATTAATTCCCTTAGACATATCTTTCTCCTTTCAAATAAAACAGATATTATCTCATATTAAAATTATACAACATTAAAGAGCACTTGTCATTCTATTTTTTGCGCAAAAAATCAGCTCCCCACTTTAGCAGGAAGCTGACCAAATTATCAGATATTGAGAATTCCCAGAACGCTCAGGATGGAGCTCAAGAGGATCACCACAACGAAGATGGGTGCCACGGACTGGATGAATACTCTGTACATGCCCTCGAAGCGGAACTTTGAGGAAAGTCTGACTTCTGCGGAAATGTTGTTGATTCCCACGCGCTTGACGATGAACAGGCAGGTCGCAAAGGCTGCCACAGGCATCATAAGTGAGTTGGTGAGGAAATCGAAGAAGTCCAGGATCTCCATGCCGAAGATGTGAACGAAGGAAAGTCCGCTGTAGCCCAGGGATGAAAGGGAGCCAAGGACTACCATGATCACTGCTACCAGGCCGGTTGCCTTTGTTCTGCCGAAGCCCAGCTCATCCTGAATGGTGGATGCGGAAGTTTCAGCTAAGGAGATGGCGCTGGTCATAGCCGCAAAGAACACCAGCACGAAGAACAGCACGCCGATACCTCTTCCGAATCCCATGCTCTCGAAGACCTTGGGAATGGTTACGAACATGAGGCCGGGGCCCTTGTTCAGCATGTCCGGATCTCCGCCGGAGAAGGCGAAGACTGCGGGGATGATCATAAGGCCTGCTAAGATAGCGATGCCGCTGTCGAAGAAGATGACCTGATGAGTGGCTTTTTCGATATCGACTTCCTTTTTCATGTAGGAGCCGTAGGTGACTAAGATACCCATGGCGATGGACAGTGAATAGAACATCTGACCAAGGGCAGCTACCACCGTCATCCAGGAGAAGTGCTTGAAGTCAGGCACCAGGAAGTACTTGATGCCGGCTACTGCTCCGGGTCTTGTCATGGAGTAAACTGCAACGATGATGGCAAGGATGACCAGAACGGGCATCATGAATTTTGATACCTTTTCTACGCCGTTTTCAACGCCTAATACGATGATGATCAGGGTGATGGCTGCGAAGACGATGAACCAGAATTCAGCTGCGCCGGCTGATGTGATGAAGCCGCCGAAGAAGTCGTCTGAGGCGGTTCCTGCTACGTTTCCTACGATGTATTCATAGAGATATTTGCAGACCCAGCCGCCGATTACGCTGTAATAAGGCAGGATCAGCATGGGAATGACGGCGTTGATCCAGCCTCCGAAGGCGGATACTTTGCCTTTCCCGAAGTATTTAAAGGCGCCCACGGGGCTCTTTTCGGTGAGCCTTCCAAGGGTGCTCTCGGACATCATAAGTGTATATCCGAAGGTCAGAGCCAGAATAAGGTAAACCAGAAGGAAGATGCCTCCGCCGTATCTGGCTGCCAGATAGGGGAATCTCCAGATGTTACCAAGTCCTACTGCAGAACCGGCCGTTGCAAGCACGTATCCAAGCTTGCCTGAAAACACGCCGCGCTCCGCATTTTCTCTTAAATTGTCATTCATAATAAAAACCCTCCAAAATGTACTGACAAATTCGCATTATAGCACATTCGGAGGGTATATTCCAGCATATTTTCGCAAAATTCTTAAAGATTCTTTTCGACGTCCTGCCAGTTGGCGTTTCCGTTGATTTCAGCGTCGGAACCGGTGAAGGCCTTGGCCGCTTCGGCGTCTCCCTTAAGCTGATAGAGCATCCAGGCTGTCATGTAGCCATCGCATCTCTTGAGCACGTCGGCGTGTTCCGCGCCGACGATCCTGCCGCGGATCTTAGGAACGTTTTCGTCCATGGAATCATAGCTGTCCATGAGGGCTGTGTAAGGAGCAACTCCCACCACGTCTTCAGCATCGTTTCCTGCATCGCTGTCGCCGGTGCCCGCTGCCATGAAGTATGGAATGGCGATCTTTGAGGTATCATAGGTCCAGCCGTAATCCTTGGCCACATCCGGGCAAACGGCAGATCCCGTGAAGAGAGCTTTAAACTTGTCGGAATTTTTTTGCACTGAGACTGCGGCCAAAGCTCCTGCTCCGCCCTGGGAGTAACCCACGAGTCCGATCCTGTCATAGTCAATGACCTCTCTCAAAGGGTGGGTGTCCACCAGGCCGAAGAGCTGATCCACGGTCTTATCTATGCCCTCGCCCTTTCCGGTCTGGGACTCTTCGTTACCTACTACCACGAAGCCCCAGGAGGCCAGCCTCTCGAAGAAGGGCTTATAGTTGGAAGCAGGAAGTGCGCTGGGATTAGCCACGATGATGACGGGGAACTTTTCGCCCTGGGCCAGTTTGGGATACCAGACGGAAAGATTTCCGATGACCTCGTCTCCGGTCTCCACGGTGCGGCTCTCCACGTCGAACTCGCCAGGCTGGGAATATTTGTACTCCAGTTCAGCGTCGGACTTGAAATCCTTGTAATATGTGCCTCCCATGGCGGGCAGCTTGGAATCCAGGTACTGCCTGCCCAGCATCAGCATCAGGGCCAGGGCCACGATGATTATGGCCGCCGGCGCTGCTTTTATCAATTTATTCAGCATTTTGTACCTCTCTTGTCTCTCCCTGAATGCGTTCTTCTTTCTTCTGGAGATATCTGTCAAACTGCAGCTTGAGAAGCGCTGCGCAAGGCACCGCTACGATCATGCCCAGGATGCCTCCCAAAGCACCGCCTCCGATCAAGGCAGCTACCACGAGAAGCGGATGCACTTTGACGCTGTTGGATAGAAGTTTCGGGTTGAGGACGTTTCCGTCCAAAAACATTATTACCAAGAGGCAGATGCCTCCGATGATGAGCTTGTTGATTTCGCCGTCCAAAAGACACACGGTGATGAGTCCCGCATACCCCAGGATAGGTCCCACATAGGGTATCAGGTTTCCAATAGCCACCAGAATACCTACGACGATAGCGCTGGGCACTCCGACAATCAGAAATACTATGGCGCAGACGGTGCCGGCGATGAGGCCATCCAGGAACTGCCCTCTGATATAGCCTGAGAAAGCTCTGTCAGCATCAGCCGCAAAAGCCAGCAATTTGTCCTCCGCATTTCTGCCTGCGATGAGCCTGAAGGCTCTCTCCCAGTAGCCACGGATGTTGCTTCCGTCCAAAAGGAAGTAGATGGAGAAGATCACTCCGAAAAGGAGTCCCGTGACCACGTCTACGACGCCGCCCACCAGGCCGCTCAGAATGGAACCGATCTTGCTCATGGAAATTCCCATGCTTGCGATTTTTTGCTCTAAGGCATCGATAACGCTGGCGAATTCTACACGTACGGATGCTACGAAGTCCTTGATATATTCGAAGTCTATGTTTGTGATGCTCTTGTCCACGGTGATGATCACAGCCAGAAGTATTATGGTAATCACTATGATCACCATGAGAAAGCTCAGAAGCACCGAGACCGGCCTCTCCCACTTCCTGCCTTGGGATTTGAATACTTTTGCTTCAAAAAATTTCACCAGGGGCAGCAGCAGATAGCAAATGATGCCGCCGAGAATTATGGGCTTGAGCACTGCTTTGGTGATCCCCCACAGCTTGGACCAAAAGCCTCCCGAGAAGTACAGAATGGCCAGAACTATGGCCACGAGTACCACGGAAACTCCAGCGTATAGGCATATTTTTGTGTACTTAGGATCTAAACGATCCTTTAATTTCTTGAACATTATGATCTCCGATTTTTTGCGAATTATTCTCTTTCCAGAAGGTCGAACTCGTCGCGAACGGCCTTAAGGAATTCAGGCTGGGTCAGCACGTCTTCGCCCGTTGCCACGAAGGCCTTGGCTACCTTGAACATCTCCTCATAGCCATATTCGGAGTCCGCGCCTGCGCAAAGCTCCGGCGTATGAAGGGGCACGTTGGGGTCGCCCACCACGTCGAACCACTGGTGGATGCAAGGGCAGCGATAGCTGACGTTTCCGATATCCGATGAGCCTGAGCCGTCGGCGGCGGGCATGTCCTGAGTCACACCGAACTCATGGGTGTGCTGTACAGCGCGGGCGGACAAAGTCTCGTTGGTGTGAAGGTCATCGTAGTAACCCTCGAAGTTGGTGATCTTGATATCGCAGCCGGTAGCCAGAGCGCCTGCTCTAGCGCAGTTCTTTATTCTCTCGCTGAAAGCCAGACAGTACTTGGAAGTCTCTGCTCTGATATAGAACTCGCAGCTTGCGTATTCGGGCACGATGTTTGCGGCCACTCCGCCGTCACGGATGATGCCGTGAACGCGAGCGGTAGATACGGTGTGCTGTCTGAGGGCATCTATATTATGGAAGGTAAGGAGTACAGCGTTCAGGGCGTTGATGCCTGCTTCCGGAGCTGCAGCTGCATGAGCAGCCTTACCGAAGAATTCAAATCTCTGGGAATCGATGGCCATCATTTTGCCGGATGCTGCGTGCTTGCCGTTGGGATGGCCCATGATGGCTACGGCCAGGTCGTCGTAATAACCTGCGTCCGCCATAGCGCACTTGCCGCCCATGGTCTCCTCTGCGGGAGCTCCGATGACTCTGACTTCACCGCCGTATTCGTCGATGGCTTCACGGAGAGCTATGGCGCAGCAGCAGGCCAGGGTTCCGATCATGTTATGGCCGCAGGCGTGGCCCATGCCGCGGAGTGCATCGTACTCAGCCAAATAGCCGATGACAGGACCGGGCTTAGAGCCCTTGTAGCTTGCGATGAAGGCGGTGGGCATGTCGCAGATATTGGTTTCAATGGCGAAGCCATACTTAGCGAGGAGCCCTGTGAGGAGCTCCACGGAATGGAACTCTTCGTTACCAAGTTCCGGGTTCTCATGTATCTCGTGAGAGATCCCGCGGATCTCTTCTCTTATTTCATCAACGCGTTCTGTGATCTGTCTCATTTCTAGTACCTCCGAGTTGCGATTGTGAATTTAGTCCTAACAGATTGATTATACCATAAATGCAGGTATTAATATACAGAAAGTTTTTTGCGCAAAAGTTTTAAAAAAGGTATTGACAACTATATCGTGCGACGATATAATAGGATTACGATATATCGAGAGGCGATATATCGGCAGACGAAAGAGAGATGATAATTATGGATAACAATTATGCATTGACGGAATCTACATATTATATAATGCTGGCGCTATACCGGCCGGCTCACGGCTACGGTATCATGCAACAGGTGGAGGAAATGTCCTCGGGCCGCGTGAGGTTGGCCCCGGGAACTCTCTACGGAGCCCTGACGTCACTCACGACCAAGGGCTGGATCCAGCAGCTTCCGATGGATCCCGGCAGCCGAAAAAAAGAGTATAAACTGACGGATAAAGGCCTCGATATACTTCTTAAGGAGATCGAGCGTTTGAGAGAACTGGTTAGAAACGGCGATAACGTTATCGCGAGAGCCTTGGAAGGAGGAGAAGAGAAATGAGAGAGACTATGAAAGTTTGGAAAGTGTTCCTTGTATGGAATTATGATAAAGAAGAAGCTTGGCTGAACGAAATGGCAGCTCAGGGCTGGACCCTGACGGCTGTGGGCTTCTGCAACTACACCTTCGTGAAGACCGAGCCCGGTGAATACAACATCCGCATGGAGATGCGCCCTCATGATGATGGCTACCTGGAGTTCTTAAGGGAGTCCGGCGTGGAATACGTGGGACGTATACTCCAGTGGCATTATTACAGAAAGCCTGCTGAACTTGGCGCCTTCGAGCTCTACTCTGACATCGATTCCAGGATCGCACATCTGGACCGCATCGGTAAGATGCTTTTCTGGATCGGTATGGCTAACCTGATCATCGGCGTCGCCAACAGCATCGGCCCATCTCGCCTGGGTTGGATAAACATCCTCTGCGCTACCCTCCTCATGTACGCCCTGGGCCGCATCCAGGGAAGAAAGGACGAGCTCAAGAAGGAGAGGCAGTTGTTTGAATAAGTTTGCGCGGGTTTTGCGCCTTCCCAGAGATAATTGGTAAACCACATCTGCTTTTAAGCAAAGATCAGGTTTACGCTTCGTAATCTTAACAAGGAAATGGCTGTAGCAAAATGCTACAGCCATTTTTGTATCACGAGAGGTGATTACTATTTCCCAAAGTACTCTTTGATCTCCGCCATCCGCTGGCTCTGGGCCACGCCGAAGGGGCAGCGGGAGTCGCAATGGCCGCAGGCCACGCAATCTTTAGCAGTGGTCCCCAGGGTCAGGTAGTGCTCCCTGGCCAGGGTGTCGCCCACGCGGGCCAAGTCATAGTATTTATTGATGAGACCGACGTCGAGGCCCGCGGGGCAAGGTGCGCAATGGTTGCAGTACACGCAGCGGCCTGCGGCCTTCACGGGCTCCAGGGTCCCTAAGATCGAATAGTCATATGCCTCTTCAGGCTGGTCGTGATATTTGAGAAGCACATCCAGCTGATCCATGGTTTCGATACCGGGAAGCACAGTCAGCACCCCGGGCTTGTCCAGAGCGTATCTGATGCACTGGTACTCGCTAAGGGCCACGCCGAAGGGCGAGAGATCTGCGGTTAATAGCTGTCCTGCGCCATAGACCTTCATGACGGTGATGCCGATGCCCTCACTGGCGCATCTTTTATAGAGCTCCATCCTTTCAGCAGCCTCGCCAAAGGCATAATCGCCATGGCCGAAGTCGTAGGCTGGGCTGATAGAGAACATCATCATGTCCACATCTGCTTCGTCCAGGATGCCATGGGCCACAGCAGGCGTATGGGAGGACATGCCAATATGGCGCACCACACCCTCCTTCTTAAGCTTCAGTATGTACTCGTAAACTCCGTTATCCTTGTAGGTCTCCCAGTCCGCCATCTCGTCGAGGCAGTGGATGAAGCCGTAATCGATGTAATCAGTCTTAAGCTCTGTGAGCTCTTTGTCTACTGACCTCTTCACATTATCCAGCTCCAAAGACCAGCCATACTCGCCTTTGCTATAGTCCGCGCCGAAATGAAGCTGGTAGTGGATATTTTTGCGCACGTCTCGAAGGGCGTCTCCGAAGATTGGAAAGTTGTCGCCGTGGCCGCCGGCCAGGTCGAAATAGTTGATGCCGCCATCATAGGCTTTTTCAAGGATGTGGGCGCCTTCCAGCCTTCCCGCCTGAAAGAGCACCGAGGTTCCCATGCCGATCTCGGAAATGCGATCTCCTGTCCTTCTATTTATTCTATATTCCATATTATCCCTCACGTAAAATATTTTGCTGATCATATTATACCAGTATCAACCTTGAAATCCTACATTTTTTGTAATAAAATAGCGGTATAAACCACATCAGCAACTTAGTTTAAAAGGAGAAATCAAATGGTTAAGACTGAAATTCTGAACGTAAACGGCAAACTGGTGCAGGGAGTGCACATCAACGCACCCGGCGGCGAGGGACATCCTAACATGCTGGTTATGGTGCTGCCGAAGGGATACATCATGTGCGGTTATCTGAATCTGGGAACAGCTGACGCAGTTGGCGACGCAGCCTGCGTTATCGGCGGAGCATCCTTTGAGGACCTTCTCGCTCACCCCGTCAAGGCAGTTTCCGTTGAAGGCGAAAAGCTTGGCATCAAGGTCGGCATGACCGGAGCAGAAGTTTGCGAGATCCTGGGCTAAGCCCTGCACACGCGGCGCGATACCCTGAGAGCCAGCCTGACTCCGGGTGGCGCTAAGCCCACTCTCCACGTTGCATTTATGCCTAAACCGTCCATTCTATGATGCATAGGGTGACTTTTAAAGGGATTTGAGGTACTGTTTTTATAGGAGGTAAGACCTATGAATACAGAAAAAACAGGAAAACTTATATCGGAGCTTCGTCGAGCAAAAAATCTCACCCAGGGTGAATTGGCGGAGCTTCTTCACGTGTCAGACAAGGCCGTATCCCGCTGGGAGACCGGCCGCGGCTTCCCTGACATAAACAATCTGGAAGCCATCGCGGACTGCCTGGAAGTGACGGTGCCGGAGCTTCTCAAAGGCGAACTTTTGGAGGAGCCCGTGTCCCGTGAGGAACTGGCCAACCTGTCCAATGAGAGCATGAGCCTGACCAAGGCTTTGATCCAAAAGAAGCGCTTCGTGAACACCCTTTTGGGCTTCATCATCGGTCTGGCGGTGCTGACCCTTGCAATTGTCCACCTGACCACACCTATTTATATAAACGGCGCAAAAGATCCTCTTGCCATCCAGGAACTGGAAGACGGCAAGATCATCGGAGTCATGGCAGAAGGAGCCACTCGCTACGAGCTGGGCAACCTGGACATCCCAGACGGCATAGGCCGCGCGGTCTTCGTCAGCTGCTACACCACCAGGCTTGACCAGATCACGGGCAAGCAAGGAGACAACCTGCTTCTCATCGGAAACAAGGCCGATGTCAACTGGGTCTTCTACTACCCCGGAGCTAACGGCGACCAGCGCCTTTACGAAAATCCGGACGCCCCGGACCTGGGCGGAACCATAACCACCCTGCCAAGGCTGGTGTATAACTACTGGATCATGATCGGCCTACTGGCTACCATCGTAGGCGCAGTCATCTACCTGATCTTCCGCAAAAAATATTTTGCCCGGACCATACTTAAGATCGTGGCAATACCAGCTGCCCTGACCATCAGCATTCCGCTCTGCCTCATGGGCCACTTCACGGAAGTGTACAACGCAGGCTTCTACCTGACAGGAATCGCTCTGCTGGCAGCAGCCCTCTACCTGATTTTCTGGCTTGTGCTGGAATCACGTGGAAAGAAGAAATAATGATTTAAGGAGCCATTTCAAAATGGCTCCTTTTTATGAATTGGTCAAGGGGTGCCGCTTTCAGTGTGCCGCTGCAAAATAGGATAAAAAAACTGATATAGCCAGTTTTATCCTACTCAGCTGAAAGGCCATAGGATACAAATGGCATTTTGGCAATATTTATCCTACATGTCATTTGGGCATATGCAGCTGGGAGGCGATTTTGCAAGGCATATTGCTGAAAATTGGACAAAAATCACCGGGTTAGCAAATGCTAATAGCCATATTTTGAAAGAATTGGAGCTGAAATCGTTTTTTGAAGGGAGATCTCAGGGGTGACAGGGCTTCATCCAAAAAACAGAGTAGGATAAAAATGGCGAAAACTATAGTTTTATCCTAGGGGGATTTTTTGCAGTAGGATAAAAATGCTTATTTGAAGAGTTTTATCCTACTCACGGCCTAAAATGGCTGCATGGTACGATTAGGCCGTATGGATTTTTTGGTGACGGCCTAAAGTGATGAAATCGAGGTGTAAGGCCGTGTGTTCGGGAGACACCTTTAAAAAGAAAATGGTTAGTATATGAGAAAAAACTCTCCTTGGGATTGTTTCGATCAAAGAAAATCCATTACATAGAGTTTTTTGATGAACAAAGCTAATAGAAACGCTGAAATTCCAGTTGGGCCTTTAGTTCGCAAAAAACATACGACGGCCTACGATGATAAAATCGAGGGTTTAGGCCGTACGAGTTTTTTAAGCGACGGCCTAAACCTCATAATTCAGAGGATTAGGCCGTATCAGTGCAATCAACCAGTGCAGTCAAGTAGAGCCGCCTCAATGAACCGCATCCCGTCAAGTAGACAATTAAAAAAAGTAAAATTTTTAGCTCCAGCTTCTTCGTAAAGCTGGAGTTTTTTATGCAGCCATCAGATATTGTTCGTGCTTCTCAAATGGTGTAAGCCTTCCCAGCTTTCTCT
>JAFPXY010000001.1 GCA_017394515.1 Bacillota bacterium | reverse complement strand
TTCTTGTCAACCGTATCCTCGTAGAAGAATATGACAATGCCTGCCTTACGGTTGACTAGGCACCACATGTAAGTCTTCCTGTGGCCGAAGTGGGTCTGATAGCGATACCATGTCTCATCCACATTTACGTTGGCACCTTCTTCCAAAGCCATGTCTTTAAGCGCTGGAAGCAGCTTGCTCAGCAGGATTGCACCCTTATCCTCCCAGTTCAGGAGGTTCTGACGACATGTATGCCAGTCCATATCAGGATAGCGATTCTTTGACTCGCGATAGGCGGGGGATGCCATGATATAGCGGTTGAATATCATATATGAGAGCAGCGTAGCAGTAATTCCTGTGCCGGGAACCAGTTCCTCAAGGATTCCCTTTCCCTCTTCATCTGCAGGGGCAGTAATGGTCTTTGTAGTGCCATCTGGATACTCTACCAGGACCCTCTCGAACTGATGTTCCTCCAAACGCTGCACGATTGTCTTCACCTTGCGAGGCTTCTTGTATTTTTTCACCTTGCAACCTTCTGGGATGATGCACTTATGCACTATGGGATCTCCTATAACCTCCTTTATGTATGTCCAGCCCTTTCTGCTTGGCCCATGATAGCAGGCCTGCTGTTCTTTTTCCTCCTGAGCATCATTTGGGGTGTTGTTATCAGTACTCTCATCCTTTGATGCGCTGTCACATGAAGGTTCCTTGCTCACAGGACCAGGAGTCCCGTCAGGCAATGACTTCTCCGTTCCGTCAAAGTCGTCACGACCGTCATTGATACCCACATTTTCCTGACCGATATACTTGTCGCTACAGGTCTTGCCCCCACCATAAAGAGCCAGGTTGGCCATTTTCAGGCGGTTCTCAAGCGTTTCTATCTTGCGAAGGAGTTTGTTCTTCTCGTCATCATCTGACTTCTGACTATCCATAAACTTCTCAAGTTTGTCAAAAAGTCGCTTGCGCCCTGCCGCCTCTTCATCAGCCCTGCGGTTAGCCGCCTTCAGTTCTTCCTTGATCTCAGACATCTCCTTTCTTATCTGGAGATTCTCCTTATCCTTCTCCTGAAGCGATGCGTACAGGAATCTGACGTACTTCTTGAGCTCTTCTACAGTCTCCATGCCATCGGACGGATCATATTCCGGGGCTGGCGTTCCATCCAGTCCCGAAAGCTGATTTTTCAGCTGTATTTCTCTGATCAACTCGTCCTCTGTCATATGCTTCTTTGTACGCTACAAAGGTACTAAAAATATTTGATATACACAAATTTGTATTCATTATATTTTATTGCTAATCAGATATTTAACACTATTTATATTATTGTAAAGATATTGACTTTATAACAGGACTTTCCAGCACAGAAACCAAGTTTTTCCACTCGATTTTATAGACAGGAATATCATCCCTGAGCACTATCTTTATAAACCTATATCCCTTCACGAAACTCTTCTCATGCACATAGAAGGCATGGTTCTCATAATGGATCAACTTCACCTTCGTACGGTCCTTAGACATGAATATGTATACATCGCCATTAAGCGGGTCGCGATGGTACTTTGCGCGTATCATCTCCGATATCCTGCGAGCTTTGCACCGCATGTCATGAAAATGCGGTAGGAAATAGAAATTGTGCAGACCATTTATGCTCAGCATAGACCCTCCAGCTTCTCTACCAGACTTACCAGGTCCTGGTAGCTTATACCCTTCTTCTTAATCTGAAGACCATCGCAGGTACGAATGTACACTTGGATTCCGTTATTCATCGTCTTTGAGGTGTTAGATGCAGGCTTGGGATACTCCTGGGTCGACTCCGCCCCGTCCGGCATACCTTCCACTTCCAAGGGAACTACTTTCTTGTGGGTCTTGCGAAACCATTTGTTGAATTCTGTGTAGGGAAAACCCTTACGGATACAGAAGTCATTAATCGAAACGTTGTTGGGCTCATACTCCGTCTTATAAAGGAACCAGGCCTTCTCAAAATCACTGTTGCTTATCATACCTTTTACCATTTTTGAAATTTCACAGCGCAAAGGTACTATC
>JAFPXY010000018.1 GCA_017394515.1 Bacillota bacterium | reverse complement strand
TGCGCATGACGGAATCAGAATCCGTTGCCTTACCGCTTGGCGATACCCCAATAAATAAAATGGGGTGGGTAGTGGGATTCGAACCCACGCATATCGGAGCCACAACCCGATGGCTTAACCGCTTGCCGATACCCACCATATAGCCCGGTAACCCGGGAAAAAATTGGCGACCAAGATCGGGCTCGAACCGACGACCTCCAGCGTGACAGGCTGGCATTCTAACCAACTGAACTACTTGGCCAAATTTGGTGGGAGTTACAGGGCTCGAACCTGTGACCCCCTGCTTGTAAGGCAGATGCTCTCCCAGCTGAGCTAAACTCCCGTGAAACTGCTATCCGTTTGAACCTTACGGCCATCGACGAACCAGCATTATTTCAAATGGTAGCGGCGACTGGATTCGAACCAGTGACACCCCGGGTATGAACCGAGTGCTCTAGCCAACTGAGCCACGCCGCCACATCAAATCAGTTCCAGCGAACTGCAAAAAATATACTACCAAAAATGGTCCCAATTGTCAATGACTTTTTTCGAATTATCTAAAAAATTTTCTTACAACAGATAAAACGGGAGGGTTACCTTTAAGGCACCCTCCCCTGTTTTCTTTGGCTTTGCTTATCTGGTCAGGGCTTCCTGCAGCTTTCCAACCAGGTAACTTGATCTTGTCATACCGATGTTGTTAACGAAGATAATGTCTGTCGCTTTCTTTTCTTTTGCGTAAGAAATGATATTCTTATTAAAATATCTGTAATCGATGACGTAGACCTTGTGATAGTGATCCGCAAAGTAAGGTGCAATGCAGTTTCCGAAGGATTCCTTTACTACGAAGCATACGGAATCATCCTTCACATCCTTATTGATGATGAGAACAAGTCCCTTGTCTCCTCCAAGGAAGGAATCATACTTGGTAAAGTCTGCAGAATCTGAATAATCGCGAATGACATCAGACTGAGTCGTGTTTCCTTCAGAATCCTTGCCCCAGATGTAGCAGTTACCCTTAGGAAGATATGCTTTGAGCTTATCAGGATGTTTCTTAAGAGCTGTTGCCTTGGTGTCAGTATAGAAGCTGCCTACGAAATCACCCATGTCGATGGTGTCTCTGCCCTTGAGAGGAATTGCGTCTTTGCCGCTTACATCACACCATTTCTCATAAGCATAGTATGCTCCAAGGCTGGTCCAGTGATGGTCAGTTCTGAAATAGATGTGCTTATCTCTGTGCTGCATCATGGTCTCAAAGATGTTGACCGGGATAACCTTGCTGCTTAACTTATCGTACAGATTGTCCAGTGCCTTCCTCTGATCGGAGCCCTTTATCTCATCGTAGTATTTATTAGGAATGGTGATCTTGGATGAGAGAGGAACGATCATATCATATACGTTCACATCGCTGCCTAAAGCCTTCTTGGTCTTGTTGATAAGCTTAGCATAGGTGGAAGCAGTGCTCTCTACATAGTCGTAGATCTCATAAGCACTTCTGCCGCAAACTCCGATGTAACCGATATATTTAAGTTTACTGTTGGTATCGATCTTAGGATAGTTGTTAAGGCTGAACTCAGTGCTTACAGGCTCTGTTTTCTCCTCGTCTTCTTTATCCTCATTGTCAGACTTATCTTCTCCCTGTTCCTGATCTTCCTTCTGTTCGTCAGTCTTCTCAGGTTCTTCTGTCTTTTCAGGCTCTTTATTGCCCTCGTCCTCAGTTTCTGCTTCTATCTTGGTATCCTCTTCAGATTCATATAATCCCTCAAGAACTACCTTCTCTGCCGCTTCCTCATCGGAACTTACGATAAATATTACGTTGTTACCTTTTCTTACAGTGTATGTGTGGTTAGCTACTTTATCAGCCTCTTCAGGAATATATCTGCTGAAGGAATCTTCCAACTCCTTAAGATAACTCTTCACAGCCTTCTCAGCATCCTTGCTGTCCCCCTCGCTGGCAAAGGCAAAAACACCGAAGGTATCTGCATGGGATCCATCACCCATATACATATATCCTTCATAAGGCTCAGGCAGATCGATGTACGTTGCCACTGCTTTCTTCTTGACCTGCTTCATGTCCGAATCAAAATCTATGGACTGAAGAATGTTCTTTGTCATACCCTTGGGATCCATGGCCCAATGCTTACCGCCGCCACCGCAGCCTGTAAAGCAAAAAACAATGGCCAGGCAAACCACTGCTGTAATAATTAATTTTAAAGCACGCCTACTAGATTTCATTAAAAAATTTCCCCCTTTTTAGTTACACAATATATTGATATTATTATAATAGCACCAACCTATATTTTGTAAAGAAAAATTTTTTAAAAATTGGACAAATCTTTAAAAAAATGCTATCATAGTATAGTTATATACAATAAAGGAGGATCGGACTTATGGTTTCACCCGGCAGGGTATGTTTTACAGTATTCGGAATCGACATAATGTGGTACGGTGTACTGATCGGGCTGGCCTTTGTAATAGCCACCATCATATCATATAAGCGCGCTCCCAGACTGGGGATCAAGCCTGATTCATTCATAGATGTGATCATCGCACTAATACCGGCTGCTATCATCGGAGCAAGAGCATATTATGTCATCTTCAACTGGTCTATGTACGCCGGTGATCTTAAGCAGATCTTCAACACCAGAAACGGCGGTCTTGCCATACACGGAGGTATCCTCCTTGGTATACTTGCTGTATATCTGGTATGCAAAAAGGATAAGGAAAACTTCCGTGACATGCTGGATCTCTGCGGACCGGTACTGGCTCTGGGTCAGGCCATAGGCCGCTGGGGCAACTTCTTCAACGAAGAAGCCCACGGTGTGGAGACGGATCTTCCCTGGGCACAGATTATAGACGGCGTGGGCTACCACCCCACCTTCCTCTACGAATCCATCTGGTGCTTCTGTCTTTTCCTCTTCCTCATCTGGTTCTCCAACCACAAAAGATCCTTCTCGGGACAGATCATTTTGCTTTACTTCATGCTCTATTCCTTCGAAAGATTCTTTGTGGAATCCTTGAGAACAGACAGTTTGATGATAGGACCCTTAAGACAGGCTCAGGTCATCAGCATAACTTTATTTGTAATCGCATTTATACTCTACATGTATTGGAGAAAGGAGTCTAAAAATAAATGAAATTAGGTATCGTCGGCCTTCCTAACGTAGGCAAAAGTACACTTTTCAACGCAATAACCAAGGCAGGAGCTGAGGCAGCTAACTACCCCTTCTGCACCATTGAACCCAATATCGGTATCGTTACCGTGCCGGATCCCAGGATCACCAAGCTTCACGAGGTATACAATTCCAAGAGGACCGTATACGCCACCATCGAGTTCTGCGACATCGCAGGTCTGGTTAAAGGTGCTTCCAAAGGTGAAGGTCTTGGCAACAAGTTCCTTGGCCATATCCGTGAGGTAGAAGCCATCGTCCACGTGGTACGCTGCTTTGAAAACGACAACATCGTCCACGTAGACGGAAGGATCAATCCTGTATCAGATATCGAGACCATAAACACCGAGCTTCTTTTGAGCGACATGGAGATCCTGGAAAGAAGGATCGCCAAGACTGAGAAGACCGCTAAGTTCGACAAGAATGCTCGTGCAGAACTTGATATCCTTAACAAGATCTATGAGTGGCTTTCAGAGGGCAACAATGCCAGAGCCTATGAATTCGATGATGAGGAAGAAGAAGAATTCGTCAAGTCCATAGGTCTCCTCTCCAATAAACCCATCATTTATGTAGCAAACGTGGATGAAGACGGTCTGGCAGATCAGGAAAACAATCCCTATGTCATGGCAGTTACCGATATCGCCGAGAAGGAAGGCGCCCAGTGTGTAGTCATCTGCTGCGAGATCGAAGCTGAAATGGCAGATCTGGACGATGACGAAAAGGCAGAGTTCCTTGAAGACCTGGGTATCGAAGAGTCCGGCCTTGACAAACTTGTCAAAGCCTCCTATACCCTTCTCAACCTCATCTCCTTCCTTACTGCAGGAGAAGATGAATGCAGAGCATGGACCATCAAACGCGGCACCAAGGCTCCTCAGGCTGCCGGCAAGATCCACACCGATTTCGAGAGAGGCTTCATCAGAGCTGAAACCATCCCTTACGATAAGTTCGCGGAAGCCGGCTTCTCCATGGCACAGGCCAAGGAGAAAGGCTATCTCAGATCCGAGGGTAAAGAATACGTCATGAAGGATGGCGACATCGTCAACTTCCTCTTCAACGTATAAGTCAATTATTGATCCAAATGGCTGTTGTATCGGTTTGATACAGCAGCCTTTATTTTATTCCTGCTCTTTTTTGTGTCTTGCAGCAGCGGATACAGAAAGCAGTAATATCGTCGACCAGAGTTCTATGCCTGAAGTATCTCCTGTCTTAGGCACCTGCTGTTTGACAGGTGCTTTCGACTTTTCCGGCTTATCCGGTACCTTCGGTTTCTCAGGTTTCTCAGGCTTCTCGGGCTTGTCCGGTTTGTCCGGCTCCTCAGGTTCTTCAGGTTCCCCCGGCTCATCAGGTTCCTCTGGCTCTCCAGGCTCCTCGGGTTCATCCTCCCAGGTCAGCCTTTGGAATTCATCATCCGGATCTTCGTGAGAGCAAATCAGATTGCCCTCCGAATCGTAAAGTCTTTCGAAGACCACCGTATCCATACCATTGAGGTTGGATCCATCAAAGTGAAATTCTACCTTTACCTTGCCGCTTCCCGCGGGTGCTGTGAATTCCTTGGTGGCAGTCACGTCATTTCCTTCAGTGTCCTTTACGGTCTCGCCGGTACTTCTGTCCACCAGCCGTCCTTCCAGCATGTAAGTCTCACCCTTTCTGAGGCCTGAGTATTCCACAATGTCTATAAGAACTATGTCTTTTTCGGGTTTGATCCCGTCGCTCTTACCTCCCACTGACGCTGTTGTGCCCATTTCAGGCACATCGTCCGTGATGGTGGCTAAGTTGATGATCACGTGGGTGGACTTCTCATTTACCTCGAACTGGATTTTTTGCAGGGTATAGCCTGCGTTGGCCTCACACCGCATTTCCTCTAGTACATATTTATCCATTGGAAGCGCTCCCAGTTTAACATCGGCCTTATCTGATCCGAACCAAACACCCAGGCGCACATCCCCAGCCCGGCTTTCCATTTCCTCCATGGAGATCTCATCTTTTTGCAAAAGATCATCGAAGGGGTTTATCCTTTCTAAGCCGGCACCTTCTTCATCCTCGAAGATCTCATCCTCAGTCCTCCTGTCTCCCGTAAAGAAGTATCCGTTGACATCTGTCACCACCACGTGGCATTCTCCCGAGGTCAGGCTGGTGATCTTAAAGGGTACGTAGCTGAATCTTTGGGATGAGGAATCCGCTATCTTTGTGCCTTCCAGATCCGACCTGTAAACCTGATTTCTGAAAATCAGCGTCTCCCCTAGGTCATCCATGGAATACATCTTGCCATCTTCCTTTATTTCAAATATGTGCTCCGTCTTATCCGTTCTCTGATAGGTGGAACTGGTCTTCGATTCCATTATTGAGTATTTGCCATAGGGAAGATCGTCTGATAAGGTAGCTGCTTCCCATGCACCGCTCTCCTCATTATATTTAAGGCTGATACTGCCTATATCTTCTCCCGGTCCTATCCATCTTGTGAATTCTCCTTTTTTGCCCAGCTCCTCTCTTACGATAACGCTGCTTTCTGACATGTTCTTTAAGGTGAAGCATATGCCTTCAAAGGATGCGCTGCCCAAAGGCTCTGATTTGCCGGTCTCCAGGTCAAATTTCGTCACTTTGACTCCGCCTCTAATAATGTCTTCATAAGAGACCACCGAGTTGTACGCTTTGGTAAGGACATTATCTGTTCCGTCCTCCTCCACCTTGATTACGTGCTTTTCCTTATCAATTACATATCCTTCTGGAGCCTTTACCTCTCGTATCTCATAGGTTCCCAGAGGAAAAACCACCTTCCCATCCTCATCTTGATAGAGCTCGGAATTCTCATAGGTTTTATCCAGTTTGGGCTTTACTCCGGAGATCTCGCCCTTATCATCGGTGACCATGTGCCACACTGCCAGAGCCTTAGAGGAGCCATCTCCCATAAACTTCACCTCATAGACTGCCCCCTTAAGAGAAGGTCCTTCCGCAGTATCCTTACCCTTAGATCCTTTGAGTTTTTTCTTTAATAGCAGTTCTATCATGGCTCTTATGGGCTTGTCTTCGGTCTCAAGGATCAGTTCGTCTTCAGAAGTCACCTTGACCTTGTAAACTTCTTCATCAAGGGCATATCCCTTTGGTGCCTTGATCTCCTTAATGGTATAGGTGCCAGCAGGCAGTTCCATGGCATCACTCTCACCTTTTTCGTCGATGGTAAGAACGCCCATGGACTTGTCCTTTTCGTCAAAGACCTCGTACTTGGCACCTCCCAGGGAATACAAGTCGTTTCCCTTGGTAAGAGACTCCAGGGTCGCGGATTTTTTGATCTTAAGGCTTCCCGGAGACTCCATGTATCCCACGACCATGTCCTGGACTCCCTCCATGAAGGAAACGAAGACCTTGAAGCTATCCGGAACCGCATCATCCTTGGTAGTCCCGTCCTTCCAAAGGGCGTTACCCAGCTTCTTGGCTTTGGTCCAGATCTCTCCCAGGTCGGATGCCTTGGTATCCTTGTAGGTGGCCATATCCTCCGGCCTTCCCTCGTATACGAAGGAAAGAGCCAGATGAGCGATGCCCCAGTCCTTGTCAAAGTCTCCGGTATAGTAATTGTCCCTGATCTTTTTCACGTTGTTGTCGTAGCCCGGGTATGAGGGCGAATAATAGATGATATTTCTCAAGGCGTTCCACTTGCCCGTGTCCGCATCATCCGTAACCACCTTGTCCACCGTAACCCGGGTGGCTTGAGGCGTAGGCCTAGAGGGCTGCACGCAGTAAGAATACCTGTTGCCCAGGCCGTCGTTTAGATCCGTCATTTTGGAATTGCTGTAACCTCCGTCCCCCTGTCCGTATCTTATCTGCTTGCCGCTTGTAACGGTGTACACGCTTCCCTTCTTTCCGCTGAAAGCCAGGGCGTTCTCGGTCATTAAAGTGCTCCCTATGAGCATAACGATGAGAGCTATGACCAAGGCCCTCACCTTTCTTTTATCATTTTTTAAAGCAAAAAATATGCTTTGATCCATAATCCAAATCCTCCTATTTTTAATCCTCCTGTATCATAAATTAGCCAGCACTATCAGGTTCATCTCCATCTGATATCGGTTGAGGATCGCCATCAGCGCCAGCAGTCCCGCTGTTATCATCAAGTTCTTCATGTTCATCCTCCCTGACCCTTAGTTCCAGGTCCTTTTCTATGAGGATCTCATTGTCCCGGATTCCCAGGGCATTCGACGGACCGATGATGCCGCCTAGCTTAACGGTTAGTTTGTCATCCTTTATCTCCGCCTTAAGGTTTGGGATCTTTTCCAGTCGCTCCTTCAGCTCTTGGATTTTTTGCTCCATCTCGTCTTCGCTGTATTCTTCACCTATGTAAGAGTTTATGGTCCTTTCCAAGGCCAAAGTCTCGACGAAAAGATTCTCATTTGCCACGAACTGGGATAGCATCAGCCCCAGGATCATCAGGGAAGCCACCGCAGTTATCAGATGGTGCATAGGTAGGCCTCCTTCATGGACATCAAGGTCCTCAAAGTCACGTTATACAGGCTGTTTCCGTCGGTCACCATCATCCTGTAGATACCAAGGCCCAGGAGTATGAGCCCCAGGGTCACGATCAGCTGCTTCATCCTGCTACCTCCTTTAAACCATAGGCCTCAGTCGCCCTGAGGGGCGTGCTGGATGGAGCCCTTAAAGGTCTCTTCGATCTGCATGGTGCCGTTGGAGACCACCGACTCCGCCGCAGACAAAAGCGAATTGTCGCTTCCCAGGATGAATTGCCTTACTATCACCGTGCCCAGAATGATGGTTCCGATGATTATAATAATGTTTTTCATATCTCAAATCTCCTAAACTATAGATAAAACTGCAAATTGTTAAGGGTGTCCAGAAAGACCACCACCACGCAGAAATTGATCATCAGGGTGAAGACCGAGGCCGTCGCGAAGGCAGTTATTACAAGAGATCTCCTCTCCGCCTGCCTCATGGCCTCCGTGGTCCTGACTTCCCTGATGATACCGATGTATACGTCTATCTGTGTCACGATCTCGTAGGGATTTATCTTATCCATCTTCGAAAGTATCATGGCAAGATTCTTTCCGTACCGAGATCTAACAGAATCCGCAAAATACTTAAAAGCCTCATCATACCTTCCTCCCCTGTATATGGACAAGGTCTTCTGAAAAACAGGCTTCAAAGTCCCCGAATCCTTGGCCAATTCCTCCAGAATATAGTCCAAAGACACCGGATAGTCCTTTCTCACTATGGCCAGATTCTTAAGAAGTATGGCTGCCTGGTAGAGATCCTTCTCCGAATCCTCTACAAGTCCAATTTGCTTTCCGAAAGATATAAGTTTACCATATAACTTATTGCGTAAACTATTAAAGAAGCGGTTATCCATGTCATTCCTGCCTCCGTTTGGAACTGATAATGCCAGAATTTCTCCCATCCGAGGCCAAAATATCTGACTCCTGCAAGTATGGTAAGCCCATAACCCAAGGGGATCATGTACTTCAGCATCAGTCTGGACTCATTATTCTCCCTTCTGGCGAACTCCTTCACCTCTCTGGCTCGCCTTAAGGTGGCGCTAAGGTCTTCCAAAGCCTCATCCACCCTAATGCCATGAACCAGAGAGAAGTACATTAGATTCTTCAGGGTGCCCGCCCAGGACGTATTGATGGATAAGGCGAACTCCTCAAGAAGTCTCGTAATGGATCTTTCAGAACCGGCCCGCTGAAGCCCTAGGGACAGGTTCTGAAGGATCCTTTTGGAATCCGGTGCGTCCTCAATTGTAAGAGCCGTCCTGTCGATACCTTCCTTCATGTTGTAATAATAGATCTTATAGTTCTCCGTGAGCTCGCTTAAGAGTATCTCCCCCTCCAGGGAGCTCCTGATCCTGATCCTTTCCATCCTGAATCTCAGTATCATATACGGCGCAAAAAACATCATGACCGAAGCTATTGCGTTCATCCAAAAGGATACCCTGCTTCCCAGGACCACCATACAAGCCACAGAGAGCATCCCTGAGACCGCAAAAAACAGCCTCACAGCTCTGTCTGTGCCCATGTTAAGGGTGATGCCAAGCACCACCCTTACCCTCTCCCAGAGTTCACTCCTATCCGTGAGTTCCACGCCTTTGAAAGAGTCTATAAGCGCCTTGAACAGAAAACCCAAGGCCTTGTAAACATCCTCCATCCAGTCATAGGTAAGCACAAAGATTCCTGTGAGAAGAAGTATCACCAGAAAGGCGGCTATCATCTGCTTTCCTCCTCCAGTTGTCTTAAGATCTCTATTATCCTGCCCATATCATAGGGATAATCGGCCTGATTTCTTAATAACTTATCAGATAGGAAGCTGTTCCAGATCCACTTATCCCTTTCATGATCATAGGACATGATCCTTGCGGACTTGGGCTTAAGAGTCTTAGGATCAGTATAGTACTGACTGATACCTACAAGCTTCTTTACGGCTCTGTTACCCTCCATCTGCCTGAATTCGAAGACCAGGTCGAAGTTCGAGACGATTCGTTTGATAATATCCGCCGTATCGCCTCCGTATTTTTTGCGGATCTTTTCTGCCATCATATATGGCAGATCTCTGGCGTTTCCGGTATGTACTGTGGCTTTGCTTCTTCTGGTGCCGATGGAGGTGATCTCCAAGGCGATGTTAAAGGCAGTGCCATCTCGCATCTCCTCCAGAAGCACGTAGTCATTGTCTCCTCTTAAGAGAGGCTTGGTGATCTCCTCCAGCTGCTGACCGTCCGCTACCAGCTGCATGATGGGAGCATCGGGCATGATGGAAGCCCAGTCCGTCTCAGGGTCCGTTGCTATGGCTAAGCCCTCAAGCTGCCTGTCTTCATAACTCTGCCAGACCTGCAGGAAGGTGGTCTTTCCGGATCTCACGGGGCCTGCAAAGATGACGTTGAAGCCCACCTTTACCATGTGTTCAAAGAGCTCTACAGCCTTTTGGGGAATGGTTCCAAGTCTGGCCATCTCATTGAAGCTGAGCCTCTGCATTACATATTTTCTGAAGACCATGATATCCTGGCCGGGCTTGGTCCTTTCTCCTGAAAAGATGGTGATCCTGATGCCGTTTTTAAGATATACCTCGTGGAAGCCCTCCTCCAGTCGCTCTCTGGGAGTTGCCAGAAGAAGTGCCCGCTTAAGCTGCTCCCTCCTCTCCTTGGGTATCCTCTGGGGCTGGAGGACGGAGACTCCGTTTATGAGGCAGTAAAGTTTGTCACCGATGAGCTTGGCCGATGAGGAATTCCGGTACTCCTCCGTCTCGTCGTAAGCCCATGGAGCCAGGCCGGACAGACCATAAAGTTCATTAAAAATGCCCTCCTCGGCGTTTTTATACCATGGGGGGCATTCCACATCATTCAGCTCCATTTTGGCCATGATTTCACCGATTTTTGCCTTATAGAGGGTCATCTCCTCCTCATAACCCATGATGGCCCGCTTCTCGCTTTCCAGACGATCCATCCTGTCCATTTCATCGGCTTTCTTCCATTCGTTTTCCAGACATTCCAAAACGATGTCGCATGCGTCTTTAAAATTCATTCTTTAGTTCCTTTCTGAGTTTCTTTTTTGGTTTACTGCTGCGCGGGTGTTTTTTGCTGATCAACAGATGAGAAGCGCAGTTTCTCATCCGTCGTCTTCCGTGTAGATAAGAGTAAATCTGTTTCCTTTTGTGGCCAGGCGGCTCAGTTTCTCCATCTGCTTGGAGGTGACTATGACCTCCAGAGTCTTGATGGTGCCCGAGGGATAGTACCGCTTAAGGTCTCCATAGGTTATCTCCTGGCCATAACTGTCCTTCACGTGAGCGGTCAGAGCCCGGCAGACCATCTTTTCGCCCAAATAAAAAAAGGCCTTATCGCCTCTCTTGATGGACTCCGGACAGCTCATGAGCCAGGTATCCGGGATCATCAGTATGTACCGGTCGAACTCCTTGCCCACCTTGAATTCCGGCTCCCTGAAATACTCCCTGTGAAGCTCCAGTTCTCCCGCCACGAACTGCTTGGTCTCAAGGCCAACGATGTCGCTAGCCTTGTCCCAGGTGATCGCTCCCTTGGTAGCCCTCTCCACCTTCACAGGTTTCAGCATATCCTCTCTGATCTCCGTGTTGGCCTCCTGGGATTCCCGAAGCACCGCGATCTTCTGATAGCTCAGATTCTCCCTGCCCCAGATCTCCCAGAACCCAAGAGCTCCAACGCTTAAGACTATCAGGAGGATACCTGCAATACGTCTCTTCAAATCCTACCTCCTTTGCTGTTTATTTTGGGTAAAAGAAAAGCGCAGGCTTTATATACGCTGCCTGCGCTCTGTTTCTTTTTTAGTGATATTATGATATCACATGTTTTCGTTACTTTCAGCCCAATTCTGAAATTTGTTTGTATTTTTGAAAGTACAATTTGCGGCGGCTACCACTTCTCGTATTTATATACTGCTTCCTTAGTGTTTTCGTCAAAGGCCGCCAGGAGATATCTGCCGTGATTGTTATATCCGGAATCGTCACCTTCGGCTTCGATGAGATAAATGGTGTGATCTCTGCCTTTAAAATCACCTTCAAAAGCAGTTCCCAGAAGTCCGTCGATCTCAGAATATTCTTCATACCTGCCTGTCCACTTCGCCCTGTCCTTGTACATGCTGTCGAACTTCTCCCGCGTCATGTTCTCATCGACATAACAGAGCTCGATCGTTGTGCCTCCCTGCAGGGCGCCGGGCTGGTAAAGGAATCTGACATCTTTTGCGTCCTCAGGTATCTCCTTCGGGAAAGCCCTCAGGAGCTCAGAATCATTCACCTTGTATTCATAGTACTTTGAGTCAGTTACAGGGTTATCCGCCTCCATCAGAGCGACGGGAATAGTAACAGAAACATAATATAATGCCAATGCCACTAAAACCGCCAGGGCGGCTAAAGCCATGCCGGTCCTTTGCTTAGCGCTCTTCGACTTAAAAACACTGATGATGGTTACGATCAATGAAATTGCCACCGGGAAAAAGCTTATCAGGCCTATCACCAGCCTTGACCTCAGATCCATGCCGATGCTGCTTCTAAAGAACCAGATGCTGACGGCGAATATGATCAGCGTTGATATCAGCGGTATCAGCCGCTTTAGCAAAACGTGTTCTTTACTGTTGAACTGTTTCTCATCTTCAACAAAATATGTGCGTTGTTCCATAATTCAAATCCCCCTTTAGTTAAATCATTATATCATTGGAGTAATTGAAAAGTCAAACGATCGATGGTCGATCGGAGGCATGTTACATATTCAAGAATGACCCGTATACCCCCGGGGGGTATATTAAGATAATAATATGGTTAAAGGTCCCTGTAGAGCAAAAAACTCTCCGCCAGGGACCCTTTTTCGAGGGAGTTTTTCAAGCATCATAAAATAAGCAACGCATTTGCGAGACAATTCATACTTTTTCTGACATAAACCGACAAATAACTACAAAAAAAGAAAATAAACGACCTTGCTACAGGGTTAAGTCAACGCAGGATACCCCCCTACCTTATTTAACAAGGTCCCTGACAATCATTTTTTAATGTTTCAGGGACCCCAGGCTAAATCTCAGGGGTTCGATTCTCTTCCAACTAGCAAGACTGCCGTCTCGCCTCCTCTTTCAGTCGGCTCGACACGCTCCCTGTTCGACAGTCCACCGGACTGTCTCACGACGGTCGCGCTCTCTCGGGTCCGATTCCCCCTTCTATCTGTATATAACGAAAATGGAGAGGTATTAAGCCTCTCCATTTTCGTTGGTATCCCGTAGGGGAATCGAACCCCTATCTACGGATTCGGAATCCGACACTCTATCCGTTGAGCTAACGGGACGCGTAGCAGCGCGGGGCAAGCCCGCGCCGACAAATATTATAGCATACTCAATTGTTTGTTTTCAAGTCTGGCTTTTGCGCTGTGGATGGCCACGTCGCTGTTGTCAGAGCAGATCCAGCGGCGGCCGGTTCTTTCCGCCACGGCTGCCAGAGTCGCTGAACCGCAGAAGAAATCTGCCACCAGATCACCCTCTTTGGAGCCGGCCGTAAGTATCCTCTCAATAAGAGCTTCCGGCTTCTGAGTGGCATAGCCCGTGCGCTCCTTGGAAGTACGACCCACCATGTCGATGGACCAGACATCCTTCATATTGACCAGGGTGTACCAGCCGATCTCGTCCTGATATTCGGACACGCCCTTGAATCGATAAGGCTTGAAGTCGCGGTTGTAGGACTTCTCCTTGGGAATGTCCAGATAATATTTTTTGCTTTTGGCGTAGACCAGGATGGAGTCGTGCTTTCTGGCGAAGTGAGACTTGGATGAGCCACCGGACTTGTAGGTCCAAACGATCTCGTTTACGAAGTTCTTTTCGCCGAAGATCTCGTCCATGAGGACCTTCACGTAGTAGACGCCGTGCCAGTCCAGGTGCACCCAGATGGTGCCGGTGTCGGCCAGGAGATCCTTCATGAGCATGAGGCGCACGCCCATCATCTTAAGGTACTCCTCCATGCCCTCTTCCCAGATGTCCTCGTAGGCGCGTTTTTTGATCTTGATTTCGTCGCCATCGGCGTTGGTCACCTTAACCGTCGCATCGTAAGTGGCCTTACTGAAAAACGGTGGGTCGATGTAGATCTGCTGGATCTTCCCTGCCATGTCGCGCTTTTGCAAAAGATATTTCATCAGATCCTCGTTGTCTCCGGCGCACAGCAAAGAACCCTCGCTGTAGCCCTCCATCAACTCGAACTCCCCGAAACGCTTCTTTTTGTATTCTTTTTTGCAGGCCGTAATGACCTTCCCGAAATTCCTTAAAAGACTCATCTTCCGGTCCTCTTTCTTTTATCGTTAAGCAAAACGTTTATCAAGTCTTCTCTGCCGGCTTTCTTAAGCGCCTTCACTACGGTGCCCCTGTTCTCCGGCTTGTTATAGTGCATGAGTGCACGCTGCATCTTCTTCTCTTCCAGATCCTTCGCCACGTACACGGGCTTCATGGTCATGGGATCGAGCCCTGTGTAATACATGCAGGTGGCCATGGTCCCCGGTGTCGGATAGAAATCCTGCACCTGGTCGGGTACGAAGCCGTAATCCTTAAGGAACAGCGCAAGCTCCACCGCATCCTCCAAGGTCGAACCCGGATGGGACGAGATCAGGTATGGTATGAGATACTGCCTGAGCCCCAGGCGCTCATTAGCCGCCTTGTACTTTTCAACGAAGCGCAAAAATACATCCTTCCCGGGCTTTCTCATATAGTAAAGAACTCTGTCTGAGATGTGTTCCGGCGCCACCTTAAGCGTGCCGGACACGTGGTAACGCACCAGTTCATCTATGAATCTATCCGCCTTGGGATCCGCCATGAGATAATCATAGCGAATGCCGGAACGGATGAAGACTTTCTTGACCTTCGGAAGCTTTCTGACCGCCCGGAGCACATCGATGTAATCCTCGTGGTCCACCTTCATGGCCTTGCAGACACCGGGATAAAGGCAATCCTTGTGATTGCAGACGCCCTTGGTGATCTGCTTGCTGCAAGCCGGGAATCTGAAGTTGGCTGTGGGCCCACCCACGTCGTGGATATAACCCTTGAAATCTGGCTTCTCCGTAAGTGCCTTGCACTCCCTTACGATGCTCTCCTTGGATCTGGCCCTGACCTGCCTCCCCTGATGATAGGTGATAGCACAAAACGAGCACCCACCGAAGCATCCTCTGGAGCTCACAACGGAGAACTTGATCTCCCTGAAGGCAGGGATTCCACCTTCACTGTTATATGACGGATGCCACTCATTCTCAAAGGGAAGCGCATATATGTCATCAAGCTCAGCCTTTTCAAGTGGTGGCTGAGGCGGATTCTGCACCACGTACTGATTGCCGGGATACTTCTCTATAAGAGTCTTGGCAGTCACGGAATCCATGTTGTCGTGCTGGAGTTTGAAGCTGTGAGCGTAGGCCTTCTTGGACTCTGTGATCTCCTCAAAGTCCGGAAGTTCTATGCGATCCTCTGGCAAAATATTGGCCAAGCCCTCCTGCCCTGTCCTGTAGCAGATCCCGCGGATCCAGGTAATCTGGCTGATGTCGATGCCACCCTCCAAGGCCTCCGCGATCTCCAGGATGGCATGCTCTCCCATGCCGTAGATGAGAAGATCCGCCCTGGAATCCAGGAGCACCGAACGTCTCACCTTGTCCGACCAGTAATCGTAGTGGCCCATCCTGCGAAGCGACGCCTCCAGACCACCAATAATTATAGGCACATCCTTGTATGCCTCCCTGGCACGGTTGGAATAGACTATGACAGCCCTATCCGGCCGCCTTCCCGCCTTACCCCCGGGTGAATATTCATCCACCCGACGTCTATGCTTAAAAACCGAGTAGTTGTTAACCATGGAATCCACCACACCGGAATTGATGAGGAAACCAAGCCTGGGCCGACCGAATCGCTTGAAATCTTCCGCCGACTTATGATCCGGCTGAGGCAATACCGCCACCCTATAGCCGTAGCGCTCCAAAAGCCGCCCAATTATGGCCGTACCAAAAGAATGGTGGTCGCAATACGCATCCCCCGTGACGATGACGAAGTCCACCTCATTCCATCCTCTCTTATTCACTTCTTCCTTTGTGATGGGCAAAAACATTTTATTCTCCAAACTTTTATGGGCATATTGTATCATTTTTAAAACGATAGCGCAACTCCCCCAGACGTTAAACACGTAGAGGGAATTTCATATGGAAGGGACAGCGGTGATCTTTGCCTTCGGGCACTTTTGCGAGGAGCAATATTCGACCAAAGAAAAAGACGCTTCGATCGGTTTGCGGATCGCGTAATTTGTAGCGATCCGCCCGAGAGGAGCGTCTTTGATTTGTAGTCGAATGAAGCGACGAGCACTGAGTACCCGAAGGCACATGGTTACCGCTGTCCCTTATCGTACGGAATTCCCTCCGCTTTTGGCACTCTGGAGCTCTTCGACGTAAATGCCAGAACTATGAGAGTGATGATATAAGGAAGCATTCTGTAAACGTAAGGGCTGATACCCAGTTCGTTCAGAGTGTATACTCCGTCGCCGTTGATATCAAGTGTAGCATATGTAGCAGCGATACACTTGAAGAGACCGAAGAGGATCGATCCGAAGGCGATGTTAAGAGGTGTCCAGTTACCGAAGATCATTACAGCCAGCGCTAAGAAACCATAGCCTGCAACGTCTCCGTTGGAGGTCATGTTAGCGGTTGTCATGGAGAATGTGAATCCGCCTACGCCTGCCAGGAAACCGGATAAACCTACGCCCAGATATCTCATCTTGTGTACATTGATACCCAGTGAGTCAGCGGCCTGAGGATTTTCACCGCAGGATCTGAGTCTTAAACCTGTCTTGGTCTTATACAGGAAGATGGATACCAGTACGAAGATTATGATGCAGATATATGTTGTGAGATATACCTTGTTGATGAACAGGTCGATGATGGGACCCCAGCTATGTCCTTTGGGAAGTCCGAAGGTCTGAGGCTTGATCATGAACCAGCCTGCAGCACCGCCGGAAGCCATGCCCATAGTGTTTTGCTGTACTATCATGTAGATGAAGAACATTACGATAGCGGGAGCCAACATGTTAAGTGCGGTACCACCGATGGTCTGGTCAGCTCTCAGGTTGATGGCCGAGAACGCCAGAAGCATGGAGAATGCTATACCGCATATACCGGTCAGGAACAGCGAGATGATCATGATGATCTGACCCTGATCCTGAGTCCAGCCTGCTTCCTGGAAAATCCTGACAAATACTACACCCATGAAGGCGCCGAAGATCATGATACCTTCGAGAGCCAGGTTGATAACGCCGGAACGCTCAGCACAAACGCCGGCCAAGGCGACTATCATAAGAGGAACTGCATAAAGCATTGTCTGTTGTATTAAGAATACCATTAGATCTCGCCTCCTTCCTCAGATTCAGTCTGAACTTTTTCGGCTGATTCACCCATCAGTTCTTTGTAATCTTCACGAACCTCTTCATCAAAGGTCTTTAACTCAGGAACAGGTTCCGCATCTTCAGTCGGTACTGCTTCTTCAGTCTTTACCGGTTCAGGCTCTGCGTTTACGTTGCCGCCGGTGCCCTTTCTGAGCTTCTTTGAAAGCACGGTCTTGAAGAGCATTGAGAAGGCTGACAGATATACGATAACAGCGATGATGATATCGGAGATGTACTCGTTATATGCTGTCAGATACTTCAGCTGGATACCGGAGATATTCAGCATTGACATGAATATTCCGGAGAAAATAACTCCGATCGGATGGTTAGCTGCAAGGAGTGCTACAGGGATACCGTTGAATCCTTCTGCAGGAAGCTTCTGGTATGTGGACCAGTAGAACTCAGTGTTGCCGGAGAGATAATAGAGTGATGCTCCGGCAGCTGCCAGGCAGCCTGCGATTGCCATGGAAAGAATGATGTTTTTCTTATCATTGATTCCGGCATATTTTGCTGCGTGTCTGTTGGATCCGCAAGCTCTCAGTTCATATCCGAAGGTGGTCTTGGTCATCATGATCCACATTGCGATGGCAATGATAATTGCGATCCAGAAACCTCCGTTAGCCTGTGATCCTTTGAACAGTACATCCATGAGCATCTTAGGTGTTACTACGCCGACGTTCTTAAGAGGAATGATATATCCTACCTTGCCGCCTTCTGCGGAGTTCTTAAAGATCTCATGGGAATCGAACCACCAAGTGACCAGATTGGCTGCTATCCAGTTGGTCATGATACAGGTGATTACTTCATTGATATTGAGGAAGGCTTTGAATAAGCCCGGAATTGCTCCCCACAGTCCTCCCAGGATAACTCCTGTAAGGAAAGCGCAGATCCATGCGATGAATGGATGAACTCCTGCCCAGCCCATCCAGAGTCCTACAGAAAGGGTTCCCATGGTTCCCATGAGGAACTGTCCTGCGGCTCCGATGTTGAAGAGGCCGGTCTTGAAGGCTACAGCTACAGAGAGACCTGTCATGATGAGAGGTGTAGCTCTGAAAAGCATGTTGCCCAGGTTTACTCCGTTGAATCCGAAGCTTAAGGCTGAGCCGGATCTTCCTGTACTGAATACGCCCAGGAATACCAGTCTGATACCTTCCCAGATACCTGCCGGTGAGATATTGGACTTAAGAAGTCCTACTACAACTACGATTATGGCTCCTACGGCCATACCGATCAGGATGGAGATCAGAGCGGAGTATACTGCCACTGCCCCATCGGATCTATACCATTTGGTTTTACCCGTACCAGGTTCAAGTCTTGGCATTTATTCCGCCTCCTTTCCCAATTCTTTCTGACGCTTAGCACCGGACATGTAGAGTCCGAGTTCTTCAGGCGTCGTCTTCTTAGGATCTACTTCACCGACGATCTCGCCTTCGTAGATAACCAGGATCCTGTCGGAAAGTCCCATGACCTCCTCAAGTTCCAGTGATACCAGAAGTACAGCGTGTCCCTGGTCTCTCTCGTTTACGATCTGAGCGTGGATGTGCTCGATGGCACCTACGTCCAGACCTCTGGTAGGCTGTACCGCCACCAGAAGAGGTTCATCTCGGTCAAGTTCACGAGCTATGATGGCCTTCTGCTGATTTCCTCCGGACATGGATCGTGCTATGGTGATAGGTCCCTGACCGGAACGTACGTCGAAGTCCTTGATGAGCTTCTCAGAGTACTTTCTCACCTCATCGAATTTGATGAAGCCGTGGTTCTGGAATCTGGGCTCTCTGTATTTCTGAAGCACCATGTTCTGCTCCAGAGTATATCCAAGCACGAGGCCGTGTTTATGTCTGTCCTCAGGAATGTGGGACATACCGGTAAGGGCTCTCTTTCTGATGGACGCATTGGAAATGTCCTGTCCAAGAAGAGTTATCTTTCCGGCTGACGCTTTCTCAAGTCCAGTAAGTCCATATACAAGCTCTGTCTGTCCGTTTCCGTCGATACCTGCTATGCAAAGAATTTCGCCCGCATGTACTTCAAAGGAAACGTTGTTGACCGCATTGTTCTTATGGATCTTTGAAGGAACTGTCAGACCTTCGACCTTTAAGATGGTCTCTCCGGGAGTTGCCGGTTTCTTATGGATCTCCAGCTGTACCGGACGGCCTACCATCATGTTGGAAAGCTCTTGCTTATTGGTATCCTTAGTGTTAACGGTACCCACGTATTTACCTTTACGAAGTACAGTAACTCTGTCGGATACAGCCATGATCTCATTCAATTTATGCGTGATGAATAAGATGGACTTGCCCTCTTTGGCGAATCCTCTCATTATTTCCATAAGTTCATCGATTTCCTGAGGAGTAAGTACGGCTGTAGGCTCGTCAAAGATGAGGATGTCGTTATCTCTGTAGAGCATCTTAAGGATCTCGACTCTCTGCTGCATACCTACGGTGATATCCTCAACCTTGGCATCAACGTCGACCTTAAGACCGTATTTCTCTGAAAGAGCTATTACCTTTTCTCTGGCTTCTTTTTTTTTCAAGAACCCTAAAGCCCCGGTGGTCTCTGCACCGAGGATGATATTGTCGAGTACCGTAAATACCTCAATGAGTTTGAAGTGCTGGTGCACCATTCCTATGCCAAGAGCCGTAGCATCGTTAGGGTTATTGATCTTAACGACCTGGCCGTCTTTTTTGATCTCGCCAGCTTCCGGCTGATAGAGACCGAAAAGAACGCTCATCAAGGTGGACTTGCCTGCTCCGTTTTCGCCAAGAAGAGCGTGGATCTCGCCCTTCTTCAGCTGGAGCGTTATGTCATCATTGGCCACGATGCCGGGGAACTCTTTCCGGATGTGGTTCATTTCAATTACATATTCTGACATAATTCTTACCTTTTCCGTCAAACAAATAATAATTTTTGAAAAAGGGGGAATATGGAATTCCCCCTTTAGTGTCATGCTATTCGCATGAGATTTGTAAGTGATTAGTTTTCAAAAGTGATGTGCTCTAAGCCAGCCTGGCTAGGATCTGCCATATCGCTGTTGTTGTCAACTGTGATTTCACCGCTCTTGATCTGCTCGAAGAGTGCATTGTAATCATCTACAGTCCAGTTAGTAAGTGACCAAGTGTCAACAGGAAGACCTACTGCATCGTCAGCTGCGCCAAGTACGAGAGCGCCCTTCTGGAGACCCTTGTTGTAGAAGTTTCCAAGGGAGATCTGTACGGACTGAGCAAGTCCCTTGCAAGCGGATGTGATAACTGTATCAGACTGGTTGGACTGGTCAACGTCTACACCGATGATTGCAGCGTCTGCAGCTTCTGCAGCAGCAGCACCGGAGTTGAACATTGTTCCGCCACACATGAAGATAACTTCAGTACCAGCGTTGAACCATCCAGCAAGCATAGCCTGAAGGTCATCAGATGCTGAGAAGGATGAGCCATATTCCCAAGAATATCTCATGGTAACATCGGTGCCCTTAGCTTCAGCAGCTGCGTTAGCGCCCTGAGCATAGCCGTAGCCGTATCTGATACAAGCAGGGTTGGAACCGCCGCCACCACCGGAGAATCCGAGCTTGGTGTAGCCTTCCATAACTGCAGCATAACCTGCAAGATATCCAGCCTGTTCTTCCTGATAGGAAACGCCGAGTACGTTGTCGATTCCCATATCCCATCCATCGATGAAGATGAACTGAACTTCAGGATACTTAGGAGCTACTGCTTCAAGAGCAGTTGCCTGTAAGAATCCAGGGGTTACGATAACTTCTGCGCCAGCATCGCAAGCGTCTGTCATAGCCTTGATTCTGTCGTCATCAGTTGCAGCTGATCCGTTAGCGGGCTGATAATACTTATAGGACTTGCCGTTCTCATAAGCATACATCTTAACGCCGTTCCAGGTGAACTGGTTGAAGGATCCATCCTTTAACTGACCAACGTCAGTAACCATTGCGATCTGATAAGTTCCATCTTCGGACTCGAAGTTGTCGTCGATGTCATCGAAGGATACAGCAGCAGCATCTCCGCCGCCTTCTTCTCCGCCTTCACTTGATCCGCCGCAAGCAGCGAATGTGAATACCATTGCTAAGCATAAGAGTAAAGCTAATAACTTTTTCATCATTTTCCTCCTAATTAGAAAAAATAAACTTACAGAGTATATTATAATACAACTTTATGAATTATAAAAGGACTTTTTCACCTAACCTTCACATTTTTTAGAGAATTTTATGCACGAACCACAGAGTTATGGCCGCAGTAAGTCCCCAGATCAGGTGTCCGTCGTAATGCCAGAAATACAGATCCTGATAAGCGTCCCTCCATCTGTAGTTGGGATCGATGCCGTGTTTCTCGTATGGGAAACCTTCATCGTCCTGAATAATCCTTCCTCGATAATAGTCAGGCTCATTGTCCTTGAAGAACTGAAGCGGTACCGTGAAGACTTCAGCCACCTCGCTGTCGGGCTTGATCAGGCTCTCCCAGTCATCGGAAAGTCTGCCGACGGTGGTGTGCATCCTTATGCGGTTAACCTCCAGCATGGCGTCGAAAGGTCCGAAGACCTCCACCTTCTCCTTCGGTATTCCTATCTCCTCGAAGGTCTCTCTTAAGGCTGTCTCTTCGAAGGACTCCCCCTTTTCAACTCTTCCTCCCGGGAAGCATACGTCTCCCGGCTGGCGGATGTCCTTGGATCTCACCTCGAAGACCAGACTCACCTCTCCGTCTACTTCAACGAGAGGCAAAAGGACCGCATATTCTTTGCGATCGCCGATGACGCCCACGGGTCTGTCTTTAAGTTTGTCTTTTATCTCATTTAAATCGATACTCATATCATTTTCCTTTGTTTTGCAAAAAATAAAAGAGCGGAAGTATCCGCTCTTTAGTCTGTACTAGTTTAAGATTGCGCAGCCATCGAAGTTTACGCCTTCCATTTCTTCCTTGTTGGCGCTGATGGTTACTACGAAGTCCATTCCATAATTCTTGGAGATATCCTTAAGTCTGTCAATAAATTCCGGAAGGTTCTCCATCTTAACGTCAGCATGCTTAAGAATGCTGTCTATGAAAATAGTTTCGATGTCATGGTCTGCGCTGATAATTCCATAAAGGAATCCTATATATTCATCTGAATTTGTAACGTGCTCATAATCGTCCATGCAAATAACTCTGATACGATATTTGAGGTCGTACATCAGTCTCTGATTCTTGTTGATAAAAATAATGCTTCCTTTGGCATGTTCTACGGCTTCATTGGCCATATCGATCATTTTCTTGGTCTTGCCAGCTCCTTCATGCCCTATAAGTAATGTAACCATGGCAGTTTACCTCCGATAATTCTAAAATATTTGTAAAAGTATTATACAATAAGTGTTTTAGTTTTTCAATGGAAATGATGTTTTTATTTTTTTACTTTAATCGTTTTTATAACTGAATAATTACCATAATATGTCGTGCCGTTCACCTTCTTGAACGCTCTGACTTTCACCTGATATGTCTTGCCTGCCTTAAGTGACTTTAGCGTCTTGGAGGTGCCTGTAAGAGTCGTCTTCTTCCATGTCGCACTTCCCTTTACACGGTACGCAATCTGGTAACTTACTCCTCCTGAGCATTTATTATATGCTGCCTTAAGTTGCTTAGCCTTTGGTGAAGTGACCTTAAGG
Source organism: Bacillota bacterium (assembly GCA_017394515.1). Lineage (GTDB taxonomy): Bacteria > Bacillota > Clostridia > Peptostreptococcales > Anaerovoracaceae > RUG754. Next base: position 62,351 of record JAFPXY010000018.1, on the reverse strand, counting down.
CCCGTTACCTTGGCCGGCTTTATCTTGAAGTTCAGGGTCTTAATACCGGTGAATCGATCATCGTTAAATGTAATTTTTAATGTGGCCTTGCCTATTTTAACATTATTACTATACTTAACTGTGTAATTTGAAGAATCGATAAGATTCCCTTCAGTATCATATATTGTTACTGTTGGCTTTTTGGCCTTCCCATTATATGTATAGGCCGCTGTGCTGAGTTTAAATATTGCAGGGCTATGTATTACTTCAACATTCTGAGTCTCTTCACATCTATTGCACTTCTCCATTGTGATTCCATCGGCATCAATGGATGCAGATTCTGTATATGTTTCCCACAAATGTCCTAAAGCAGGGATCTCCCGAGTATCTTTTGCTGCACCGCATCTCTGACAGTGAATTGACTCGCTGCCCGGTTCTGTACATGTGGGTTCAGAATCTGTTGTATAGTGGTCATCCCATATATGATCGCATATGCAATCCAAATGATCCGAAGGGAAGTATGATGCTGCATACGAACCATAATTAGTATGAACTATATACTGATTCGATACCCCATCAAATGCAAGGCTTCCTATTTTCTTGACACTGTCAGGAATCGTTATGTCCTTGAGATTTCTGCAGCTATAGAACGCTCCCGCACCTATTGCTGTGACACTGTCAGGAATCGTTATGCTCTCAAGTGAGCTACACCCATAAAACAGGCCATTATTGATCTTTGCGATACCTTCGCCGAAGATAATGGTTTTGACCCCGCTGTCCATAAAAGGCCCATAGTTGCTAAAACTAAAACTGTCTCCGGTTTCATCCAATCCTGCAGGTATGTACACCTTCTCCAGTCCCTTACAGTATTCGAACGCTCTGCCTTCAAGCGTTTTCAGCGTTGACGGCAGTATTACCTCTTCTATCGCATAGCAATTGCTGAAGGCGGCTCTGTCTATACTTGTCAGGCCTTCCGGGAGACTGATGGCTTTAAGGTATTTGCATGAACCGAAAGCTACATAACCTATGCTGGTCACACTCTCCGGTATTTCTACTGTTTCGAGATTTGCACAACTATTAAATAGATAGTCCGGTATCATTACAGCGCCGTTTTCAATGTAAGCAGTCTTGAGGCTGGATCCGCTGAATGCCGATTCCTTCTGGTTAGCATTGCATAGAGATGCAGGTATAGTAATACTTTCAATACTTGTACCACTAAATGCATTGGTTCCAAGCAGTTCCAGGTTCGAAGGAAGTTTGATCGATGTAAGACCTTTGCAGTTATTGAATGCTCCTGCCCCTATCTCTTTAATGCTATCAGGTAAAGTTACGTTTTCAAGAAAGCTGCAGTACGCAAACAGACCTTTATTGATCCTTGTTATACCTTCCTCAAACTCAACACTCTTGATCCCGCTTCCTCCAAACGGCATGAATGACCCGTAGCCATTGGCCTTATCTTCCAGCGATTTTGGAATATTGACCTTTTCTAATCCCGTACATTGATAGAATGCTTCCTCTCCAAGCGTCTTCAATGATGATGGCAGCACTACACCCGTCAGACCCGTGCACCCTCTAAAAGCTGTCCGGCCTATATCAGTCAGACCTTCCGGGAGCTTTATTTCAGTCAGCCCTGTACAATTATAGAACGCGGATGATTCTATGACGGTCAGGTCATCAGGGATGTTTATTGACGTAAGGCTCGTGCAGTTATAGAATGCAGATAATCCAATGCGAGTAATACTATCCGGAAGAACGACTGTCTCAAGGCCGCTGCAATCGTAAAAGATATACTGCGGTACCATTTCAGCACCGGATTCAAAAGTGACCTTCTTAAGAGTATTTGTTCCGAATAGTTTTTCATTCTGCTCCTCGTTGCATAGTGGAGCGGGGATGTTTATCTCAGCAATTATAGTATTTTTAAAAGCTTCCTTCCCTATAGACTTAAGCCCTGATGGCAATTCTACCGTTGTAAGGCCGTGACAATTATAAAAGGCTTGCTGTCCTATTATAGTAACGCTTTCAGGTATCGTTACGCTTTCGAGGGAAAAACAATAAGAGAACAGCCCTCTGTTTATCTTTGTTATCCCTTCCTCGAATTCTATTGTACTAATCCCACTACGCTCAAATGGATAATAAGATGTTGTGCTGCCGGTTACTTCCTCGATGGTATTTGGTATGTTGATTTTTTTCAATGACTGACAATTGTAGAAGGCTCTGTTTCCCAGCGTCTTCAGTCCGGAAGGCAGCATAACATCTGAGAGACTTGTGCAGTCTGAAAATGCAAAATTATTAATGCTTGTTAGACCCTCCGGAAGATCTATTGCAGTAAGGCTACTACAGTTTTTAAATGAGTTGATTCCTATGCTTTCAACACTTTCAGGCAGGTCAACGCTCTCGATCCCGGTACAATCGCTAAAGATGCCATTTGGTATCATAGAAGCACCGTTTTCAAATGTGACTTCTTTGAGGCTTGCAATCCCAAACGGAACAGTCTTTTGATTTTCATTGCATAGTGAAGCAGGTATGCTGATCTCTACTATTCTAGTTGACGCAAATGCACTGGTTCCAATGCTCTCAATGTGCGATGGCAATGTTAAATCTTCCAACCCTGTGCATCCCGAGAAAGCATAGTCATTGATTCCGGTCAGGCTCTCTGGCAAACTTACTGCTGTAAGTCCGGTGCAGTTATAAAACGCATATGAGCTTATGATCGTTGCGCCCTCATTTATAACTACTCGTTTAATATCCGCAAGGTAGCTGTTCCAAGGCTGGGTCTTATTAGTATATCTGGGCATTTCTCCGGTTCCGCTTATAGTCAGCGTACCCTCATCATCAAGTACCCATGTCAGGTTTTCCCCACAAGTGCCGGAAGCAACTTCCTCCTGAGCGTATGCGGGCTTCTGAGCAAATACTGCTAAAAATATGAACACAACAAGAATTGAAATTGTAATGAATAGTTTATTCCTGGTAACTTTTATATTCATACCTTTCCTCCAATCATTAAAGCACACTCTCATATTTTATATTTTATCACACAAAAGCGTTAATTACAAGTTTGTCATTCATCTCGGTTAGAGCAGTAAAAAAGCACATATCCGGAATTCTACGATACGCGCTTTTACTTTCAGGTATTAGTATTTTGTGTTTCCACTCTCAGCTGCCCGCAGGCGGCGTCGATGTCTGAACCCAGCTCACGCCTTACGGTTGCCGGGATGCCGCGCTTCTCCAAGGCTTCTTTGAACTCCTCCGCCCTCTCGCGGCTTCCTGCGCGGTAACTCTTTTCCTTCACTTCATTTAATGGAATGAGATTCACGTGGCAAAGCATGCCTTTAAGTAACGTTGACAGTTTGTCCAGATGGGCTCTGTCATCGTTCACGCCATTGATCAATGTATACTCGAAGGTGATCCGGCGGCCGGTCTTCTCTGTGTATCTCCTGCAGGCATCAATGAGCTCATCCAGCGGATATGCCTTGTTCACCGGCATGATCTCCGAGCGTTCTTTGCTGTCCGCTGCGTGAAGCGAAATTGCCAGATTGACCTGAGGAAAATCATCTCCGAAGCGGTCTATCATGGGTATGAGCCCGCAGGTCGATACGGTGATGTTTCTCATGCCCAGGTTCCTTCCCTTGGGATGGTTGATGGTCCGGATGAATTTAGCCAGATTCTCGTAGTTGTCGAAGGGCTCGCCTGTGCCCATGACAACCAAGTGAGAGATCTTTTCACCGGTCTCCTTCTCCACCGCCAGGATCTCTCCCAGCATTTCGCCTGAAGTTAGATCCCTCTCAAGCCCGTTCATCCCGGATGCGCAGAACACGCAGCCCATCCTACAGCCGGCCTGTGAGGAGATGCAGATGGAATTGCCGTATTTATACTTCATGAATACGGCTTCCACGGCGTTTCCGTCATTTAGACCCAGCAGGCACTTCACAGTACCGTCTGTGGATCTCTGGACCTTAAGGACCTCCGGTAGTTCGACGCACATTCCCTCAAGTTCCGGCTTTTCCCAGAGACTCTTAGGAACATTTGTCATGTCTTCCGGTTCTGTTACGCCCTTCTGAGCCCATGAAAACAGCTGGCCTGCCCGGAAACCCGGAAGGCCTGCGTCTTTTATGATCTTTTCAAGTTCTGTATATTCCAGATCAAGTATGTTCATCTTAAAGTTCTATCTCGTCTCCCGGTTTGATGATCATTGCGTTGGGAGCAACGCTTGCGAATGCCAGAGCATTCTTCAGGCTGTAATCCTTGTGAGGATCGGAATGGATGGGCACATTGTGCTCTGCTCCGATGATCTCAGCGCAGTGAGCTGCAGCCTTGTAGTTCATGTTGTAATATCCGTCGCAAGGAAGGAATGCATATTCAAGATGTTTCTCAGGGAAGGTCTTCATCTCTTCCGTTTCGTCAGTATCACCTGCGAAATACATATCTATTCCTTCTACAGTAACTATGTAACCTACGCAATCCTTAGCCGGATGATTTTTGTTGTTAGCTGTTACTGACTGAACGTATACTCCGTCTACATCGAAGTTGTTGTGAACTCCGCCTTCCAGAGCCTCAAAGTTCTGGATGATCATGCAGTCGGATTTTTTTGCAACCTTATTGATCATATTATGATCTGAGTGCTGATGTGTTACCAGGATGATGTCGGCAGGGATATCGTAGTCATCTCCCGCAAAAGGATCCACGTAGATGACAGTACCCTTGGCGCCGATGATCCTGAAGCTGTTTCTTCCCATATACAAAAGCTTAGCCATATTAACACCTCCTTTTGTTTTCTATCTGTTTATATGTTATATGTCTGTATTTTTACGTCATCTCTTCGATGGTCTTCTGATCTTTTTTGCACTTATAACTAACGACATTGGAATATTTGGATTCCAGAACATCGTTTGTAGCATTTACCCAGGCCTTTAATCTGATATAGTAGGTCTTGCCGGCCTTCATTCCGGGGAATTCAGGTGTTCCGCAAACTATGTTCATCTCATCATACTCCAGCGTGGTCTTCTTTGTGAACTTAGAGCTGGTGCTGTACTGGATCACATATCCGTCTATCTTTTTGTAATCTTTGTATTTCCATTCGATATACGGTCCTCCATAGGGGCTGTCCGTAAGATATGTGATCTTTGGAGCTTTGGGAATGATCTTGTAGCTGATAGAACGGGTACTTCCCATATATATACCAGATTTTAAAGGTTTGATCTTGATTTTGTAAACGCCGTACTTGGTTCGCTTGGACTTTGAGTAGGAGATCGCGTAATCCTTTCCCTTCTTCATAGTCACGCCAAGAGCGTTCTTCACGGTCACCTTGGGTGTCTGTTTCTTACCGTTATATACAAACGTCTTCTTTGAGAGAGTGATCTTCGCTGATTTGATATTGTTTATGAAATATGTCTTACCATTGGAACAATTGACCTTACGTCTGAGAAGTCCAAGGTTTCCGCTCTTCTTGATACTAACTTTATAAAGCTGCTTCTTGGTACCCTTGTACTGGATGCTTCCAATCATCTCCCAGTCGCTGATAAGAGAACTACCTATGGTCTTTATGGACGCAGGAAAAACAATCTTCGAAGCTTCAGTACAATCATCGAAAGCGTGGCTTCCTAAAGTCTCAAGGCCATCAGGAAGAATAAGTTTACTTTCAAGGTATACCCCTGCGAAAGCCCAGCTTCCTATTTTCCTTATCTTGGATGAGAACTTTATCTTGGTTTCATAGCTGTCTCTAGTGTCGAATGCATGATTCCCTACGGTCTTCACATCCTTTGAGATGTCAATAAGGCTAAGGTAGTAGAGGTTTGAAAAGGTATAGCTCCCCACGTAGGTTATGCCGCTTTCGATTACAACGGAATGGATGAAATTCCTGTATTCATACCAGGGCGCCTTGTATTCTTTAGTAAAATCAGGCATAATTTTGCCATCTGAGATCACCAGTCTATAGTTCTTCTCACCATCATAAAGGTCATCCAGCTTAATTACTTTGTACGTAAAGCTATTACCACTTTCATCATTTACAACCCCGGAATCGATAAGATTCGGATCTTCCTGAGGTTCAGGCTCTTCACCAGTTCCGGGAGTTTCAGTATCATCTTGTTTCTCGATGGCAGTATTCCCAGGGTCTTCCTTGCCCTCATCAGCGAAGGCAACCATTGTCATGGACATGGTGAGAGCTAAAACAATAAGCAGTATAAACGCTTTTCTCCAGAAATTGATCTTATTCATGCCTTACTTCCTTTCCAGATTACCCAAAAACTGTTTTCACCACGCAAACGGCGCGCGTCGGATACCGACGCACGCAGTTTCTAAAATCGTTATTTATGTTCTTAATTACAGTCCGAGCTCTGCGAGAATGGTTTCCTTATCAGCAAAGCCAGTGAACTTGGCTGCTTCCTTGCCGTCCTTGAAAAGGATCATTGTGGGAATAGCCATGATGCCATACTGTCTTGCGATCTCCATCTCATCGTCAACGTTGAGTTTGCCGACCTTTAGAACGTCTGCCTTCTCTTCAGCGATCTCTGCAACTACAGGAGCAACCATCTTGCAAGGGCCACACCATACTGCCCAGAAATCTACGAGTACGGGTTTATCTGATTTAAGAACTTCCTGTTCGAAGTTTGCGCTTGTCAATGTAATTTCTGCCATTTTATTATCCTCCGGTAATACAATTTGTACTTGTATTATACCACCAAAATAAGTTGTAAATCATTAAATTCTGTAAACTTTGATGCCTGCCTTATGGCCGTTAAGGTCATACTTATCCATTTCAGCATCGCAGAACTCAAGATCAACTGCTAAAGTCTCGGATTTGATGTAATCCATGTGCTTCTCAACAGCAGCCTTAACATCTTCATCACAGTCAACGTAGATGTTGATATTATCCATCATCTCGAAGTCTTCAGCCTTTCTCATCTGCTGTACCTTGGAGATGAGCTCTCTAGCGAGGCCTTCATCGATGAGATCCTGGTCGAGAGTCGTATCAAGGATAGCGAAAACGTTGTTCTCCATGGCAACGGCGAAACCTTCTTTAGCTTCGATCCTGATGTCAAGGAAATCCTTGGTGATGGTGTAGTCTTCCATGTTGAGCTCTACTACAACACTTCCCTTGTTCTCGATCTCTGTGATGAATTCCTTAGGATCCACCTTAGCCATGTATGCTCCGAAAGCCTTAACGTTCTTTCCAAGTGCAGGACCTGCTGCTCTGAAGTTGGGCTTCAGAGTGAAGTTCATGTACTGGTCAAGGTCGTTTTCGAATACTACTCTCTTCACATTGAGTTCCTCGGTGATGAGCGGTGTCAGGTCGGAGATGATATCTTCGTACTTGCCGTCTACGAGAACTTCATTCAAGGGCTGACGTACTTTGATTCTTTCCTTCTCACGGATACCTCTTCCCAAGGATACCAGAGTACGTACAAGGTCCATTCTTTCCTCAACGTTCTTGTCGATGAGGCTTTCATCTGCCTTAGGCATGAATGCAACGTGTACTGTCTCCTCCCCTGTCAGGTTGATATATATCTCATCTGAAATGAAAGGTGCGATAGGAGCGATGAGCTTAGCAGTTCCTACGAGGATCTCGTAAGTTGTAGCATAAGCTGCCTTCTTGTCATCTGTAAGTTCTTCAGCAAAGAATCTTCTTCTGGCTCTTCTGATGTACCAGTTGGAAAGGTCTTCTGCTACGAAGTTGGTGATGGCTCTTACGGTCTTCATGTGATCGTATTCGTCCATGTACTCGGTAACGTCCTTAACAAGCTGGTTGTACTTGGAGAGGATCCATCTGTCAAGTTCCGGACGGTCAGCATAAGGAACGTCAAACTCTCTTGGATCGATCTCATCCATGTTTGCGTAAAGAACGAAGAAGTTGTAGATATTTCTCAGGGTTCCGAAGAACTTGGATACTACGTCGATCAATCCATCTTCGTCGAACTTGGTAGGTGTCCATGCAGGAGATACGCTAAGGAGATACCATCTGGTTGCATCTGCGCCATACTTATCCAGCATCTCGAAAGGTGAAACGGTGTTTCCCTTATGCTTGGACATCTTCTTACCTTCCTTATCCAGGATAAGGTCGTTTACGAGAACGTTCTTGTAAGGTGCGCATCCCATGACGATGGTTGATACTGCCATGAGTGAATAGAACCATCCTCTGGTCTGGTCGATACCTTCGCAGATGAAGTCTGCGGGGAATAATTTGTCGAAGTCATCCTTATGCTCAAACGGATAGTGCCACTGAGCGAAAGGCATGGAACCTGAGTCAAACCAGCAGTCCATAACATCAGGAACTCTGTGCATAACGCCGCCGCACTTAGGACAAGTGAGAGTAACGTCATCCACATAAGGTCTGTGGAGTTCGATGGTCTCGTCGATCTTTTCGTTGGCACGTTCCACCAGTTCTGCGCGGGAACCCATGCAATCCAGGTGTCCGCACTCGCACTGCCAGATAGGAAGCGGAGTTCCCCAGTAACGGGATCTGGAGATAGCCCAGTCCTTGACCTCTTCAAGCCAGTTTCCGAAGCGCTTCTCTCCGACATATGAAGGATACCAGTTTACTGTTGCGTTATTCTCAACAAGGAGATCCTTCAGCTTGGACATTCCGATGTACCAGGATTTTTTTGCGTAGTAAACGAGAGGAGTGTCGCATCTCCAGCAGTGAGGATAGTTATGCTCCATCTTCTCTTTCTTATAGATCTTGTCGCCGAGCCATTTGATGATCTCAACGTCCAGGCCCTCTTCCATTACGAAGTGACCCTTCCAAGGAGTTACGGTGAACTCGCCCTTCTCGTCTACGGGCTGGAATACGGGAAGATCGTATTTAACGCCGCACTGATAGTCGTCTTCACCAAAAGCGGGAGCGGTATGAACGATACCGGTACCATCCTCGATGGAAACGTAATCCATGCAGGTCACAAAGAAAGCTTTCTTGTTTGCGGGAACCTCGCACCAGGGCATGAGCTGTTCATATTCCCAGTACTCCATGTCGGATCCCTTGAGTTCTTCGAGAACTTCGTACTCTTCCTTGCCAAGAACCTTGGAAGCAAGATTCTTTGCCAGATAGAAGATATTTCCTTCGTTATCACCGGACTTCATGAGTACCTTGACGTAATCGATGTCAGGACCAACGGTGAGAACTGTATTTGAGATCAATGTCCAGGGTGTGGTCGTCCATGCCAGGAAGTATTCGTTGTCAGTTCCGACCTTCTTGAACTTGCAGGTAAGTGTATTTACCTTTACCATCTTGTAGCCCTGAGCTACTTCGTGGGAAGCGAGTCCCGTTCCGCATCTCGGGCAATAAGGCAGGATCTTATATCCTTCATAAACCAGATCCTTGTTGAAGGCCTGCTTCATGATCCACCAACCGGTCTCGATATAGTTGTTGTCGAGAGTGATGTAAGGATTGTCCATGTCAGCCATGTAAGCCATACGGTCTGACATCTCTGTCCACTGCTCCAGATAATTGAATACAGACTGACGGCACTTCTCATTGAAGGCTTTGATGCCGTACTCCTCGATATCCTGCTTGCCGTTGAAACCAAGCTGCTTCTCAACTTCGATCTCTACGGGAAGGCCGTGGGTGTCCCAGCCGCCTTTACGCTTTACCTGGAAGCCCTGCATGGTCTTATAACGGTTAACGGAGTCCTTAAGTGTTCTTGCCATCATGTGATGGATGCCAGGCTTGCCGTTAGCTGTCGGAGGTCCCTCAAAGAAGATGAAGGGAGTGCTTCCCTCTCTCTCGCTCTCGCACTTATGGAGAAGGTCGATCCTCTTCCACTCTTTTACCTGTTCATTCTGCACGTCCTTGACCGGTGCATCGTTCAAATTCCTAAACATTAATTGATCCTTTCAAAAATAAATTATCTATGTATGCTATGCCGCTTACGCAGCCTTTTAACACAATAAAAACGTCCCTAATAGCCTAGGGACGATCATAAACCGCGGTACCACCCTAATTGCGAGCTTCAATCAAAGCCGCCTCTCAAAAGAATGTCAGACTCCGGAGTGATATTCACTATAGCTTCACCACCGCTCTCTCAGCCCGCAAAAAATGCACGGAGCGGCTCTCTGTAAGGGTCTTACACTACGCTACTGGTTCCTTCACCGTCTGTATATGAAATTCACCTGGAAATTATATCAATAATCTCCCGGTTTGTAAAGAGTTAATTTTCTTCTCTCTTGTATGTGATCAGATCCTCTGCGATCTCATGAGCCGCAATGGATACAGGTCTGTCGATCTCACAATCCGAAAGGATGGGCTTGTGATCGATGATGTCTCTGGCACGCTTGGCTGCCAGGATAACCAGTGTGTATCTTGAATCTGCTTTCTTTCTTATCTCATTGATGGATGGATATAACATTACTCTTCCTCTCCTTCTGTATATTCTCTAACTAATTCTTCAGGTGTCATTATCACCTTGGAGTGTTCTGCGATTATGATGGACTTCACACGGTTCACCGCTTCTTCCAACTCGCCGTTCACCACCAGATAATCGTATTTGTCAACGTATGTAAGTTCCTTTAAGGTATTGCTGAGCCTCATCTCTATGGCTTCCGGAGATTCGGTGCCACGTCCTGTCAGCCTCTTTCTTAATTCACTTAAGGATGGCGGCAGGATAAAGATGAACACTCCGTCAGGATAGTTCTCCTTGATCTGGAGAGCGCCCTGCATCTCGATATCCAGGAGCACATCTATGCCCTTCTCAAGTCTGTCCAATATGGCCTGTTTGGGCGTGCCATAACGGTTTCCATAAACCTGAGCGTGCTCAAGGAAGCCGCCGAGTTCGATATTCCTTACAAAGTCCTCTTCTTCAACAAAATAATAATGGACTCCGTCTATCTCACCATCTCTGGGTTTCCTGGTGGTCATGGAGACCGAAAACTCCAGATTGGTCTCTTCGAGGATGCGGTTGGCGATGGTTCCCTTGCCTGCTCCGGAAGGTCCGGATATTATAAATAATTTACCGGGATGTTTATTAAGGTTCATACTATCTCTCCAAAATATTTAACCTGTTCGAACAATTATTTTAACACAAAGAACTCCCTCTTTCAAGGATTCATTTGCGTTTTCTTTAAAAAAGTCCGGTAGGATTTCTTTTGCTTATTACGTCTTCAGGTATCGGAAGCTGATTTTTGGTTCTCACTGCCCACCATACTCGGTTGAAGATTATACCTATGACCATGACCCAGCCTATGGCCCAGAACCAGATTATGATGGCCACGGCGTTGGCAAAGGACCCGTACAGAAGGTCGTAATCCGTACTGAAGGATACGTAGGCGTTAAATCCTATGGAAACTATGATAAGTCCAATGGCGGTGAATATGCTTCCCGGAATGATGTCCACATAATTCAGTCTCCATGAAGGCAGGAAATAGAACACCAATGATATTACCAGGAAGTAAAGTCCCAGTACCACAAGCCACCTCATGGCCAACCATACTTCTCCTATGGCGTAGAGGAAATCTGATGACTTGAAAACCTTCTCAAGGAATATGGGCGCGTATACCAGGATTACCAACGATATGATGAAGGTTCCGAGCGCTATCACGACCGTGACCAGGGATCTAACCCTGTCCCTGACGTAACCCTTTCCCACGATGGCTCCATCGTAGAAGGTGTAATTAGCCAGTCTGACCAGATAGATATTGGCGCGGGAAGCAGCCCATAAAGCTACAGCCGCCAGGATCAAGTTGTTAGTTCCCGTAGACTTATGCTTCAAAAGACTTTGAAGCAGTTCGAAGCCATCTCCTGAAACGTTGATCTCCGCCCACTTTAATATCGTCTCTATGGAGAGGGAGAACAGGCCCAAGGCCTGGGATGCCAGGATCACGATGGGCAATATGCTTAGGAATAAGAAGTAAGCGATAGTTGCCGCCGAACCCTGATAATACGGATCTCCCAGATGGTCATAGCACATGACGATGATCTCTTTTAACTTTTTAAGACTGTTTCTCCAGTTCCAGTTGAGGTTCATTTCTCTTCCCGGTCTTCCAGGATCCTTTCAAGTTCTTCAAGTGCTTTGGCTCTATGGCTTACTCCGTTTTTGATCTCAGGTCCCAGTTCACCGAAGGTCTTATCAAATCCTTCTGCCATGAATACCGGATCATAGCCGAAGCCCTGGCTTCCTCTGGGTTCTTCGGTGATGTGTCCATGGCATTCACCCTTGGACACTATGGTCTCTCCGTCAGGATAGATAAGGGTGATCACCGTGGTGAAATGAGCCTTGCGCTCATCCCAGATCAGGCCCTCCAGTTCCTGAAGCAGCTTGGTGTAATTCCTGACAGCATCTCCTTCCACTCCGCCATACCTTGATGAATACACTCCGGGGCGCCCGTCAAGGGCGTCCACCATGAGGCCTGAGTCATCTGCCATGGTGGGAAGGCCGCACATCTTCATGACTTCATAAGCCTTCTTGTAGGAATTCTCTTCGAATGTTGTACCGTCCTCTACCACATCGAAATCATGGGGAATGCCGGCTTCATCTCTGGTGATTATCTTAAGGCCCAATCTCTTGGCCAGGCCTTCAAACTCTCTTAATTTACCTTTATTATGTGTCGAAAGTACTATCGTTCTGTCCATTTTATACTATCCTGTTAAGGCTTCCGCCTTCCAAAAAACTTCTGAGATTGGCTGCTGTAACGTCTATTATCTGCTGTCTCGCTTCTTTATCTGACCATGCCAGATGCGGTGTCATGTATAAGTTTGGTGCTCCGATAAGGGGGCTGTCTGCTCTCTGAGGTTCACCGTTTACCACATCCACTGCGGCTGCGCTCAGTTTGCCCGATCTTAAAGCCTCCGCCAGATCCGCTTCGTTTACCAAAGCACCCCTTGCGGTATTGATGAGGATAGCTCCATCCTTCATATTAGCAAAAAACTCTCTATTAACGAATCCTGTGTTCTCAGGAGTTGCCGGGCAGTGCAGAGTGACAATGTCTGATCTGATGGCAGCTTCCGGGTCGCGGCTATAAATATTGATCTTCATGCCGAAAGCTTCAGCAAGCTGTGCCACACGCTTCCCTATGGCGCCATATCCTATGATTCCAAGGCTCATGCCATTAAGTCTGATCAAAGGTCTGTCGATAAAGGTGAAGTCATTGGATCTCACCCAAGCTCCGTCATGGATGGCAGATGTATAATATCCAACATTATTGGTGATCTCCAGGATGAGCGCTATGGTATGCTGAGCGACGGGCTCCGTGGCATATGCAGGAACGTTACAAAGAGCAACTTTATGTGCCTCAGCTTCAGCCTTGTTGGCATTATCATAACCTGTTGCCAGTTCACCTACGAACTTAAGGTTCGGGCAGGCATCATAGATCTCCTTCGTCATCTTTATCTTATTGATGAAGACGAAGTCAGCATCCCCTATCCTTTCGATGACCTCATCAGGTGCTGTCCTGTCATAAACCTTAAGGTCATCAACAAGTTCCTTAACAGGCTGCCAGTTTAAGTCCTTAAGAGTAACCGTATATCCATCAAGCACTACGCCCTTCATAAATATCCTCCGAAATCAAAAATTTTGACATTATATTATAACATATAACATATGGTGAATGCAAAAGAAATGTGCTATTTCCTTGAGGTTGACTTGATTTTAGCGTCGAACCATATTAAAATATGGTAAAAATTAATCCGATATTTAACCAAGAGAAATTAGCTATGAAAAGATTTACTGCCATCATTTTGGCGATGGTTCTTATACTGAGCCTGACTGCTACATCTGCCTTTGCAGCCACTTCTTCGACTGCTGATGACTATGAGGCTCAGGCCAAGAAGATAATGAATGGCATGACACTTAGAGAGAAAGTCGGCCAGCTCTTCATGGTATCCCCTGACGCCATTCAGAACGGCGGAAGCTCCATTACCAAGCTCACGCCTGAGATGAAAAAGAAACTCACCAAGTACAACCTGGGCGGCGTCATCATGTTCGATCGCCACATTAAGACCCCAAGCCAGATAAAGAAATTCAACAAGGCTCTTACCAATGCTTCTTATGATGATCTGGGTATTCCTATCTTTATCGCAGTTGACGAGGAAGGCGGACGCGTCACCAGGATTGCCCACAATTCCAACTTCGATGTTCCCAAGTTCAAAAGCATGCTCGCCATAGGAAATACCGGCAAGACTTCCAAGGCTAAGAACGTTGGCATGAAGATTGGCGCATACCTTAAGGAATATGGCTTCACCCTGGATCTGGCGCCTGTGGCCGACTGTTTCACCAACCCAAAGAATACTGTCATAGGCGATCGTTCCTTCGGAGCCGATCCGGACCTTGTGAAGAAAATGGTTGCTTCAACCATCAAGGGCTTCCACGAGCAAGGAATAATGACCGCTATCAAGCACTTCCCTGGCCATGGAAATACTAGTGAAGATACTCACAAACAGACCGTAAAGGTCACTAAGAGCTGGGCCAAACTTAAGAAACTTGAATTAGTGCCCTTCGTATATAATTTTGAGAATACGGACATGATCATGGCATCCCACATCCGCTGCACCGGAGTGGACAGCAATATCGCACCGGCCTCACTTTCCAATATCATGATCAACAAAAAACTCAGAAGCGAGCTCGGTTACAAAGGCATCGTGACCACGGATTCTCTTGACATGGCTGCAGTTTCAAGCAAGTATGATTCAGCTACCGCCGCGGTCAAATCCTTCCGTGCCGGCTGTGATATCCTCCTCTGCCCTGTCAATTTTGTGAACGCGTATAACGGAGTTCTGAATGCCGTCAAGGATGGCACCATCTCCGAAAAACGCCTAAACAAAAGCGTACTCCGCATCATTAAACTGAAGCTGAAGTACGCTGATGAAAGCAATTGATTTAATTTTTATCTGTAACACTAGATGCAGCAAATGAGTGGCATACCGTAACCTCCACCGCAGCACATACTCATGCAAAGGAAGGCCATGGCCGTCCTCGCACAATAGTTTGGCATCTGCATGGTGGGATTACCGCCATACTGCTGAGATCTCTGTTGGTATCTGGTCTCTCTTCCCGTTAAGACGTTCAGAAGCTGTCTGTACTGGAAGTTATTAGGCTCGAATTCACAGGCAACCTTGGCATGCTCGATGGCTGTCATGTTATTGCCTACCTTGTAATTAGCGTAGGCGCTATAGTAGTACCACAAGCCTCTTCTCTTGTCCTGAGGAATCTCGTTCAAGACGTTGAGGCTTTCTCTATAGTATCCACCGTTCATGTAATTGAGTGCGGATCTCAGATACTGTTCCTCCTGAGTCTGCTGTCTCTGCTGTTGCTGGTAGAAGCCACCGAAACCGAAGGGATCGAATCCACCCTGACCAAATCCGCCCTGGTTGTACGGATCCTGAGCCTTGCCGGACCTGATATCCATGATGGTCTTATAGGCCTGCTGTACTTCCTTGAACTTTTCCTCATACTCTGCCTGGTTAGGGTTTCCGATGTTCGCGTCGGGATGATATTTACGGCTAAGGGTCCTGTAGGCTTTTTTGATCTCTTCTTCTGTGGCATTGGGGCTTACCCCTAATACTTTATATGGATCCATCCTTCGTCCTTTCTTTAAGTCTAGCTTCCTTGGAGTTGGCGAATCTTACCCAGACTCCAGAGTAAAGAATATTTCTCATGATCTCTACGTTTTCGATGAGAGGAAGTCTCTCAAAGGCATCGGTGCATTCGCTGATCATCATCATGAGGAAATCCTGCACCTGCTCGTCGAATTCGTCGAAGTTTCCGGTCTCCTCTGCCCTGTCATACATCTCCTTAAAGGGATTGTAGACGCCATTCTTGAGATCTTTTTCGATATCTTCATAGGCATCCAACAGATAGATGAACTTTCCTAAATAGAAGCCCACCTTGTACATGTCTTCCTTCCAGATATCATCAGCATAGCAAAAAATCTCGCCCATGATATCTCCGAAAGCCTTTGCTGCCTTATCCAAAGGAACGTTTCCTGCGGTCTCCATTATCTTAAGCATATCCAACTGCTTCTCAATCTTAGCAGTCTTCTCCGGATATTTCTGCCTTACCTTGTCAGCCTTGCCCTTAAGAAGCGCCCTTGCACTTCCACCCTTGAAGGTGTGCTCGTCAGCCCAGTCATCTTCCGCCTTATAGTATGAGAGGAAGACGCACATATCCGCGCAGTATTCGCTGAACTCATTTCTCTTCTCAGGATGCTTCTGAGCGGGATGCGCCATGCATCTCACGCTGTAATCGCAATCTTCCTTATCATAAAGATCTGACAGAAGCAACGCCAAAAAAGTCATGTCATAGTTCAGAGTCATCCTGCCGGTAAAGCCATAGTTCTCCTTAAGTGCATGACAGATGCCGCAATAATATGCCCTGTATAATTCAAAGTCTTTAATTTTCAGTTCCGGTTTGTTTACAAGTACATATCCAAACATGAAATACTCCTTAAAGTTTTTACGATAATACTTTAAGCCGTAAAGTTACAGTTTTTGTGTTACAAATGTGTAGATTTGCTAAACTATTTTTTGCGCTTACTGTCTGGAACCGCAGCCTTCCACTCCGCAGGATGAGCAGTCGTGAGTGCATCCTTCCGGAGGTTCGGGATAGCCGTCATGCTTGTCCGGATTGTCAGCGTTAAGGCATTCAACTACCAGTGAATCCAGCTCAGGACGATCGATGAACTCGATGGTTCCCTCGTCCATGGCCTTAGCTACTGCCATGTCCAGAGGAAGTTCTGCAACTTCAGTGATTCCGTACTGGGATGCGATCTCCTTAACATGAGATTCGCCGAAGATGTGATGCTTCTTGCCGCAGTCAGGACAGGTGAAGACGCTCATGTTCTCAACGATACCGATGATGGGAATGTTCATCATCTGAGCCATCTTTACGGCCTTCTGCACGATCATGGAAACCAGTTCCTGAGGAGATGTGACGATTACGATGCCGTCCAGAGGAAGGCTCTGGAATACAGTAAGAGCTACATCACCGGTTCCGGGAGGCATGTCCACATACATCACGTCGATATCTTCCCAGATTACATTGTTCCAGAACTGATCGATAACTCCCGCAAGGAGAGGTCCTCTCCAGATAACAGGATCTGTCACGTCTTCAAGCACTGAGTTGATGCTGATTACCTTGATGCCGCCTTTGGAAAGAACGGGCCAGATCTCCTCTTCAGTACCGTAAGCTTTATCATCGATACCGAAAGCCTGAGGGATGGAAGGTCCGGTGAGGTCAGCATCGAGTATAGCTACCTTATATCCCTGTTTCTTTGTAGCAGCTGCAAGCATGGAAGTAACGGATGACTTACCTACTCCACCCTTGCCGCTGATTACTCCGATAAGTTTCTTAACGTTTGATTGTTTATTCATAACATACACGAGCTCGGTGAATCCGAGCTTTCCTTTCTTATATATTTGCAATCTTTATTATTGTAGCATGTATTTATTTTTTTGCAAGGACTTCATCAGTTCTCGTGGCACTTGTTCTCGCCACATCCCGAATGACCGCAATTTCCCTCGTGATGACCATGATGATCACAACGAGCGTTGGGGTCATACTGAAGCATGCCTTCAGCCAGAGCCCGCGCTGCCGCATCACAAGAACCATGGACGCCGGCAAACAACCTGATTCCGGCATCAGCAAGAGCCATCTGGGCTCCCATGCCTATGCCTCCGCAGATAAGGCAATCCGCATCAGCCGCCATCAAAAGACCAGCTAAAGCGCCGTGACCGCTTCCATTAGAGCTGATGATCTGCTCATTAACAATTTTTCCATCTTCCACATCGTACAGTTTGAACTGTTCCGTATGACCGAAATGCTGGAAGATCTGTCCGTTTTCGTAAGTAACTGCAATTCTCAAGATATTACTTCCTTTCTCAATTATGTTCTGGTCCATATGCACCGGCCCGAATTCGCAGCATCCTCCGGTTATCAGAATGCGCTTGCCGTTAACAAGGGCATCTGCTACCTTCTTTCTGGCGGAATCGTAAATAGCTGTGACGGTGGTCCTGGAAATGTTCATCTTCATGGCACACATTTCCTGGGTCAGCCCTTCACAGTCCAAAAGCCTGAGAGCTTCATATTCGTCTATTGTCATGCTGACACTTTCTGCATCTGCTTTATCATCGGGAGAAAAGCTACGGTATTCCGGAAGCTTTTCGATTCTGCGGCATCTTGTTGGTCTAGGCATAGGGACTCCTTTCTGACATATGTCAATTATTATATTAACTCTGTTTTCGACATATGTCAATATTAAGCAGGCGCAAAAAATTACCGCACCGGTTTATCCCCGATGCGGCATTATATATTCATTTAAAGTATATTAACCAATGCTCTGAACGGTTCCCATGAAGATAGGAGTGCTTGTAGCGTTATCGCTGATCACGAAGATGAAAGGTCTGTCAAGGGTCACTTCCTTGAACTCCTGATCAGGAGCTGAAGTAGCCTTGTCGATCAAGATGGCTGTAACTGCAGCAGCGTCAGTACCTTTTTCGTGAAGATCGATGTGTGTCTTGTGGATGATGTTGGTGACGTAGAGATTCTCTCTTCCTTCATCATAGCTGGCCATATCGGAAAGATCTGCCAGATCTCCGTCAAACACTTTGTTGATGCCCATATCTTTAAGAGCTCCGATGGAGTCAGGAGCGGTATAGTCGAAGTTGAACTTCGGAACAGTCAAGTTGACTGTACAGCTCTTGGCGCCCTTCTCAAGCTTGTAGAGGTCGTCCTCCTTTAGATTCTCCAGAGCATCCTTAACGCTCACTCCTTCCTTAGGAAGAAGGAACATGATCTTGTAGCCTTTTCTATAGTATTTGAAGGTGCCTGTCACGAAGTCATTTTCAAAGTATCTGCCCTCGCTGGATCTCATCATGTCTGCCTTATCCACGGTTCCGTCTTCTCTGGTAAAAGGCTTATCCTTCATGGTAGCTTCCTCATGGAAGGGCTCCTGCCACTTTCCTCTGAAGCAGGTGGCGTTAATGAGAGCCATGACCGTATCCTTTGAAAGATTTTCCACGACCTTGGGGATCATCTGATCGGTGTGCTCGTAAACCCAGTCGTTGATCTTTTTGACAGTAGTCTCGTCGAAGGGTTCTTTGAAGAACTGAGCCATGTAGAGCTGCTGGATCTTGTCCTGGAAATCCTGGACCACAACGAGCTTATCGTCATCTCTTACCCAGACGGAATCTGCCAGCTTCAGTGTCTTACCCTTGAGCTCTGCCAGCTTGTACCAGGTATTAAACCAGTTGTTGAAGTCCTCGATATTATTCTTGAAAGCAGCTTCGATCTCAGCTAAGGTCTCACCCTTAGCTCCGTTCTCCAGCATGCCCATAGCCGCAAAGAATGATACCGGGCTGATCATGTTGTTTTCGCCCTTTTCGATGCTTTCCCAAGCGAGCTTCTTATAGAGTTCGAAAGCTGCGATCCTTACGTTCTGGGTAGTCTCTCCCATGTCATCCTGAAGGATCTCTACATACTCTGCTTCCTTATTTCTATCCCAGTCGTCGGGATCATCGTCTTCAGGCGGATATACGATCTCGCCCTGTGGCTTCTTTTCGGTCTTTATGGATTTTGCTTTAGAGTATTTACTGTATTTCTTATCCTTGTGAGCCTTCACTACAAAGGTGTATCTTTTGTTGTATTTGCCCTTGAAGGTGTAGGTCCTCTTGGTGGTCTTCTTAAGTACTTTATATTTGTAGATATATTTCCTTACATATACCTTATATCTCTTTCCGTCCTTTGTGACCTTGAGCTTATACTTCACCGTATTGGAGTATTTCTTCTTATTGGCGGAAGTCTTCTTCACTGATTTCAGATACTTCCACTCCTTGGTCGTGGTCCTCTTAAAGACCTTGTAAAAATCTGCCCCCCTCACCTTGCTCCATTTGATGGTCACGGTGTTTAAGGATGTGCTGATGCTGGTGATCTTAGGCGTAGCAGGTGCCTTGGTTGATGTCGCGCCGAAGGCCATGCCCGGTACAGCCATGGTAAAGATAAGCGCCATGGACAGCATCAGTGTCGTCAGTTTGATCAATAATCCTTTCTTCATTTGGTTCACCCCCGAATGTTTGATGTTTTGTGTCTTATATCTCATATACAGGAACTACCGCAAAAAAGTTGCATGCCCCACAGAAATTCCTGCAAAAAATTTCCAAAATTTATTTCTCCTGTTTTTCGTTTCTCTCTTTGGTCACCTTATCCAGATACTGAACCCACTTGACGGTGGCCTTCTTATCAGGCTCCGGATAGAAATAGTAAAGCACTCTCTTGGAATACATGGATACGTGATCCGCCACCGACGCCGGGAATGCGCTCACTATGGAAGTCTTCTCTGAGAATTCCAGAGGTTCCCCCAGAACTTCGCCGGAGAAACTTATGCTCTCCCTGTCCACCTTGAGTCTTCCATGACCCGCATCCTTTACGAGGAGGCCATCCTCGCCGGGTGTTGCTACCTTTACATTGCTGTCTATGGTCTCATCCAGATCGAGGACCTGCTCCTGCCAGTCGTACCAAGCGTTTATATGGTCGAAGACCGGTCCATGGAGCACGTACTTGTTATCCAGCTCCCAGGAAGATCCGCAAGCTTCGCACTTTAAGGTCGTTCCTTCGGAAGACATCTTGAATTCCTCGTTGCAAACCGGGCATCTGTAGAGGATACCATCGAGGCCCTTGGCAGGTGCTTTACACTTATATGTCACGTCCTCCAGAAGCTTATCTTCATCGTGGTAGATGGCCTGCTTCATGCCTTGCTTTATCTCTTCGATGGAGAGTTCCTTGAGTTCTTCCTTGGAGAAGAGCTTGCCTCCATGGACGACGATCTTACCGGGACGGAACTTGAGACCGCCCCACTTGGGAACTGATTTATAGGCGCCATCCTGATGAAGGTAGTAAACGTCAACTCCCAGTTTCTTCGCCAGTTCCGCTGTTCCTTCGGTAAGCTGCACGGAGTGCCCTGAACATGTGAGCCTGCCTTCCGGATAGATCACGATGATCTGTCCGGCTTCCTTGGCGCGCATTATGCTTATGATGGTGCTCACATCTGCGCAAAACATCTTCTTAGGGATGGCGTGGCTGTACTTGATAAAGAAGTTCGTGATCTTATTGGTAGTGAAATGATGGCTGCCTACGAAAGTCACCACGTTGGGATAGAGGAACACACCTGAAAACAGGAAGTCCAGGTTGGAAATATGGGATGATATCACCAGAGCCGGTCCACCGTTCTTCATGAGATCCTCGAAGCCCGTGCGGTCATAGGCCGTGTGAAGTTTCAGCTTCAAAAACAATCTGGCCACAATGCCTACAAAGAACCACCATACCAGGCGGCTTGCCTTCACGTATTTCTTTTTTGTGGATTTTTGATCTGCCATTTTAGGTTTCCTTTTACAACTATCAGTCGCAGTTTACCGGTTTGAACTCGGGCTTGCGATTGGCGTCGATCGCTGCCTGTTCCTTTGGAGTGCGCTCCAGTTCAGTCCTCAAACGGATCAGCCTTCTCGTAAGCTTGTTCACGTCATAGATTCTCTGGGTTACTGTAAAGGTGTTCTCTTCCTTGAACATGAAAACGGACTTTATGGTATTCTCCAATTCACTGAAGATGTCGTTCACAGCCTTCATGAAGTCTTCTCTTAAGTCGCGCCTTCCCTCTTCATCCACCTTGCCTCCTCTGTAGAAGTCTACGGACGAAATGTCGTAGTAGTAATCTATTCTGAAAAGTCTGGACACTTCATAGGAAAGTTTATTCTTGATGTCGTTCAGCTTGGCTTCCAGCATCTTCGGATTGGAGCGGAAGTGCTCACAGTAATCCTCGGCTTCCTTTCTTAAGTCATCGAAGGTCTTGGAGAGCTCATCAAAGGTGAACTCGAACTGCTTGCCCGTCATCTGAAGGGTCGTCCTGTAGAGCATGATCTGTGAGAGGGCTGAAGCTCCGATATCCTTCATCTTAAGTCCGGCGGACTGTTCGATGATCTCGCGAACCGTGGTCTCGCAATCGTGTCTTACGGCTGCCTTCAATTCTTCCACGCCTATATTCTTCTTAGCGCTTACGGCGAAGATCTGAATGTTATCCACATCCATTAATCTCTTAATGAGATCCGTGCAGTATGCCATATAGTCATTGAGATCATCATTGTCTATGGTGTCGATCTTGTTCACCACGAAATAGAACTTGGATGCGAATTCTTTGGCGTTCTTAAGGAATTCCACCTCGATCTGGTTTATAGGGCTGTCCACGGAAAGCATGAAGATGACGGCGTCGGATTCCTTAACGAAAGCATAGGCTTCGTCGGTATTTTTCTGATGAACTGATCCTACACCCGGAGTATCCACCAGGGTTATGCCGCCCTGAAGGAAATCTGAAGGGCTGTAGACTGCCACCTGTCTAACTCCCAGATGATTGTCGGTGTTGGACTGCTCGTTGATGTATTCAGCCATATCCTCGAAGGGTATCTCCTTGATAATGCCATTGTCGAATCTGACTGTAGCGGCCTTCTCACCATATTCAATGGTGGTGACAACGGCTGTAACAGGAACGATTCCGATGGGCAGGATCTTATCCCCCAGGATGGAGTTCACCAGCATGCTCTTGCCGCGCTTGAACTGGCCTATGACGGAAATGGTTATCTTCTGATTTTCAATTTTATCGATGAGTTCTTCGGTCCTCTTGAGCTCCTTTTTGGTTAGCTCATAGTGGGAGAATACTTCCCTCATCTCTTTGGTTATTTCAATTATCGGTCTTAACATAAACTATTAATAAAAAATACATTCACTGCAGCAGGGCTCGCTGTCCTGCTTTTCCTTAGTGCAAAGAAGCGGTTTAAGAATGAGATTCTGCGGGATCTTGTCGCCGTTTAAGGACTTAAGAGCCGCGATCTGACAAAGTGTTCCTACGAACTCCGTATGCTTACCTGCCCTGGCCATTCTCATGGTCTCACGATAATACTTGGGCATATCCCTTTCATCAAAGGCGGGATCGTATTCATACCAGTCTTCGAATTCAGGCAGTTCCACAGGATTGAAGATGGGACAGAAAAGCACGCAGGCGTTGCATCTGTCGCAGGCTCCTTCGTTAACGATGGCTACCTTCTTCTTTCCCTCAGGATGATGTTTATCGGGATGTTTGGAAAGAAGCTCCTTAGCTTCCTCAGAATCTCTTTCAAAAAGTTTCACTGCGTTATGCTTGCATGGAACCACGCAGGCTGCGCAGCCATTACAATGTTTTACTCTTTCGAGAAGCTGCATAATATTATGCCTCCTATAGTCATTTTTTGCGCCAGATGGCGCTTCATTACATACATAGTCAGTATATCACATATTATATGATTGTTCAAGAAATAAGGCCTGATAATCTGCTCAATTATCAGGCCTTAGGCTTACTCAAATATTAAGAAATCTCCTTCAATTCTTTTGAAGCCTGTGCTCAAGGCGTAATGTTCTGCCTCTTCTAGGCAATAGTCCAGAAGTTCTGCCCTGTGGCAGTCGGAATTGATCACGATCCTTCCGCCCATCTCCCGGATGAGGCCGAGGGTCTCCTGAGACGGATAAGGAGTAGTTCTGTAACCCTTTGCCATGGCGCCGGTGTTGATCTCGAAGATGGGCGTCCTGCCCTTAGCTTTGAAACTCCTGAAGATCATTTCCAAGGCGTGATCTCGGGATCTCTTAAAGCGCGGTGACGTTTCATCGAAAAGCTTCTTCTGCTCGTTGAACTTCGTAAGAAGATCGAAATGCCCTACTATATCGCAGTCCGTTTCATCCACTATGTGGCCTTCATCCAGGAAGTACCACTCGGCAAAGGTCAGCGGATCTCCTTTGAAGATGTTAGCTATGGCCCATTCCATGGCTTCAAGGCTGTAATCCACATAGAGATATACGCCGTCATCAGAATCTGTCACTCCGTTAAGATCAGGCTCCCTGTATTTATGAAGGTCCCTGACGTAGTACTCCAGTTCATTCCAGTTGAGCCTGAAAGCGTGGGTGGAGCCGATGATGTAATCATAGACTCCTTCTGGAGTTCCAGGGTTGAAGATGCCCCGAGGCTTTCTTAAGGCCGGCTTGTCTGAATAGAGATCTTGCTCCACGCCAAGATATATCCTCAAAGGCTTCCTGTAATCCATGTCGTAGGCGTAAAAATTAGCTGCCCTTTCCGGATCTTTTATGAAAAATTCCTTAGCGCTATTGACTCCCTCGATGTACTGAAGAGTCTCCTCTTCACTCATGCAGTAGCTCTTATCGAAGTAAGTGAAACTGTGGCCGCTGAACCCCAGAACGTCGAAGTCCTTATGGAGTGCCGAACTTATCATCTCCGATATTGAATTGTTACCATCACAAAAGGTAGTGTGGGTATGAAGATTCTGTTTCATGGCAATTGATCGATGTGATTATTCGATTCCCTTTACTTCGTAATCCTTATCTTCGATGGCCTTGGTGAGCACTTCATCAGCTACATCCTTGGAAAGCTGTACTACAGCGGTTCCTGCTTCGTGAGAAGCAACGGCTGACTCAACTCCGTCGATGGCTTCAAGAGCCTTCTTGACTGTAGCTTCGCAGTGCATGCACATCATACCTTCAACTTTGATAGTTTTTTCCATTAGATTATCCTCCTTGTTATTTAAATCATCATTTGCTTTATTTATGGCTTCCTCGTACAGAGGATTGAGATCCGCGGGTTTGCCTTTTCTGTCGTGAGTTGGATCGTAGAGTTTCACCAGATTCAGCCTCAAAGCGTTCATGCAGACGCAGAAACTGGACAAACTCATGGCCATTGCCCCATACATGGGCTGGAGTGCTATGCCGAAAAGCCCTATGGCCAAAGGAATGCAGATGGCGTTATAGAAGAAGGCCCAAAACAGATTCTCATGGATATTCCTTATGGTCGCCCTGCTCATCCTGATGGCAGCCACCACGTCTGTAAGGGTGCTCTTCATGACCACCACGTCCGCTGCGTCTATGGCCACATCCGCTCCGGCTCCGATGGCGATGCCGGTATCTGCTGTGGTAAGGGCCGGCGCATCGTTTATGCCGTCTCCCACCATGGCGGTCTTGCCACAGGCTTTGAGTTTCTCTATGATGCCGGCCTTCTCTTCAGGAAGCACGCCGGCGTAGATCTGATCCACCCTGGCCTGCTCTGCTATGGCAGATGCCGTCTTGAAATTGTCTCCCGTGATCATGGCAACATATATGCCCATCTTCTTAAGCTGAGCGATGGCTTCCACGGAGTCCTGCTTGATGGTATCCGCTACAGCGATGATACCCAGGAGCTGGGAATCTTTTAAGAACAGAAGAGGCGTCTTCCCCTCCTCTGAAAGCTTGTCAGCACGGTTTCTTATGTCATCAGTGATATCAACATACTTGGTTATGAACTTAAGGTTGCCCGCAAGGAGCTTCTCACCCTGGGTTCCTGTAGCCCTTATGCCGTTTCCGGGAAGCGCTGTGAAGTCAGTGACTTCGTCTATGTCAAGGCCTTCAGCTCTGGTCACTATGGCCTTAGCCAAAGGATGCTCGCTCTTCTTTTCAAGAGAGGCTGCTACCTTCAGGAATTCCTCCTGCTCCATTCCGTTAAGAGGGATGATATCCGTTACCTTGGGCTCGCCTTCTGTTATTGTACCGGTCTTGTCCAGGGCCACGACCTGAGTGCGTCCCAGAGATTCCAGGGAGGCTGCTGTCTTGTAAAGGATGCCGTTCTTGGCGCCTACGCCGTTACCTACCATAATGGCAACGGGTGTGGCAAGTCCCAGAGCGCAGGGGCAGCTGATGACCAGAACTGAGATGGCGCGAGCTATGGCGAAGCCGAACTCCTTGCCCGCTATGAGCCATCCTGCCATGGTGACGAGTGCAATACCCATTACCACCGGAACGAAGACTCCTGCTACCTTGTCTGCGATCCTTGCTATTGGCGCCTTGGTGGCAGCTGCATCCGACACGGTCTTAATTATCTGAGAAAGGGTCGTGTCCTCCCCTACACGAGTAGCTCTAACCTTGATATATCCGGCCTGGTTCATGGTGGCCTGGGATACGCTGTCTCCTTCTTCTTTATCAACGGGGATGCTCTCGCCGGTCAACGCAGATTCGTTTACCGCCGTGGATCCTTCCACGATGATGCCGTCTACAGGGATGCTCTCGCCGGGCTTCACGGCTACCACATCTCCGATCATAATATCATCGATGGGAACTTCTCTCTCAGTTCCGTCAGGGCTGAGCCTGATGGCTGTCTGAGGAGCAAGTTTCATCAAGCCCTTCAGGGCGTCCGTGGTCTTACCCTTGGACATGGCTTCCAGCATCTTACCTATGGTGATCAAAGTCGGGATCATAGCCGCCGACTCGAAGTAGAGATTCATGCCGTACTTCATGACGGTCTCATGATCTCCCTTACCCATGGCGTCTATCATGATAAAAAGTTCCACCAGAGAATATCCGAAGGATGCTGTGGATCCGAGAGCAACCAAGGTGTCCATGTTAGGTGCTCCATGCCTTAAGGATCCGAAGCCTGATGTAAAGAACTTGCCGTTTATGACCATTATGATGAGAGCCAGGAGGAGCTCCAAAAGACCCAGAGCTACGTGATTCTCGAATATATCCGGCACCGGCCAGCCCCACATCATGTGCCCCATGCTGAAATACATGAGGATGATGAGAAACACCGCCGATGTTATTAGGCGCTTCTTGAGTTTAGGCGTCTCCGTGTCCCGGAGGGCTTCCTCTTCGGCCTTCAGTTTCTCTGATTGGCTGACAGTTTTTTGCGCACCTGCACCTTTGACGGATGCGCCGTATCCGGCGTCGGTAACTGCCTTGATGATGGCTTGAGGAGACGCAGTTCCCTCAACTCCCATGGAGTTTGTGAGGAGACTTACGGAGCAGGCAGTTACGCCCTCCACCTTCGATACTGCTTTTTCTACACGGGCGCTGCATGCCGCGCAGCTCATGCCCGTTACATTATACTGTTCCATATTACTTCATTACCTTCTTAAGGGTCTCGGTCAGCTCCTCTATGGTATCCTCGCGGCCTGCCTTGATGTCATCCACAACGCAGGTTTTGAGATGCTCAGCGAGAAGCACCTTGTTAAAGCTGTTTAAAGCGCTGTTTATGGCAGCCACCTGGACCATGATGTCCGGGCAGTAGGCGTTCTCCTCCAGCATGCGCTGGACGCCCTTCACCTGGCCTTCGATCCTCTTCAGCCTGTTAATGAGATCCTTGAATTCTTTATCGCTGCGCTCTTTGGTGCGGCAGCAGCAGTTGTCTGTCATGTCGTTACCTCTTGTGTGTTATGTTTTGGTATACCCCTGGGGGGTATGTTACTATCGCAAGTATATACCCCCAGGGGGTATTTGTCAATAGTTCTTTTTAGGCGATTAGTTTGCTCAAAGAACTAAATGGTTCTTTCAGCAAACTAATAAGGGTGAAAGTACTATTTTTTGCGCTAAATCGGGGCTGAAAATGGGGGTTTTGCTCTTTTGCAGCTAAAATCCTTCGAAAAGTACTACTGTTTCGCAAAAAACGTAGTTCTTTTGGCAAATTTTTCGGGGCAAAGGAGCAACGTAAAAAAAGTGATCATAAAGACCACTTTTTCATCCTATTTCTGTTCATCTAGTATCCTGTAAATCAGGTCCATGTCCAGGTTAGCCCTCATGTGCTCCGCCAGGAGATCGTACTGCTGATCCTTGTAGGCTGCCCGGTCGAAGGTGCCGAGCTCTGAGGGATCTACGCCCTTCTTCTCGCAAAGAACTCTCACCACGGTATCCGCTATTCCGTGGGCATCGAAGATTCCGTGGATGTAGCTTCCGAAGACGTTGCAGTCCGGATCATCCGACATGCTCACGATCACCGGCAGATTCTCACCTGATCTTCCCATGTGGATCTCATAACCTTCGAAGGCCATGCCGTTAAGGCATGCCAATTCGCCGTAAACGCCCTGGATCACACCGGTTGTCTGGGTCTGGCGCTTTTCGCCGATAAATACGGTCTCGATGGGAAGGAGGCCCATACCTTTGATCTCCTCAGGGGTATCCGCCTCGGTCATCTCCGGATCTGCCACGGAGCGGCCCAGCATCTGATAGCCTCCGCAGATGCCGAAGATCAGCTTGTCGTGATCGGCTGCCTGAAGGATCTTGGCTTCCATGCCGCTCTCTCTAAGCCACTTGAGGTCTGCGATGGTGGACTTGGTTCCCGGGATTATGATCATATCCGGATCACCCAGGTCTGCCACCCTGTCCACGTAGCGAACGGATAGATTTTCGTAACCGTCGAAAGCTGCGAAGTCCGTGAAGTTGGAAATCTTCGGGATGCGTATGACGGCTATATCTATCAAGCGGCGACCACCTGCTGAACGGTTGTCGAAGCGCTCCGTCAGGCTGTCTTCATCGTCGATATCCAGATGCATGTATGGAATAACGCCCGCTACCGGAACTCCGCAGAGTTTCTCCAGTGTAACGAGTCCAGGCTCAAGGATGGCCTTGTCTCCTCTGAACTTGTTAACGATGGTGCCCTTGATGAGAGCCCTTTCCTCAGGTTCCAGAAGAGCCACGGTGCCATAGAGCTGAGCAAAGACGCCGCCTCTGTCGATGTCTCCCGCCAGGAGCACCGGGGCGTTTACCATGCGGGCAAAGCCCATGTTCACGATGTCTTCCTGTTTCAGGTTGATCTCAGCGGGCGAGCCTGCGCCTTCGATGACGATGATGTCGTTTTCTGCGGCCAGCTCGTTATATGCCTTAATTACGTAAGGCACCAGCTCCTTCTTGTGCTTGTAGTATTCCACGGCAGTCATGTTTCCCATGACCTGCCCCAGTACGATGACCTGTGAGCCCACATCGGTGGTGGGCTTCAACAGGATGGGATTCATCCTTACGTCGGGATCGATGCCCGCGGCCTCGGCCTGGACCACCTGCGCACGACCCATTTCGGAGCCGTCCTTGGTGATAAAGGAGTTCAACGCCATATTCTGTGATTTGAAAGGTGCGACCCTGTAGCCGTCCTGTTTTAAGATCCTACAGAGCCCAGCCGCAAGTAAGCTTTTGCCCACGTTGGACATAGTGCCCTGGATCATGATGTTCTTTGCCATTTTTATTCCTTTCCCAGGACCTTTCCCATGGTCCCGAGCAATTCTTCGTTTTCATGATGAAGCTTGACGGCTACTCTGAACCAGCCGGGCTCAAGCCCCATGTAGTTGGAGCAATCCCTGATGAGGATGCCCTCTTTTCTCATGCTTTCAGCCAAATCTTCCGGTCCCCTGAAGAGCAAAAAATTCACGTCGGAATCTATGACCTTAAGGCCCAACTTTGTGAGACCATCGCTTAGATATGCCTTCTCTTCTCTGATGAGCTTCACGCTTTCCTTAAGGAACTCCGTCTCCTTAAGTGCCTGCACACCCGCGGCCTGAGCCGGAGTTGAAAGGTTCCAGGGCTGCACGCCCTTGGCCATCCTGTAGAGAAGATCGCTGTCAGATGTGAGCACATAGCCAAGTCTAAGTCCTGCCATACCATAATTCTTCGTAAAGGCGCGAAGTATGATCAGATGAGGATCATTCTCAAGCTCGGGGATGAGGCTCACGGCGCAAGATGGCGCACACTCATCTACATCGCCTAAGGCCCCGCATCTAGCGCCGGCAAGCTCCATGAAGCACTCGTCCACAAAGAGCTTGATATCACGCTCCTTGGTGAACTGTACCAGCTCTTTCATGAGCTCAGGATCCACCAGTTTACCCGTGGGGTTGTTAGGGTTACAGATAAAGACTGCGCTTGGTCTGTTTACCTCTATGGCAGTGAAGATGTCCCTAGTAAGGGTGAAGCCTGTCTCCTCCTTCATGTTCCAGTGGAGGACCTTTGTGCCGGTCCTTCTCAAGGCAATCTCGTATTCCGAGAATGTAGGCGCCGCCATCAAGGCTGACGCGAATCTGGAGGTAGAAGCGTAGCTATAAATCATCTCGGCGGCGCCGGCGCCGATCAGTATATAGTCCGCGGGCACGCCGTGATAAGCCGCGATGGCGGCCACAAGCTCCCTGGCGTACGGATCGGGGTACCGATCCGCGTGTTCCAATGACAAGGCCGCCTGCCTGATCACTTCACGAGGCGTGCCCTTGGGATTGGTATTGGCAGAAAAGTCCAGTCTGATATCATCCCCGCCGTATATGTCTCCTCCGTGAGGATTTTTGTGTTTATAAAGCATAAGTTCTCCTGATATATACGTTTAAATGGTTACCCACACAGCCAACTTGATAATTCCAAAGATGAAGAGTCCCAGCACCGCCATGGCATACATGAGATCACAGGTCAGCGGAATGTCATCCATTACGATGGGACGAAGATCGTCTCCGATGTATTTTTTCTTATGAAGGACTCCGTGGTACCAGGCATCCCCTGCCAGCTGCACATCCAGAAGACCGGCGCAGCAGCTCTCCGTCTGCGCGGAGTTGGGGCTTGCGTGATTATACCTGTCGCGTTTGAAGATGTACCAACCGTTCTTCACATCAAGCTTGAGAAATAAGCCCGCTCCCAACATGAGAAAAGCTGAAAGTCTGGCTGGTATGAAGTTAAAGACGTCGTCCATCTTTGCCGGCACCAGTCCGATATTTTTGTACGGTTCCTCCACGTATCCCAGCATGGAATCCATGGTGTTCACGGCCTTGTAGAGCATGCCAAGTGGCCCTCCGCCGATGATCGCAAACATCATGGGCGCGATGATGCCGTCGGAAGAGTTTTCCGCGATGGTCTCCACCGTAGCCTTGATGACGCCGGTCTCGTCCAACCTTGCTGTATCGCGGCCGACGATCATGGACACTGCATATCTTCCTGCGTCCAGCCCTTCGTATTTAAGGGCGTCCGCCACCTTCATGCTCTCTGTCCTTAAGGACTTGGTCGCCAGTATCTGCCAGCACATGATGCTCTCAATGACCAGTCTGAGCCACCAGGCGACCTTGCCCGCTGCCCAAAGTATGCCGAAGGGCACGCCAAAGGACAAGGCGCATACGATGATCCAGAGCAGCGCTCCTGCCAGATTCTCCCCGAGAACAGTCTTCGGGAATATTTTGCGCAGGTTCCTGTCAAGGAATGATATGAGTTTTCCTATGATCACCACCGGGTGCGGAATATTCCTGGGATCCCCCAGGAATAAGTCCATAATGAAGCCGATGATTAGGGCCAGAAGTGAATAGATCATTCTTCCTGACCTCCGGCCTGCATGGTAAAGATGTAAATGGGATTCTGTCCCATCATGAGGTTGTAGTTACCGATCTCTCTGGCTCTTGCCACGCTCAGGCAGACCACTTCGCGGTCGGCGAAGTCGTACTCCTTGATGAGGGCTGCCAGCTCCCCTACAGTCTCCAGGGATACGGCGGATGCGATGATCCTGGCTGTAGGATTCTTGGCTAAGATCAGATCGATGATCTCCTTCATGTTTCCGGAGCTTCCGCCGATGAAGACGTGGGTCGGTGCCGGAAGATCCATGAGAGCTTCAGGTGCGGTACCGGGCACAGGGATCACGTTCCCTGCGCTGAATTTCACCAGATTCTCCCTAAGGAGTTCCAGAGCCTTTTCCTTCTTTTCGATGGCGTAGACCTGACCGTAAGGAGCGTTCAGAGCCATCTCAATTGACACTGAGCCTGTGCCTGCTCCGATGTCCCAGCAGACGGAATCCTCTTCGAGCTGGAGCTTGGACAGGACCGCTGCCCTGACCTCACTCTTGGTCATGGGAACCACTCCCTCGCTGTCTCCACCTCTCTGGAAATCGCTGTCTCTAAAACCGAAGTTCAGCTTCTTACCGGCTTTAGGATTTACTATAATTACAGCGCTCAGGCTGTCGAAGCTTTCATTCATAAGAGCTTCTGCCCTGGCTGTGGTTATCTTTTCGTTGTTGTAGCCGAGCCTCTCTCCCACGTGAACGGTCACATGGCCCAGGCCATTATCTACGAGGGTCCTGATGAGGTCCGAGGTTCCATCCTCACCTCCCACCAGACAGAGAACTTTCTCGTTCTGTCTCACATCGGCTGCGATATTTCTGCTTCTTCCGTGGAGGCTTACCATTTTGATGCCATCATAGGATTCGCCTACGCGAGAAGCCAGATATGACATGGAGCTGAGTCCCGGCAGGACTTCGCACTCAATTCCAGCCTCCTTAAGGAGCGGCAAAAGTTTCTTGGTCCCGCTGAAGAAACCGGTGTCTCCTGACATGAGGACGCAGAACTTCCCATACTCGGGATGCTCCTCGATCACGGCCATTATGGCTTCAGGAGCGATGGCCTTAAAGGAAGGACGGTCGCCGATCTCGCGAGCTGTCTCCAGCATGCGGCTGGCACCTATCAGACAATCTGCCTCTTCAATGGCCTTCCTAACGTCTCCCGTCATGGAGCCAAGGCTTCCCATGCCGATTCCTGCTATCACCACTTTGGCATCCTTTATGCAGTTGTTTTCGTTAACCATTACCATTTCTTCCTCTTTTTCACAGGTCATGCGATATCTTTCTGCCACCATATCCACCACCTGGTCGAAATCAAAGCCATCTTCCTCAGGCGGTCTTCCTACTACCACGCAGGTAACGCCCATTTCCAATGCAGCGTCCATCTTTTCACCGAAGCCTCCGATCTTGCCGGACATCTTGGTGACCATGAATGATGCTCCGGTCATATTTAACATGGCTCGGTTCATCTCCTTTGAGAAAGGCCCCTGCATGGCGATTATCCTGCCCGAGGGAAGCCCTGCCTCCTCTGCCTGTTTCAGTGAACTTTCCAGGGGAAGGACCCTGGCCCAGACCCTTTCTGAGAATCCGGGAATCTTACTGTAGGCTGAGAGTTCTTTGCTCCCCGTGGTTAAGAGGATCTGGCCTGCGGTGCCCGACAAATAGCTTACAGCTTCCGCAGTATCTTTCACGTAGACAGCGTTTCCGGGTACCGGGTCTGCCGCCCGGAGCAGCCTCAGATAGTCGATGCCGACATCAGCTGCAGCAGCTTTGATGTTCTGGGTGACGATCTGGGCATAAGGGTGTGTGGCGTCGATCACCAGGTCGAAGCCCTCCTCTCTCATGAAGTCCGCCATCTGATCTTCATCCATGCGGCCAGTCTTCACCATAAGACCCTGAACGCCTTCCAGAAGTTCTCCTCCGTATTCAGTTGCGGCGCAGGCCGTGACATGCAGTCCCCGGGAGCTCAAAAGCTTCGCCAGTTCCCTGCCGTCCTTGGTGCCTGCGAAAATGCAGATCTTATCTGACATCGCTGACCTCTCTGTAACCTCTCGGAGTTACCATCTTATCGCCCATGACCTTGGTCATGGCATTTCCTATGAAAACGGTGCAAAACATGTCGCACTCAGCTTCTTTCAGTTCCTTAAGGGTCATGACCCTCATGCTTTCACCCTCACGTCCGATGTTTCTGGCTATGCCGCAGATCCTGGTCTCAGGCAGGTTCTCCAGCATGATGTCACAGGCCTTCTTCAGATGATCCGGCCTGCCCTTGGAGACTGGATTATAAAGGACTATGCTTAAGTCTGCAGCGGAGGCTGCTCTGAGCCTGGCTTCGATCTTTTCCCAGGGTGTCAGCCTGTCTGAAAGGCTGATAATGGCGAAATCGTGGGTAAGTGGCGCTCCCAGGATGGATGCGCCTGATGCTGCGGCTGTTAATCCCGGGATCACATCGATCTCGGGTTCTGTAGCTTCACCCCTCAGCTCATAGCAAAGGGCTGCCATGCCGTAGATTCCGGAGTCTCCGGAGCAGATCATGGCTGTGGTCTTGCCATTCTTGGCGGATTCAAGAGCCATCTCACATCTTGCAGCTTCCTTGGTCATGGGAGTCGTAAGGAATTCCTTATCAGGATATCTGTCCTTAACCAGGTCCACATACACAGTATATCCGATTATTACGTCGGAATCCTTCAGAGCCTCGTCAGCTCTGATGGTCATGTTTTCGTAATTTCCGGGGCCTATGCCCACCACATAGAGTTTATTCAAAACTTACCTCCATATCCTTAACTGCGACGGCGACCGTTACGCCATCACAAGCTGTTTTCTTTACTATGAGCCTGTCAGCCTTTATCAGAGCAGCCCTTTCGCAGACGTTGTCCACGCCGGTGATGCTCTTAACGAAATCCGAAGGTGTGAAATCGCCCTGGACTTCCTTAAGTTCATCTGCACTGAAGAATTCAGGCTCTATCCTGTATCTGTGGGCGAAGCCAAGCAGCCCTTCTTCATCCTTTTTAAGGTCGATGCTTGAAATGGAGCTTATGGCTCTCATGTCGATTTCATTGTCCTTAAGGGTCTGCTTTACCACCTGCTCGATGGTCTCCCTGGGTGTCCCTCTCCTGCAGCCTATGCCCAAACTCAGGCATTTGGGGATGAGTCTGAGAGTCATGGGGAATGGCTCCTGAGTCGACCAGGTGATGTACAGGCCGATGGTGTCTTCGTTTAAGGCTGAGTCATCTTGGCCTATCTCCTTCAGGCCATTGGGCAGCTCTCCCCTATAGGGGAAGTCCGACTTGAAAGGAACATCCCTTTCCAGGATGGACGCTGCAAAATCCTTAGCCATGTTCATGCTGGAGATGGTCATGCCCTTTCTCGTAGCCCACTCATCAACTGTGAACCTCTGGTTCAGGTCCGTGGCCGTGGTGATGACCGCCTCGCTGTCCAGGGTTTTTGCCAGGACTCTGGAGATCTCGTTGGCCCCACCGATATGGCCGGAAAGCACAGGTATCACATGTTCTCCCAGCTCATCGATGACGATGACCGCAGGATCCGTTACCTTGGACTTGACGTATGGCGCTACATGTCTCACGCAGATTCCCACGGAACCCACGGAAACTATGAGATCCTTGGCTCTGAAATGCTCCCCGTAAAAGTCCCCGCTGGGCCTCGGAATGCCGAGGAACTGAGTTTCAAAAAACTCGCCCTCATGGCCGGGCTCGAATTCCTCGCAGTCCCTGCCGTAGCCGCCGCCCTCGTCAGCGATCCTTGACGGTGAAAAGCATTCCACCTCGCAATCGTATTCACTTTTTAGTACATCTACCACCTTCCGGGCAGTATCCTTGCCCCTCAGGCTGTAGCAAAAAACGCTCGCTCTCATGTATGTTCTCCCCGCGCGGCGGCCGGCTCGTGATGTCCGGATCTCCGCGCTAGTTCTGCGGTGGCCGGCTCGTGATGTCCGGATCTCCGCGCTAGTTCTGCTGCGGCCGCCGCATTGATTTCTATTCGTTCTCAGGTGTTCCCTGTCTGAATTCCGTTGTAAAATGAGGATGATAAAGAAGAGATCTCATATACTCATCACCCATGCAGCCTCCAACGATTATGAGGGAGGTCTTGGTGAGACCGTTATCGGTCACGGTCCTGTGAAGGTCCTTAAGCTGGCATCTGAATATCCTTTCCTCAGGCCAGGTGGCCTTGTAGACGATGGCAACCGGTGTATCCTCGGGATATCCGCCTTCCAGAAGGTCTGACTGGAGTTTCTCAG
Source organism: Bacillota bacterium (assembly GCA_017394515.1). Classification (GTDB taxonomy): domain Bacteria; phylum Bacillota; class Clostridia; order Peptostreptococcales; family Anaerovoracaceae; genus RUG754. The sequence continues at coordinate 27,043 of JAFPXY010000018.1, read as the reverse complement.
TAAGGGATGTGCTTAAGAACAGCACCATGGTAGCCTTATGGGCGGCCAGCGACTTGATGCTCTCCTTCTCGGGCACCGGAGTCCTGCCTTCGGCTCTGGTGATGATCACGGTTTGGCTGACTCCGGGGAGCGTGTACTCGGCCTTTAAGGAGCTGGCCGCGCCGCAGAACGCAGACACTCCGGGAGTAACGTCATACTCGAAGCCCAGTTCGTCAAGCTCATCGAACTGCTCTCTTACAGCTCCGTAGATGCTGGAATCCCCGGTGTGAAGCCTTACGGTGGTAAGGCCAAGGCTTTCGGCTTCCTTGATGGCGTCGATGACTTCCTCAAGGGTCATCTCAGCTGAATTGTAGATCTTGCAGTCTTCTTTGGTGTATTTAAGGAGTTCAGGATTGACCAGTGAACCTGCATAGATGACCACATCTGCTTGCTGAAGCAGATTGGCTCCTCTGACTGTGATAAGGTCTGTCGCGCCGGATCCGGCACCAACGAAATGTATCATGATATTTCCTCCAATTTTATAAATATTTGCAGGTATGCTAAAATATTGAAAAACGAATGCTTTAGCCTACAATTTCTGCTTGTTTATATTCTACCTCTGGCAAATCACCCAACGATTTTCTCCAAAAGTTCCTGAGCCTTGGCTGTCTCGCCCAGCTTGCCGTACTCCTTTGAAAACATTATGGCACCTACTTCAAAGCTCTGTCCTATGGCGCAGGCCTTAAAGGCTCGATTGTCCAGGTTGCGTTCTATCCTGTCGGACACCAGTTGAAGGGCCGCTTCGTCGATTCCCTCTTCTCTCATGACCCTGACAGCCTCATCGCAGGCTGCGCAGCCAAGGATGTATCTGGCAGTCTCCGGTTTCACTCCATAAACCGCAGCCGCGGAACCCAGAATCTCCATGCGGCAGTCACCGTATTTGGAGTGGGTGTTAAGCATGTTTCCTGCGATCTTCACAAGCTTACCGATATGACCTATGAGAAGCGCTCCCTTGAAGCCCAGCTGGACGCACATGTCGATGCTGTCTCCGATGAAATTAGAGGTCTGTACCGCCATCTCAGGGTCTATGCCTATACCGTCACGGATGAAGTCTGAACCGTAATTTCCCGGGGTGAGCAAAACATATTCATACCCCAGTTCCTTCTTCTGAGTGAGTTCCACCTTGATGGTATCTATGAGGGCTCTCTCGCTCATGGGCTCCACTATGCCCGTGGTTCCTATTACGGAGATGCCTCCCTCTATTCCAAGCCTTGGATTGAAGGTCTTGCGGGCCAGTTCCACCCCTAAGGGAATGCTGATAACCACCTTGAAGCCACCGCTAAAGCTTAGCTCTCTGGCAACTTCCTGAAGATTCTCAGTGATCATCTTTCTGGGCACGGAATTGATGGCTGCGTTACCCACGGGCTGGTCCAGTCCCGGCTTGGTGACACGACCTACGCCGTAACCTCCGTCGATGTCAACTTCTCCTTTTAAGTCAGTAAGGGTTACCTCGGAATACACCAGGGCGCCGTTGGTCACGTCTGGGTCGTCTCCGCTGTCCTTTCTGATGGCGCAGCGGACCAGGACGGGCTCTCCCGTTGAGTCATCGTATTCTATTGTGGTGTCTTCGACATTGAGTTCCAGCTCTATGCCTTTGGGCGTAAGCAGTTTGATCCCCTCAAGGCGGCGGCCCGTAAGGATCATGGTGGCCGCAGCCTTCGAGGCCGCCGCCGCGCAGCTTCCCGTGGTATAGCCCAGCCGGAGTTCTTTGCCGTCCACTGTTACGAATTCTTTCATTTTTGAAATATTTATCTCTTGATCTTGTACAAAAGAGCGTTGATTATGGCCGCTGCCACGTTGGATCCACCCTTTCTTCCTTGAGCTACGATATAAGGTATATCGTCAACCATTATGAGTTCCTTGGATTCAACTACATTTACGAATCCTACGGGCACTCCCACCACCAATGCGGGCTTTAATTCACCGGTTCCGATCATCTCGTGGATGCGGATCAGAGCTGTAGGAGCGTTTCCAATGGCGAATATAACTGGTTTGTCCAGTTTGGCAGCCTTTTCCATGGAAACTATGGCGCGGGTGACGCCTCTTTCCTTGGCTTCAGCGGCTACATCAGGGTCTGCCATGAAGCAGTGAACTTCACCGCCTAAGGAAGCCAGGATATTCTTATTGATTCCTGCTTTAGCCATGTTGGTATCGGTCACGATATCGCAGCCTGCCCTTAATGCTTCCAGAGCCTTTTCCACCGCTCCTTCGCTGAACTTAAGGTTATCAGCGTAATCGAAATCTGCTGAAGTATGGATCACTCGCTTGATGATGGATTCCTGCTCCTCAGGGAACTTTCTGTCTCCCAGGATCTCAGTAATTATCTCAAAGCTTCTCTTTTCTATATCCATAGGTTTGATGTTTTCTATCATTTTAGCTCCTTATATTCAAGACATTTGGTAACGTAATTGAGGGCGATCTTAGGGTCTGCCCAGAAGTTAAAGTGTGGGAATCCGGCATACATATGATCATTTGCGAATCCCGCCTGCCAGGTTCGGCCATTTCTCTTAAGTGCCGTGAAGTCCGAGCCGTTATCCGTGCAGTCCCAATGATGAAACTCGTGGGCCGGTATCTCGTAGCCTTCAGGCATGAGCATATTGTCCTTATTGGCTTTGATCTTCACATAGCCGAATCGCATGAGCTTGCTCTGATCAGTGCATTCCCCGGGAAGTAATCCCGCCATGGGATGCCCAGCTATGGACTGTGTGAGGTACATGAAGCCTCCGCACTCAGCGATCACAGGCATACCGCTCTCAATGGCATCCCTGATGGACTCACGCATGCTCTCGTTTTCACTTAAACGCTCCGCATAAAGTTCAGGATAACCGCCTCCCAAATAGATGCCATCCAGGTCTTCAGGCAGACTCTCGTCTTCCAGCGGGCTGAATTCTTTGATGACCGCACCTAAACGTTCAAGCAGCGCTAGGCTATCCTCGTAATAGAAGCAGAAAGCTTTATCCCTGGCAACTCCTATGACCACCGGTTCTTCATTGAGTTTCGGCGGATAATGGAACTCAGGCACTTGGAATTCCAATTCCGGCGCGGATCCTGCAAGCTCTTCGATGGCATCCATGTCAAGGCTTACCAAAGCCTGCTCCTTAAGCCTTCTCAGTTTCTCGTTGAGATCCTCGATCTCCTGGGCTGTCACAAGTCCCAGATGCCTGCTCTCAAGTTCGCAGTCCTTCATTCTCGGCATGAATCCGAGAGGTTTGATCTCGCCTTTAAACTCCTCTTCTATGACTCCCTTAAGCACCTTATAGGTGGACTCAGTGCAGTTGTTGAGGATAACTCCCTTGATATTGCTGTCCTCTCTGAAGTCCCTGAAACCCTTGATGGTAGCCAGGACCGAGAGCGCTGCTCCGCGGGCGTTTATAATTAGCACCACAGGAGTTCCCGTAGCCTTTGCCACGTGGTAACTGCTGGCTTCTGTGGAATCTATCCCCAGGCCATCGTAGTAGCCCATAACGCCTTCTATGACGGTTATGTCGCCCTTTGATCCATTCTCCGAGAGAAGATATCTGGCTCTGTCTTCATCAAAGAAATACAGATCCAGATTTGTGCTGGGTGTTCCCAGCACGCTTGCATGAAACATGGTATCTATGTAGTCCGGTCCGCACTTGCATGAGGTGGGCTTTCTGCCCCTCTCCTTTAAGGCTTCCAGCAAGGCACATGTGATGGTGGTCTTGCCGGAACCGCTGCCTGCTGCGGCTATGAGGATTCTTTGCATCTTTTTCTTCATGGCTTTTACCTATACTTATCCATAATATGACAAATTATATTATAACCGAAATGCTGTCAATCTGCAATGATTTCTCATTAATAAAAGAGGCTGTCGCATCGTACAGATGCAACAACCTCCTATAGATATTCTCAGTATTTCACCAGGATCCTGTCCAAAAGGATTCGAGATTCCCTTATCATATCCTCTACGTTGAATTCTTTGCTGTTCAGGTGATAGTGATTGCTCATTCCGAAGTAGATGCCTTCAAGAAGGATCAACTTGTGTTCTATGTCAGTGAATCCTTCATCTTCAAGTCCGCGGATCATGATGTTTTCCACGGTCTTAAGAGGGCTCTCACCTTCATTGTTTATCAGAGCGCTATCGATCAAGGTGCTGGCAAAGGCTGGATAGCAAGCCGTATCTTCCACTATCTTCTCAATCAGTCCGTATAACAGCTCCTTGCCCTTGAGACCTCTTGACTCGCAGTATTCGACTATGTCTTCCATTTCCTGCATGGTCAGAGCTACCAGAAGATCGTTCATGCTTTTGAAATGGTTAAAGACCGTAGTCCTGCACATGTCTGCCCTTTCAGCTATCATCTGGAAGGTCACGTTATCGACGCCATATTCGTCGAAAAGGCCTTTGGCAGCATGCATGATCTTGATCCTTGACCTTTCACGCTTAGTGGGTTTATTCATCTCCTTCCACCTCCTCTGAAGCGTGCTCCCTCTCCTTCTGGGCACGCTTATTGGTGTTCATGGTTCCTCTGAAGACGAAGAAACGGTCATAGAGGAACTCCGTAGTAAGGTTCACGGCCATGGTGCCGAAGAGCACTATATATTCGTTCCAGCCTGCGTTGGTAAGAGCTGTTCCCCACCAGGTGGACAGCGGTGTGAATACCAGATAGAAGCAGGCTACCTTCAGCATTGCCAAAGGCACGTTGTTGGCTGATTTAAAGGTGAACTCCCTGTTAAGGGTAAAGTTCCAGATCACCGACAATATCAAGGCAGTCAGATAACAAGGCATATACGGAAGATGGAATACCTCGTTAAGCAGTGTGAAGCTCAGGGTCTCAATGATGCCGGCGGATATTGAAAACAGGGTGAATTTGATGACCTGTGCCGTATTTTCTTTTTTGGAAAGATGCTGATCGGGAATCTGAGTTTCCTCGATCTTTTCAGTTTCAAATGACATAAGTGCTCCTTTCGAATTCTGATAATTGCATCTTGAATTCAATTTTATACTGTAGTACAATTATTATATCATAATTTACCACGTTAGTCTATATATTATTTCACGTGATCAAGTTTTTTGCCCAAAAAAGGAGGATATCATGTGGACCAAAGAACAGATACATGAACTGGTTTTAAATCAGCAAAAATATTTCCGCACCAATGAAACTCTCGATGTGGACTGGAGGATCTACCAGCTGAAGCGCCTTAAGACTGCTGTGCGTCTTTATGAAGATGAGCTCATCAACGCTCTTAAGGAGGACCTGGGCAGGTCCGACGCGGAAGCTTATCTTGCGGATATCGGCTCCCTCATCATGGAGATCAACGAGACCATCGCAGGCCTCAAGCGCTGGGCCAAACCCGAAGTTCACTTAAGCGGCCCGGCCTGCTTCCCCAGCATCTTCACAAGAGTATATAAGATGCCCTACGGCACCACTTTGATCATAAGCCCCTTCAACTTCCCGGTGCTCCTTTCACTGGGGCCTCTGGCAGCTGCCCTTTCAGGCGGAAACACAGCCATTATCAAGGCAAGCTCCAAATCCCCTGCCACCACCCGTGTCCTTTCGAAGATGATCTCCGAGACCTTCCCCGAGAAGTACATCGCAGTTGTGGACGGCGGTCACGATGTGGCGGATCTGCTTCTTGAAGAGCGCTTCGATAAGATCTTCTACACAGGCTCTCCTAGTGTTGGCTCCCACGTCATGGAGATGGCCTCTCACAACCTGACTCCCGTAGCTCTGGAACTGGGCGGTGAGACCGGAAATTGGGCTATAGTCCGCGAGGATGCGGATATCTGGGATGCTGCCAGAAAGATCGCCTTCTTCAAGATAATGAACTCAGGTCAGATATGCATAAACATCAATCAGGTAGCTGTAGAAGAAAGCGTCTACGAGCTCTTTGTGGAATGCCTTAAGGATGAGATCATACGCCAGATCGGTGAAGAACCCCTGAATAACCCTGAGTACCCTCACCTTATAAACAGAGGCGCATATAACAAGTGCGCCGGATTGGCAGAGGAATATTCAGATCGTATACTCTTCGGAGGTCATGGCGATCCTGACACTCTGCGCTTCGAACCTACGGTCATCGGGCCTGTTACAACAGACGAGGAGATCGTAAAGCACGAGCTCTTCTGTCCCCTGCTTCCTGTAGTGCCCTACAAGAGTTCTGAGGAAGATGAGCTTCTGGACGTTATCGCCTCCCGTGAGCATGGTCTGGCCCTCTATGTCTTCACCACGGACAAAAAACGTGCCCGCCAGATCATGACTACCCAGCAGTACGGTGGTGGCTGTATCAACGAAGTATGCCTGCATCTGATGGTAAAAGGCGTGCCCTTCAATGGCACCGGGCACTCCGGAATGGGAGCCTACCACGGCGAGTGGGGCTTCAAAGAATTCACTCATCCCCAGACAGTGCTTGAAGGTTCCACCCGTTTCAATCTGCCCTTAAGAGAACATCCCTACACCGGGCCTCAGGGTGACTGGAAATGGAAGGTTCTGAAGATATTCCAAAGATAGCATAAACTGCATTTAAAGAGGTGCTGCCAAAAGGCAGCACCTATTCTGATTCTGACTTACTATGCCTTAGCTGTCGCAGTCTTCACAGTGCTCCACTTCGAGTAGTACTTCGTACCGCTCACAGTTTTATAAGTTCTGACTTTGATGAAGTATTTGGTCTTTGCCTTAAGGCCTGTGATCTTCTTGGAAGTCTTCGAATATCCGGATACTGTAACGGTCTTCTTGCCCTTGGTGAAGGCCTTGTTGGTGGCGATCATTATCTGGTAGCCGGTGATGCGTGTCTTGGACATCTTCGCCTTCTGGGCTGCCCATTTAACTGTGATGGCTTTCTTAGCGGCCACAGGAGTTTTGATTGTGGTTCCCTTTGGGTTGATCTTGAAAGTCTTAGTAAGGCTTCCCGTGAAGTTGCCCTTACCCTTAATGGTCACCTTGGCCTTGCCTACATCCTTGTTATTTGAATAACTGATGGTGTAGTCAGTTCCGCTCTTCAAAGTCTTTGTGGAGCCGTTGACCTTGGCCTTTACGGTCGCAGTCGGTTTCTGAGCCTTGCCGTTATATACCACCTCAGTCTTGCTCATGCTGGCAGATGTGAGCTTCACTGCTTTGATGGTAAAGCTACCTTCAGCGTTTCCTTTGTAGAAGCCGGTACCGGTAATGAATATAGTCGCTGTTCCCGCGTTGGTATTATTATTGTATTCTGCAGTGAAATCTACACCCACCTTGAGCGGGATTTCGTTGACCACAACTTCCGGAGTTGGCTTCAGGGCTTTACCGGTATACGTCTTACTTGCTGATGTTACCGCTGCTGAACCAATGTCGTATGTGTGCTCTTCAATGGCCACAGCCAGCTCTTCCAGATTTTCAAGCTTTGTTACTGCCTCACTGCTGACCAGCTCCTTCTCTTCCTCAGTTAAATTCTCATAGGCATCTTTTGCATTTACCAGAGCTGCGCTTGCGCTTTCTTCAGTCAGTGCTGTTCCGCCTACGAGCTCGTTTATCAGGATGGTTACATTAATAGCATTATCTAAAGATACAGGGATATCCAACATCTCATTCAGCTGATTCTGATATTTAGACTGAAGTAACGCATATACTTTCTTTTCAGCAGTGGTGAATGTTGTCAGATTAGGAACGAGTGTCCTGCCTTCCTTTTCAATACGGTGCAGATATTCATCCCTTATATCCTTTTCAATCTCTATGATCTCTTCGAAATCATCTTCAAGCTGTAACTCCTCTACTCTTTCGGCAAAGCTCTTTATATGGTTTTCCAAGTCATCGAATGCATAGCGATTGTCCTCTCTAACATGATTGAGCACTTCCTCATTCTCAGGATCTCCCATACCCGAAGCCATGAAATATGCCTTCTGGAGCAGCAGATCACATTCAAGAAGATTATCGAAGAAAGCATTACCGTCATAGGAATTACAAAGGATCATCCTTCTTTCGGTGTCCATCCTCATCAGACTTTCATATCTCTCTGTCAGTATTTCAAGGAATCTATCATAGCCGCTTTGATTTAAGAACTCGTCAATATAGTTTCTGTCTTCGGATCTAATTCTGTTATAGCATTCCGTAAGTTCAGATTTAAGACCATCGATCTGCCACTGGTTTTCATTTCTGTAATTTTCAGCATCCCAGACTTTTACGTCATTATCAATTATCCAGTCGTTGGCAGCTATAGCCTTTTCAATTTTTTCTTTTTCAGCCTGACCTAAGTATTCTAACTGCTCGTTTGAAAGTGCTCTATAGGATTCTATGGTTTCTTCTAGGGTTCTGAATATGTCACTATTCATTCCAGTCTCCAATGTTACCTGTGAAAGGTCAAGATCCCTGATCTCATTGGATACTCTCATGGCTTCGTCCTTTTCGAAGTTTCTGTTCACCTTGACTGTGAATTCCTTTGCATCTCCCTCGCCAAGGGAATTAATGGCTCTCAGAACGACTCTGTACTCTCCTTCCAAAAGGCCTGGAGCAACCTTTATCGTCTTAGTCTCCTGGTCGAAGCTGATCTTGTCAGTAAAGGTATCCAGGGTAATTTCAGGCTCAGGGGTTCCTATTATGGTGAAGGCTTCGGAAGATGCATCATTATCATATCCTTCTTCGATGTACATATCAGACGGTCCTTCGATATTAGGTGCCGATCCTTTGACCGTTAAAACGTATTTGAACGTGGTGTCGTATGAGAATGGAACTTGGTTATTTTCAGTATATTTCTCGTTTTTGAGTCCATTTGAGATTTTGAATTCAGCCTCATACTTACCGGGAGCGAGTCCTTTTTCAACTTTTATGGATCTGCTGTCCGGATCATATGTGATCTTGCTCTCGCCTCCTATCTTTTCAACTGTCAGAACAGATTTTAAACCAGCTAACGCTTCTGTATCATTGAATGACGCATATCCCGCGGCTACTTTTTTGGTAAGTTCTCCCAGATCAGGAGGAAGCGCACGGCGTTTCACATTAGTGACCACAAATCCATAGAAAGGAACTTTGTCTCCTGCTTCTGTAAGGACTCTGGTCCATTTGCCGCATGTCCAGGTAAAGTAGTATCCATTCCTTACCTGTGCCTCCGTCAGGCCATTGACTTTTTTAGCAGAAATGTTATCTACCGTGGCTGCTATACCTTGAGATTTACTCTGTGTGATCGAATGTCCGGTAGTTTGGCTGTAGTCGAGATTTACATAACCTCCTGCCCAAAATTCCGCTACTTCAAGATCGGCACCGCCCTGAACCGTCAGTCCATAGTGGAAGCCATGGCTTAATTCCGTTCCTTCTGTAGTGGAATAAGTATCTTCGTACGTTATTGTCGAACTATCTCCTGAGTACCCGAGGTTAAATATAGTATCAGTTAAGGCCTTACCACCGGTGCCTGCCATACTCCAGTTTGACCAATATTTATCGGGATTTCCAATGTGGTCCTTAGGGAGATCCTTTCCCATCACGATCTTTTTCAGATAGAATTCAGTTTTGTCTCCCATCATATTGTTGAAATCATCAACGAAATCATTGTATTCATCAACTCCCAGAGTATAGTAGTATGGTGCCAGAGGAACTTTGACGCTGTAACCATTCTCTATCCATTCATTTTTCTCAGAGTTCCAGACATCATAGGTGTATACCAGATGAGGCACACGGCTGATAAGTACTATATCCTCATCAGCAGCGCTGACTTCGTAACCGGTAGACACTGAGTACTCCGTTTCATAACTGTGTGACCAGTCCATGGTATATCCAAGTTCCAAAGAGGTCTTGAAATTGCTGAAGCCGATCTCACCCGCGAATCCCGCCTCAAAGGATACGTTGTCGCTTCTCGATGTGGTGGAAGCGAAGCTGGTGGTCACACTGTAGGAAGTACTGGCACCACCGCCGCCGCCCGCTTCATCTATCTCATCGAAGAAGGGGCCTGCCTCCAGAACTGCCAGTACCTGGGGGTCAGTGTAAACATATCCGTTCTTACGGAATCTTCCTAAAACGCCGTCATCATCGGTATCAACAGCTACAGGCACCGCGAATATATTCTTTGATATATCTGCGCCTTGGTAAAGCTGAGAATAACCTTTCTTTTCATCACCTTTTTCATGGAAAGGATAATTATTGTTCGTTATTTCTCCCGCATCCAGATTGCAGGCATAATACTCAGGAGGTCCATAGCTTACTACTTCAGTTTTACTTCCATATTCAACTATATTACCTTTACTGTCCAGATCATTAAACATCACTCCGGTAATAACGCCCAGATTGGCAGAATAATTATTCTTATTTCGTGCTTTCTGCCAGAGGGTAAATACGAACTGCTCTCTTCCTGCCACATTTCCGTCGAAGTTACCGACCGCTACGCTCCTTATCCAGTTGACAGCGCTCGGTATGGGTAAATTGGCGACACGGTATTTACCCGTGCAGATCTCAAGATCGCTTCCTCCTATAACATCAGGGGTGAATTTAGCTTGAGCTGAATAATTCTCAAAATTATATACTATTCCGGATATGAAGACATCCTCAGGAGAATTATTACCGTTTGTCTTCGCGCAGGCCATAGACAGCTTCGGGAAAGCCCAGTCACTTTCCTTGCAGAAACCAATGTGGGTGTATTTCTGAGCTCTGCTCATTTCGAAAGCTTGAAGGTTGGTCCTGTAGTATTCGACATCAACATCACTTGAGTTTTCGTCATCACTTGCGTGGATAACTGAACTTACCAGACAGTTACTTTCAGCCCAGTTGCAGACATAGTGAACTTTGGAAAGCGCCCATTTACCGTCTGTTCCTTTGGAATAGTAGGCTTTGGCAACGTCCACATCCCTGTAACCTGCAGCCACGATCTCATCAATGCCGTTATTGTCCACGTCGCCCGCAGCGATGACTCCTGCGTGCATGATCGTGGGAGCGTATTCTCTTACCCCATTATTCTCAGAGAAGGAGTCGGGGATATCATACATCCAGATGGGATCGGATCTCTTCCAGCCTGACCCTGAATTATCACAGACTTCAACGCAGGTCGCGAAATATTCCATATCAGTGCATTCATAGTTCTTGTATCCGTCTGCCACACTGTCTGAGGTGTTATAGAAACCAGCTGAGAAAGCCAGCTGTTCCCTATCATCTCCCGTGAAGTCTCCGGTGGCAAGGCTGACGACAGGTTTGAATCTGTAATCATTTTTCGAGATGTATGTGGTGTTCTTAAGAACTGATGACAGATTGACTACATCTCTGGATACCCAGTCGCTTCCGCTGAGATAGTACTCTTTGATCACGGCGTTGTCTCCATCTCCGGGGAAGTATACAACTACAGAGTCCTTACCGTCTTTGTCATAATCTCCGGCTGTGATGGCCAGATAGTTATCTGACAGAGTCTCAGGAGCTTCTGCCGCGCCTGCAGCTGCTCCGACGTTAATGATCTTAAGATCTCCGCCTGTGGCAGCGTTCTGAATCACCAGCAGAACATTGCTGCCTGAGAAGCCTATTGATGCCGTATGCGTCTTTCTGCCGGATCCGTCTCTGTCGAATCCTATGGACTGAACGCTTTTCATAGTATCGTAGGCCTCAGTCTGAGTATCAGTAAGCTGGGTGTAGCTTTTGGCATTGGATACGTTTATGCCGTTTACCCAGGCTGTGTTGTTAATGATCTTGGTATATCCCATATTGAAGTTATCGAACTGATAGAAATAGTTTTTACCATTGTCTCTGTATAACAAAGCGAGCTCGCTCTGCTCTGAGAGCAAAAACGGAGTATTGGTATTGGGTTTCCCGTCTTTGATGATCTCGTTATCGACACCGTAGACTTCATTTTGGGAAGTTGCCAGTTCGCTGGGAGCCTCTTTATCAAGTTCGAGCATTTCTTGTATCTGTTCTTCGTCAGTAGGTTCGGTTCCTGTACCTGGTGTTGTATCCGCAAAGGCCATCGAGGCTGTACTCGGTACAAGGCTTACCACCATTGCAAAGGACAGTAAGAGACAGAATAGACATCTCCTTATGCTTATCTCCTTGTTATCCATGTCTTTCTCCTTTCATTCAGTTGATGCAGTTTCTCTTCTAAAAGTATGACTACGCTTAATTGATTATTTTGAGTTTTTCTTTCCTTTGAGTCTTCCGTTTCGGTAAAGTACCGCGATCGTTAGCAGAATGCCGAGGACGAAGGCTATGATAGCCACCACTATATATCCTCCTGACTCAGGTGATAAGAGGAAAGAGCCGTAATTGGAGTTTCCCTGTCCGGGAGCATTCAGGCCGATCACGTTAAACAGCGATATTATGAGCATTACCGATAGTACGCCCACACCTGAGAACAAAGCTCTTTCGTTTCTCTTATGGCGCTTCTTTTCAGCGAATTTTTTGCGCTTTTCAAATTCTGCTACCGATTCATCTAATGTGTATTTCAAAACAATATTCCCCTCTTTCTGTTTACTTTCTTTGTCCATTAGTAAACAAAAAACGGAGTATTACTCACTAAAACTCCGTTTTTTCAAAAATATTTTTGTATTTTATTATTCAGTATAGCTATCTGACAGATTGGGTACCAGTCTCCGGTATGGCTCATACAGGATAACAGCAGTCAGCGTAGGCATTATAAAGCCTATTATCGATGGCATTCCCGGTTCGGAAACCAGAAGGTTGTACAGCGAATGGAAGGTCATCGATAAGGACAGAGCGCCGATTATACTGGCCAGAGAACGCGAATACATTCTCTCTGCCATAATAAGTCCCAGATATAATATCAATATGCTGACTATATGCATGATCCCCACAGAAAGCCCTCGTATAAGGATGAAGACCAGTTCATCCGCCCCGGATGAGAGGATGTAGCAGCAGTTTTCAAAAGTTGCGAAACCCGCTGCCAGCGCGATTCCTGAAGGCAGAAGCCCAGAGTCTTTCTCAGCGGACAGAAGCAGAGTAATGATCAGGGGTATCATCTTCATTAGCTCCTCGGTCACAGGAGAAGCGTAGATGGATACCCAGTTACTGTCCATCCCGCTTACCTGCTGAACGAAACCTCCTACGTATGCGCTAAGCAGACATACCACCATACCTATCACGAAGAATAATGCATATCTTCTGGCGCTGCCCTTGACGAATAAAAGGGTCAGGAGGATCGGGCTCGCTATGCATATCAATACATATTCCGAATATATCATCTGCCCTCCTCCTTTCTCACCGCCAGAAACATAGCTATCATCGAAAAAAGTAGTATAACGTTGAATACCTGATACATGGTGCCGGCGCTCAAATACAATCCGAATACGCTCCAGAGGTAAAATGCAAAAGAACTGCACAGCCCCTTTTCTATGTCCTTTCCGGCTATGACATATTTATATACCAAAACAGCAAAGTACAATACTCCGGCAAACCAAAAGATATAGCGCGCAATATCAAGCAAGAGCAGTAAGGTCCCTGAGGTGTATACCGTTCCCAGTTCCAGGAACATCAAAACTGCTGTGAACAAGCTTGCTTGCGCTCTTTTTTCCTTCTTTAAGAGCTCCAGTTCTTCCATCCTGACAGCAAGTACGCAGGCAAAATATCCCATGGCGATACCTGTTATAGTGTCCCTTACTACTCCTGATGTCCAGAGTATCCAGCAAATGGTATTTATCAAGGTGAATAAGGCTGCAAATACCACTGGAAATGTCAGTTTGAAAAAGCGCTGTTTCGGTCTCATTCTTTCATGGATCGCAGCGCCATAGAAAATAAACACTCCTGCTATTCCGATCTCCACTGCAGAAAACGAAGGAGTTTCTCCATTCTTGATCAAAAGATGCACGATCCAATACAGATCCGAGGCAATATAAACCACCGTGCCGAGCACATAGAGGCTGGCAGTCGATGATTTTATGACAGGATTTCTTCTGATCGTATTGATAAGGAAGGCCGTCAGCAAGGTTATATGTATCAATTCGATCGCATCGCTTATGAGGATACTGATCATACCACTGTCTCCTTTTCGGTACCTAAATGAACAGTTCCGAATCTGCTCCGCTTTCCGTAAGTTCCTTCTTAAGCGCTTCTTTGCTGCGCAGGATAAGATTATATATCTGCTTTCGAGTCTTTTTCATTACCCGGGCTGCATCTTCGATACTCATATCTTCAAAGTATATTAGATACAGTATCTGGCGATATTCGTCTTTCAGCCTGTCTAAAGCCAGGTAGAGTACCTTGTCACGCTCTTTCTTAAGCATGTCAAGCTCCGGGTATTTCTCCTCGCTATATTTGATATTATCATTTAATGAAACCGTGTCGAACCGCCTTGCCTTGAGGTGATTGAGAGCTTTATTCCTGCCGATGGAAAACAACCATGTCTTGAAGCTGCTCTTGCCGTAAAAAACACTTCTGCCCATGCCTACAGCAACAAAGGAGTCGATCATAATCTCCTCTGCGTCCTCAAGACTGAGTCCCATGCCGTGAAGGAACAAAGTAAGACCCTCTCTATGTCTTTGCATGAGTTCCTTTATGTCCTCATTTGCTCCTTTCTCCAGAAAGCGCGTATAGATTATCTCGTCTGATTCCGGCATTACAGTCCCTCTTTCTATAAGTTCGGTTCCCCGTTGATATCATTATATCATAACGGAAGTTGTTATTGTATTGAAAAAAAACTTATCTTGCGTATCTTATTTCTCCCCCAACTATGGTCTTGTCAAACTTAATGTCTCTATATTCCGAAGGTGCATTGATCTCTAAAACGTTTCTATCCGTAATAGCTATATCTGCGTCCATCCCCGGTGCGATCCTTCCCTTTCTGTTTTCTTCAAAGGTCAGGTACGCAGCGTCTGTCGTAAACATCCTGACAGCATCCCGGAAGCCCATCCTTTCTTCCTTAAGGAAGTGCTCCATACAGCAGGCGATGCCATGGAAAGGACTGACAGGCGTGACGGGCGCATCTGATCCCCCTCCGACCTTAAGGCCCATATTCATAAAGGTCTTGAATCTAAGGCTTCTCTTCATGCGCTCCTCTCCTACCCTGGTCCTGATCATCTCATCACCAACCACGTATGATGGCTGCATTGCCAGGCAGCAGCCAAGTGCTGCGGCACGCTTAGCCTGATCGTCCGTGGCCATGCTGAAGTGCTCGAAGCGGTGACGATGATTCGGGCGAGGATATTTGGAGCAGGCTCTCTCAAAGGCTGTAAGAAGCCTTTCTGTTGCCCTGTCACCTATGTTATGCATGGATACCTGCAGCCCCTTCTCGTGAGCCTCAAGAACGAAATCGTCGATTATATCCTGGGAATAGTACAGATTTCCTTTACAGCCCTTTAAGTCGCTGTAATCGTCAAATAAGGCCGCTGTGTGGGATCCCAGAGACCCATCCAGCACTATGCAGCCACCGATCTGCTTCTGGCCTTCTGCGATGACCTTATTAACGTCCAGAGTCTGGTGATAAAGCACCGTATTCAAGGGCAGTTTGTCCTGCATATCTAAGAATACGTCCACGTCGTCATCGCAGAATAGTGCTCCGCCTTCCAGGGCGCTCAGGGAGGTAGTTCCCATCTTCAAGCTCTCATGGCAGGCGTTCTTAAGGAACTCCCTACGCATCTCATCGGTGATCAGGTCTTCTGAAAACTTTTTATGAGCACGCCCATTGGCGGGATCTTTGACGATTCCTATGGGATCACCCTTTTCATCCAGTTCCACGCCCTGCTCTCCTATGCTTAATCCCAAGGCCACAAAGGCTGCTGAGTTCACGCAGATCTGATGGGCGTCCACCCTTTCCAGAAGGACAGGCCTTGAGCCAAAGAGCTCATCCAGTTCCTTCATGGTGGGTAAGCTTCTATCCGGATACTTAGTCTCATCGTAGCCCGTGGCATGAAGCCAGAGCCCCGGCGCCAGACCTGCTTCTCTTGCTAAAAGGAGATCAAGTAGTTCTTTTTTGTCTGACGCCTTCTCCAGCTTTAGTGTGGTTATATTTAACCCTGTAAAGGTAAGGTGGACGTGGGTATCGAAAAATCCCGGAAACACCGAATTGCCCTTGCAATCTATGATCTCAGCTCCCAAAGGCATGGCTCTTCTCACCTCTTCATTGGTGCCGAGCAAAAGTATTTTGCCGCCCTTTACCACAAGCGCTTCAGCTTGTGGCATCCTCGGGTCCATGGTATTTATCTGTCCGTTTATGATTACCAGATCTTTCATGATTCAATTATTCCTTCATCTGCTTCCTTCAGGATCTCATCCATTACCTTAAGGATCTCCTCGGGAAGCGCATCTTCATGCGGTCCCGCCAGAATGCCCTTCACTATATCCAAAGCAGCCTCGCGGTTCACCTTTCTCTCATCGATCTGGGCACGTCTGCTCAGAGGATAAGTCGTATTATGATAAATCTCGTCGTTATTTCTGAAATTCTTCATGGTTGAGCGGTGCAAAAGATAATTGCCCCCGGGTCCTTCCTTGAGGATATCTTCTGTCAGGTCTCCGCCCTTTCCGGTGTTTATGCCCTTTCTGATCCTCATGCAGCGCTTGCCGATCTCCTCATCAGCCAGTATCATGGGAAGATCCACAGCCATGCCGCACTCAATGCAGCCGATGCCGTCGATGAGATCCGGATTTCCCAAGTATGCAGGCATGGTCTCGAAGCTTCCGCCTCCGATGACCTGACAAGGCAGACCATAGAAGCGAGCCATTTCCGTCCAGGCAAGACTTATCAGAGGAGCTTCTCCTCCCCTCACATAGACTCCCGTCATAGGATCCGTGGCTCCGGCTGCTGTGCCGTAGATTATGGGCCAGCCCGGATGAGCGGTCTGGAAGATCACCAGAGCCGAAAGCACCTCCGCGTTATTCTGGCAAAGTGTCGAAAACGTTGATGCAGGAGACGTAAGTCCTATCATGGGCATGGGATAGATGCTGATAGGTATCTCGTATTCAGCAAGGGACAGATATGCTTCCAGCATCTTTTTGTCCTGGGTAAGGGGCGATACCGGGCAGTACAGGAAGGATGCGATCTTATCCTCTACGACCTTTTCTTTGCTGCCGCAGATGGTCTCTAGGATACGTGCCGCAAAAGGTGCTTCATAGGTACTTGAAAGTTCCACCTGAACGTGCTTGGACGTCCCCTGGATCACGGCTGCCATCTCATGGAGATTGTGGGTCTTCTGAGGTACGTCTGATGCGGTCACCCCGGTCCAACAGACTCTTCCGGTCTCAGCCTTCTGAAAAACCCTTCCGATATCCACCACATCCTTTATCACAGCATCGCGTTTCTCGCCGGTCTCCACATCGTAGATGCTGGTGGCGATGCCGCTCATGATGTGATGGCTTTCATCAGAAGGCACCACAAGATCGAACTTGTGATTTCTTCCGCCAAGTTTAAAGGATTTAGGAGCCTTGTTCAGGGCGTCCTTCACCATCTCCTCGGTGAAGTATACGATCTGCTTTTCGTCGTCCGTCCTGGCCCCGGTGTTTTTGAGCATTTCAAAGGCTACGGGGCTTTTGATCCAGATCCCGGCGGTGCCTAAAATCTCCATGGTCTTCTCATGAACCAGTCTCTTTTCCTCTTCAGAAAGAACGCTTATCTTTAACTGCATCTCTACTCCTTTCCGCAGAACTCAATGGCAGTCAGAGCGTAGATCAAAGCTGCTTTTGGCAGGTGATCCACAGGTATGTATTCGTGAAGGGCGTGGCAGTTTTCCATGAGGCCGGGGCCGCAAATGATGACTGGCATCTTAGCATAAGTAGATAAGAGCCCTGCATCCGTCCAGGCCTTCAGGAGTTCCACCTTGTGATCTTCACCGTTTATCTCAACACAATATTTCTTGGTTATTCTTGCAATATCGTCATTTTCATCCGTGAAGGCAGGCTCATGTACGTAGCCCTCCTTCATAACGCTTACGTCCAGTACTTCCATCTCACAGTGAAACTTAGGATCCTTGGCAGATAGTTCATCCAAAAGATCCGTGAATTCCTTATACATGCTCTCATAGGTCTCATCCTGAGTATATCTTCTGTCCACCAAAAGTTCGCATTCCCCTGCCACCGTGGAAAGCTGGGTGCCTCCATGTATGACGCCGTAATTCACCGTTCCGCCTCTCGCAAAAACATCCGGTATGAGTTTTTCTTCCATAGCGTTTATGAAATCTACAGCCTTCTTTATGGCGTTGATGCCTTTGGCTTGCTCGCCTCCGTGTACTGCCTTTCCTATGAAGTGGAACCTGAACCACTCGAGACCTCGGTTTCCGTTACAGACCTTAAGTTCGGAGGGTTCACAAACTATGGCAGCGTCTGCGGTGACTCCCGTCTCCAGGATGTCGATGGTGCCGATGGAGTTCTGTTCTTCATCCGCTACGCCGGTGAAAACGACCTTGCCGGCTTTAAGAGCTCCGGTGTCCTTAAGGGCTTTCATGGCAACCATGATGGAAGCCAAAGGCCCTTTCATGTCTGAGGTACCTCTTCCGTAGAGTTTGCCGTCTTCTATCCAGGGGTTAAAAGCATCCACCATGCCATCGGCCTTTACAGTATCCGTATGGCCGTTAAACATGATGGTCCTTCCGGGAACGCCGCTATCATATGTGGCCACCACGTTGCAACGCCCATCCTTTACTTCCTTCACGTAGCAAGGTATGCCCTCTTTATCAAAGAAATCTTTGATGTATTCCGCACAGGCTGTCTCCTGACATGGGATCAGCGGATGGCTTTCAATGGATACCAGATCCTTGGTGAGTTTGATCAAAAGATCCTCATCTATGTGTTTTTTCAGCAATTCCTTTAAGTCTTCCATTTAAAGCATCTCCTTCCCTTTAGATCATCTCACCCAACAGATACTGGGTGTAGATCTCCGCACTCCTGATGTAACTTTCCAGACTCTGACCTTCGTTATCCAGATGAGCGCCTTCAGGATCCTCATCAAACAGCGGTCCGAAGCACACCGTGTTGGGTATGCTCTTAGCATAGGTGCAACCCGGAGCGAACCGACATTCACCCTTGACTCCGTTTTCCTCCAGCACCTTCTTCATTCTCCGGATCCAGGGCAGATCCTCATCCACCCAGATTGGCTCCAGAATTTCGATGGTTTTTATTTCATAATCCCCTTCTGAACTCTTTTCTTCCAAAGCATCCAATACGGACTTGGATGGAAGTTTGAAATCATTTCTTACATTTATGCTCACAGTTATCTTCTGGCCATCCTGATGGATCATGGTGGGTACCATGAAGGTGCTTTCGTCGTTTCTAAGATTTCCATCGCTCATCAGGAATTTCAGATTGGAATGATAAGCCTTCTCAGGAAAATATTTTGCCATGAATTTGGCGAAACCCCAGTTGGTCTTTTGAGCCAGATCCTCGCACATGAGAGCTATGGCATTTATTCCCATGTAGGGGGCTGAACTGTGGGCGTTCTTACCTTCGTATTCCAGCCTTTCTCCGCCAAGTAAGCAGGATGCCATGGCAGGGATGCTGTTGTGGGCTGTGCCGCCTGTGATATCTTCATCGCCTTTAAGCTCGGGCTCATTGAAGATCAGTTCCACATCCATGTAGCCGTTTTCCCTGTTGTAGATGGGAAAGGCTCCGTCTGGTGAGAAACCGTAGTCCGGCAGGTCAAATTCCTCTTTGAAATGGTCCATGTCCTCCCAGACTATCTCCTCTCTGGTGCCCACTATGAGCAGAATCTTCTTTTTGAGAGGAAGGTTTCTTTCCTTCAGGTATTTCATGGCATAAAGGCTTGCCATGGCAGGACCTTTATCATCCACCACACCTCTTCCGTAGAGGAAACCGTCCTTGAGTACCAGTTCAAAGGGATCCGTTCTCCAGCCCTCTAAATTGCCCTCAGGTACTACGTCCACGTGGACCAGGATCCCTATGGTCTCAGGGCCTCGGCCCATGACCACAGTTCCTACGTCGCCATAACGGCCCTTTCTTGTTTCAAAGCCCATATCCTCCGCCAGTTTCAGCATGAAGTCCAGGGCTTCTTCACAGCTTTCCCTTTCCACGCTCCGGCTTTTGATGGCTATCAGCTCTCCCAGATCTTCCAGAAGCTTCGGCCTTTCTTTTTCAAAAAATTCTTTTATATCAAGAGAGTCAATCACTTGTTTTTTCCTCCTCGACTTTATGACAGTATACCAGATGTCCCGGGCTCACTTCCTTGTAGGTGGGCTCTTCCTCAAAGCAGATCTCCGTAGCCAGGGGGCATCTTCCGCAGAACTTGCAGCCCTTGATGTCAGCGCTGGCGTTGGGCGTCTCACCCTGAAGGATCTTTCTCTTCTCCGTGAGGGTCTTGCCGGGTATGGGCATGATATCAAGAAGTGCCTTGCTGTAGGGATGTCTCGATTCATGGACTATCTCCTGAGCCGTTCCGATCTCCATGATCTTACCAAGGTACATGATGGCTATCTTGTCAGAGATGAGCCAGGCCAGAGACAGATCGTGGGTGATGAAAAGATAGGCTACTCCCTTCATGTCTCGCTGCTTAAGCATCAGATCTATGATGCCCGTCCTAATGGATGCGTCCAGCATGGACACGGGCTCGTCGGCCGCCACCAGATCCGGTTTAAGTATGAGGGATCCGGCGATGGCTGCCCTCTGTCTCTGCCCTCCTGACAGTTCGAAGGGTCTTCTGAACCAATAGTCCTCCGCGGGGATCAGCGAAGCCTCTTCAAGGGCTTCTTTGATCTTGGCATCTCTTTCTTCCAAGGTGGATACCAGGCCGTTGACCTCCAGAGGCTCACCAACTATGTCAGAAATATACTGCCTGGGGTTCAGGGACTGATATGGATCCTGGTAGATCATCTGGGCTTTTTTGCGGAATTCCGTCAGGTCGCTCTTTCCCACGATCTCCTCTCCGTTAAATACCACGGAACCTCCTGTGACAGGTACCAGCTGAAGGATGGCCTTGGCTGTGGTGGTCTTGCCGGAGCCGGATTCTCCCACTAGTGACAGGATCTCACCCTTATTAATGGTGAAACTGACTCCGTCCACAGCTTTAAGGATCTCAGGCTTACCGAAAAGAGACTTTGCCAGACCCTTTTTCATCTCAAAATATACCTTCAGGTCCTTTACTTCCAAAAGTTTTTCAGCCATGGTTCTCCTCCTTTCCCATTAGATGACAGGAAACGAAGTGTCCTTCGGAGATCTCCTTAAACTCCGGTGTCTCCTTAGAGCAGGCTTCGAAAGCGCACTTGCATCTCGGGCAGAATCTGCAGCCCTCCGGCGGATCTATGAGATCAGGCGGAATGCCGGGAATGCCCTCGGGCACGGTACGTTCATTTGAATAGATATTAGGGAAGCATGCCAGAAGCGCCTTGGTATAGGGATGTGCGGGATGATTGAAGATATCATCCACGGTGCCCATCTCAGCTATCCTTCCGGCGTACATGACTGCTATCTTATCGCAGGTCTCTCCCAAAATAGACAGATCGTGGGTTATGAGGATCATGCCCATATTGAGTTTTTTGCGCAGGTCTTCCAAGAGTTCCAGGATCTGGGCCTGGATCATGACGTCCAGAGCTGTGGTAGGCTCGTCTCCTATGATGAGCTTGGGGTCACAGGCCAGAGCCATGGCGATCATGGCTCGCTGCTTCATGCCTCCGGAGAATTCGTGAGGATACTGGGTAACTCGCTCAGCCGGTATGCCTACCAGTTCAAAGAGTTCTCCAGCCCTCTTCCAGGCCTCGTCCTTAGTCATGCCTTTGTGCCTGATGCAGGCTTCTGCGATCTGCCAGCCGACTTTTTTGACGGGATTGAAGGCGTTCATGGCGCCCTGGAAAATAATGGACACGTCCTCCCAGCGATGGTCTTCGATCTCCTTGTCTGTTAAGGTCGCGTAGTCAACGCCTTCAAGGAAGATCTGTCCACCCTTGACCTCCCCTCCCTTGGGAAGGAGTCTCGTGATGGAAAGGGCTGTAGTAGTCTTGCCGCAGCCTGACTCGCCTACGAGTCCCAGACATTCGCCGTGGTCTAAACTGAAGGTGACTCCGTCGACGGCTCTCACGTAGCCCTTACTGGTCTTGAAATATGTTTTGAGGTCGTTTACTTCCAATAGTTTCATAGTATGACCTCCTTAACGTTCTTTGAGCTTAGGGTTCAGGATCTCATCAAAGGCATAGCCCATGAGAGTGAAGCCTAAGGCTACAAGTATTACACAGACGCCGGGCGTTATGAAGAACCACCAGGCTCCAATGGTCATGGCATCGGTGTCGAAGGCGTCGTTTAGCATGGTTCCCCAGCTGGGGTTGGTGGGATCACCAAGGCCCAGGAAAGCCAGGGACGTCTCCGTAAGGATGGAAGACGAAACGATCAGTATGGCCTCGGCAAACACCAGAGGGAATACGTTGGGAAGTATGTGCTTCCACATGATATGTCCCTTCTTGGCTCCCACGGAAACCATTCTTTCCACGTACTGCTGTTCCTTGACAGAAAGGGTCTGAGCACGGATAACTCTGGCGGTCCCAGCCCAGCCTGTAAGGCCGATAACCAGGATGATGTTCCAGATGCTGTTACCGAGTATCGCAGCCAGCACCATACAGAAAGGAAGCCACGGAAGCACCAGGAAGAAGTCCGTGATCCTCATGAGAAGATTGTCTACCCAGCCTCCGATGTATCCTGAAGTTACTCCGATCAGCGTTCCCAAAACTATGGTTATGATGGTAGCTGAAATGCCTACCATAAGAGAGTTTCTGGAACCGTTGACCAGATATGCCAGTACGTCTCTTCCCAGATTGTCAGTTCCCAAAACATGCTCTAAGGAGGGCGGATTGAAGATGAACTCTCTGGAAGCCGCCATGGTGGTAGTCCTGAAGGGCATGAGGATGGGACCGAATATAGCCATCAGAGCAAAGAATGCCACGATTATTAGGCCTAGTCTTGCCATTTTGTTGGCCCAGACCTGCTTCATGAAATCCTTCGTCTTCATTATTCTCAGTTTTCGTCTGAGGGATTCAGTGTCGCTGTATCTGCTTTTCATTACCGTCACCCCCTACTCTCTTATCCTCGGGTCGATGAAACCGTAGAGAACGTCCGTCAGGAAGTTGGCTAATATCATCGCTACCGCGGATATGAAGAAGCAGCCCTGAAGCATGGGATAGTCCCGTCGATTCAGAGCATCGTACATAAGCTGCCCCAATCCCTGCCAGCTGAACAGAGTCTCCAGCTGGATGGCGCCGCCTAAGATGGCCGCCAGATTCAGCGCTATGATGGTGACCATGGGTATCATAGCATTTGGAATAGCATGATGGAAAAGAATATACCTGGTGGAGAATCCTTTTGCTTTAGCTGTATTGATATAGTCCTCCGTCAGTATATTTATCATGGTGCTCCTCATAGTGATGGCGTAACAGCCCATCATAAGCACGCCCATACAAAGCATGGGCAGTATCATATGCTTCAGATAGTCCAGAATCTTTGCCATTCCATAGTAATGTCTTCCCGGAGTGAAGATACCTCCTGTGGGGAAGATCTGAAGAGTTGCACAAAACAGGAATATCAGAAGCATGGCGAACCAGAAGGTCGGCATGGAGTAAAGGACCAGAGACCCTGAAAGCAGCCCTGTGTCCAGTTTAGTCGACCTTTTCTGCGCGCAGATAACTCCTATGATCAGTCCTGCGATTATGGCAAATAGCTCAGCGCAGAACAAAAGTATTACAGTATTTGGTATACGTCCCATAATGACGGTCAGTACGTTTGAGCTGCCGTCGTATGAATTGAATGCTTCTCCGAAATCTCCTGTAAGCAGGTCCTTCATGTAGACCCAGAACTGTTCCAGGAGAGGCCTGTGCAGGCCTGCCTGTTCGATGAGACGCTGCTTGACAGCTTCTGTGGTATTAGCCTTTGCTATGATGGTCTCCACATCGCCGGGCATGATCCTGAACAGGAAGAAATTAAACGCAACAACGAAAACTATCGTCACGCAGGAGAAGAAAAATTTCTTAAGTATTCGTTTTCCCATTTTTCCGTTCTCTCTTTTTCCTGTTGTAAGTTTCAATGCAAAACAAGGCGGAGGACATAGATCCCCCACCTTGTTATATTCTTTTATGCCTTAGGCTCAATGTGTGTATAGTTATATGCGCTCAGGTTACCGAAGAAGCCGTTGGAGTAAGGCTTGTATCCGGTCCACTTATCGGAATTGATGCACTGGAGAGTCTTGTCATAGCAAAGGTAAGTATACGGGCAATCCTCATAGAGAATAGCCTGAGCCTCTTCGATGTATTTTGCCCTCTCAGCTGCATCTGTTGCAGCAAAGACCTCACCATAAACTTTATCAAATTCAGGATTTGAATAAGCTACTGTAGCATAGCCTCCGTTCTCCCAGCTGATGAAGAGCTGAAGGATGTAGCCGGGATCCATGGTGCCGCCCCAGCCGTCCAGATTGAGCTGCCAGTCGGGATTGCCGTCATAGCAGGTATCCCACATGGTCGCTACTTCCATAGCGTTCCATTTGATCTCGATGCCTGCTTTAGCGCAGTTCTCTATGAGTGAGTTTACTGTAGCCTGCTGCCAGGAGCTTCTGTGGGATGCGGTGATCAGCTCGAAGCTGAGTTTTTTGCCATCCTTCTCACGGATGCCGTCATTGTCTGTATCCTTATAGCCTGCCTTGTCGAGGATCTCATTTGCCTTGTCTATGTTGAAGCCTCTCTTTACATCTGCAGGAGGATCATATTCAAAGCCTTTGTTGTTTACCGGGCCGTAGCCTACATCTGCGATGCCGCCGTAGCTCATTTCGATGATGTAATCCACGTCTGTGCAGTAGTCGATGGCGTGTCTGATGGTCTTATCTGCCAGAAGTTCATCCAGCATGTTATATCCCAGGTACTCGAAGCCCCAGGCATCGAAACTTGCGACCTCAACGCCCTCAGTGTTTGCCAGATCGTCGTACTGAGTCTTTTCAAGGGAATAGCAAGCATCGACTTCGCCGATCTTCATGGCTTGAGCCATAGCTCCTGCGTTGTCATACTCTGTGAATACCAGAGTGTCGATCTTCGGCTGATCTCCCCAGTAGTCGGGATTCTTGATGAAAGCTGTGACTCCGTTTCCGCTGGCAGAAGGATCATAGATGTAGGGACCGGATCCTACTATCTCTTCAGGATCCCAGGTAAGAGGATCTTCCTGAGCTTCCCAGATGTGCTTGGGAATGATGGGCATGCTCTGATAAAGCATATCAGGCTTAGCATCAGCACAGTGGAATATTACGGTTGTCTCATCAGGGCACTCAATGGATTCGATCCTTTCTGTATAGATCGAATAGAGATAGCTGTTCACACCCATTTCATAGGTGTACTTTACATCTTCTGATGTTAACTTTTCTCCATCGGAGAATACTACGTCATCTCTTAAGTGGAAGGTCCAGTCGTTTCCTTCATTCTCCCAGGACGTAGCCAGATGAGGAACAGCGTTATAATTCTCATCAAACTCCAGAAGAGAATCATACATCAGATGCATCCAGTCTTCTACTTTAGCGCTTTCAGCCTTGAAGAAGCTCATAGACTCCTCTCCGTTGGTCGTGGCGATGTTGAAGATAACTTCTTCATCAGCTCCACCACCGCCTCCTCCGCAAGCTGTAAAGGTAAATACCATTACGATAGCGAGGAGCACGATCAATAATTTCTTTCCTTTCATTGTTTTTCCTCCTAGATTACTCCGCTTTCCAAAACTGTAAAGGTTTTATTGTCTGCGTCTAATCTCGTCATAACTCCCAGAGGAAGCGTGGCAAGGTCATCGCTGTGACCCATGGGCAGTCCGTAAAGCACGGGTTTGCCCAATGGCTTCAAATAATAATCCAAAACATCCTCTACCGACAGATCCGTGAAGTAGCCGGGGTCATTCCTCTTAGGAATGCAGTCCGTGCACTCCGCAACGACGAAACCTACGGCATCGTCCAGTTTGCCGGCGTTTCTCATGTGTGACAGCATGTGGTCAATGACCCAGGGTTCCGCTTCCACCTCTTCGAAGAAAAGTATCTTACCCTTGGTATCGATCTCCCAGGGAGTTCCCAGGGTCGCGCATATCAGGGTCAGATTGCCGCCGATGACCGGCGCTTCAACTGTTCCTCCATGAAGGGTCACCCACCATTTTTTAGGGCTGTCCTTTTTTATCTCCCCCGGAGGTTCCGGACTCATGAGATTTTTGAAGAAGCTCTCCTTGGTATAGTCCATAAGTTCCTCATCGTTGAATCTGGCCATGCCCGGCGCATGGAAGGTTACCATGTCACAGACCTTGTTTATGGCCAGATGGAGGGAAGTTATGTCGCTAAAGCCCGTCAGGATCTTAGGATGTGTACGAATCAGTTCGAAATCCAGGTTCCTCAAAAGCTGTGCTGAACCATAACCGCCCTGTGTGACGAAGACCGCGTCTATGTCATCCCTTCTGAACATCTCATGGATATCCTCCAGCCTGTCCTCTTCAGAGGCTGCTGTGATACCCTTGGTCTTGTTTACGTTCTTTCCGATGACCACCTTGTAACCAAGGCCCTCCAGATATTCCTTGGCTCTATAGACTTCGCTTCTTTTCTCGGAGGGGCTTGCCGGGGAGATCACCCCTATGGTATCACCCTCTTTAAGTCTAGCGGGTTTTATCATTGGTCCTTTCCTCCTTTTTTAATTTTTTACCTTCATTGAATTTTATGATTCCCAGAGAAACAACTACACCAAGCACAAAGAAAATAACGCTCAGGAACACGTAAAGTCCTGCCTCTCTCGACAACAGGAATGATCCGTAGGTGGAACTGATCATTCCCGGCCCATAGAAGTTGTTTACCCTATAGAAGACCGTCGCCATGAGGCAAATTATCAGGCCCGAGAGGACTCCTGTAAGGGTCGCGGCTTTTTTGTGCTTTTTGACGGTGAGAGCATTTCCTCTTTTCATTATTTCCCCAAGGGAAGTCTCAATATCGTATTTCAAAGTACATCACTGCCTTTCATTTTCGCATAAAAAAATGTTTCTATTTACTAATTTGTTCCCTCGTTAAAGTTTTTTACTCACCAAAAAATTAAAAACCGCCCCAAAATGAACCGCATCCCGTCAAGTAGACAATTAAAAAAAGTAAAATTTTTAGCTCCAGCTTCTTCGTAAAGCTGGAGTTTTTTATGCAGCCATCAGATATTGTTCGTGCTTCTCAAATGGTGTAAGCCTTCCCAGCTTTCTCT
>JAFPXY010000017.1 GCA_017394515.1 Bacillota bacterium | reverse complement strand
TCGTGGTCGTGGTCGTGGTCGTGGTCGTGATGGTGGTCATGGTCATGGTCGTGATTGTCGTGATCATGGTGGTGATGATCGTCACCGGGTTCCTCTTCCTCGCCGTTAACCATGACACTCACGGAAGTGCCCGTAACGCCCTTCTTGACGGTCTCTTCCACCTTATATTCCACACCGGGTATGCCAAGAGCGTTGAGTTCAGCCTCTACCGCCTTGATATCACTTGTGGCGCCGGCCAGGGCTGCGGTCAGCATATCGCCGGCAACTCCCATGGAACAATCAATAAATAATGTCTTCATATATATCTCCTTCAAAGCCCTGGGCGGCTGAGCCGCCGGGGGCACGTTTATCTTTGACCCTTGGGCGGCTGAGCCGCCGGGGGCATTCATTTCTTATAGTAAATACGCTGCGCGCGGATCAGCCGCCCGCATTACTTCCTGTAAACAGGATCCAGTTCAACCTTTTTGAAATACACCCCTAAGTTATCCATGATGTATTCCTCTTCAGCATCAAAGAGTTCCCTGTCCTCTTCCCTTATCTGGACCAAAGCATTCCTTCCGCGCACGCGGATGCGAAAATCTTTGAATCCCAGATCCATCATCATGCCCTCGCAAGTCTCCACAGCCTTGAGAGTCTTATAGGTGATCTTCTGATCTGTCTGGATCCTGGTCGCCAGACAAGCATAAGCCGGCTTGTCCCAGGTGAACAGCCCAGCCTCCTTTGACAACACTCGGATGTCGGATTTGGTGAGCCCGCAGTCGCGTAAGGGCGACCGCACGCCATACTCTCTAAGGGCGCGCACCCCAGGGCGGTCGCCCGGGTCGTCCGAGGCGTTGGTGCCGTCCATGATGATGTCGTATCCGTCCTTGTGAGCGTGATCGATGATAGCGCGGAAAAGGTGTTTTTTGCAGTAGTAGCAGCGGTCAGCGGGATTGGCTTCCACCACGGGATCAGCCAGAACATCCAGGTATATGATCTCCATCTTTGCACCCAGATCCTTGGCCAGGCGCTTGGCGTCCGCAAGCTCGAACTCCGGCTGGAAGTCCGACTTGGCGTAGTAGGCGCAGACATCCACGCCGGCGTCCACCGCCGCATACAATAGATATGCCGAGTCCACCCCGCCCGAAAAGGCTAAGGCGACCTTCGGATTTTTTTCGAAAAATTCATATAAAGTTTCCATAATGTTTTATTATATCAAATTCTCCGCCCCTTCACAAGTGCGGACTGCAGTCTCTTTAGCATAATCTTATGACAGCTCACATAATTAGCTCTGATGAAATATTCAGAAAATTGCGAAATCAAATGTTTTGGCGATTTACATGTATATTTGAGTTTTTTGAAGGCAATATACAGTAAAACCGGAGGCACGAAAAAGAAGGCTCTTCGTCCAGGCAGCTCGCCGGTTATCAGCCTTGTGGTTAAATTAAGAAAATGCGTCATGGCTACTATATATAGTATGCGCCCTTTTGACACTTTTTATAGCCCATTCCCTGCTTTCCAACCCCCATCAGAAACTACTGATTTTAGGTGCCGAAAAATTCAAATATACATGTAATCCTCAATAGTTAACTTTTTGACAAGTTCGAACCCTACCACCAAACAAAAAGAGATGCCTTCAACATCTTTTTAGGCATCTCTTTCATTATTATTTCACTTCTTCCAAAAGATCATAGAGCCCGTCCTCCGACAGCACTCCCCTCTTCATGCCTTCAGGGAAAACACCCGCCTCGTCCAGCTCGAAGTCCGCGCGCCAGCTTTTGGCGTAGTATTCTTCGAGGGTCTTGACGTCCTCATGGAAGCTTTCGTAGCGCTCGCCCTCCTCTGCTTCCACGGCTTCCGCCACGCGATCCATGAGCTCCTCCATAGTTTTCACGCGGTGGTAAGCGTTCAGGATCTCCAGGGCCTCCAAGTAGCCGTCGAAGCCCTTACCCACAATGGTTTTGAAAGCGTAAAGCGACACGTAGGAAAATTTCCTGAAGTCCTCGCGCTCGTTGATGTCCGTCAGGTGCACCTCCACCGTGGGGATGCCCACAGCCCTCAAGGCGTCCAGGATGGCCACCGACGTGTGAGTGTAGGCCGCAGCGTTTATGATGATGCCGTCGACCTTCCCATAGGCCTCGTGGATGCGGTCCACAATGGCCCCCTCATAATTGGACTGGAAAAACTCGCAGTCGATCCCAAGGGCGTTTGCCCTCATCTCAATGAGGTTCTCCAGGTCGATCAACCTGCCCTCTCCGTAAAGCTCCGGCTCTCTGATTCCCAGCATGTTCATGCTGGGCCCATTTATAACTAAGATCTTCATCAAGAAATCTCCTCCATTTCTCCGCCAAGCTGCCCGTAATCCTTCCAAAACTCCGGATAGGATTTGGTCACCACCCCGGCGCCATCTACCTCAATATCTCCCTCGCAAAAAACTCTCAGCCCGGCTGCCATCATGGCGATCCGATGATCGCCAAAGGAGGATACCCAACCCCCGTGGAGCTTGTATCCGCCGAAGATCTCCAAGCCGTCAGGCCGTTCATTCACCATGGCGCCCAGACTCCTCAGCACTTCTGTTATGGCGTGGAGTCTGTCGCTTTCTTTGAGCCTCAAGCGCTCCGCATTCATGATGGTGGTCTTGCCGCTGGCCGCAACAGCCGCAATTGCAATGGCCGGCACCAGGTCAGGGATGTTCCTCGCGTCGATGGTCTTGGCCTTAAGATCATGGGCCTCGACCGTGACTGCCATGCTGCCTTCCTGGCTTCCTTCCCAGGTGATCTCCGCGCCCATCTCATTAAGGATCTTAAGGATGGCCTTATCCCCGTGAGACGAATCCGGTCTCACGCCTTTGACCTTCAGGCGCGTGCCCTTCGCGCTGGCCGCACCCATGGCAAGCCAAAAAGCCGCCGCTGACCAATCGCCTTCCACCTCATGATCGCCCTCTAGCCTGTACTCCTGATTGCCCGGGATATAAAAGTCTCCCGGCTCCTCCTCCATGATATCGATGCCACACTGGCTGAGGACCTTCAAGGTCATGTCCACGTAGGGCCTCGACTGGATCTCGCCGATGACCTTGAGTTCGCTGTTATCCGGAAGCAAAGGAAGGGCCATCAAAAGTCCCGTGATGAACTGGGATGACTGATTCCCCGGAAGCTCAAAGATACCTCCAAAGAGCTGCCCTTCCACATGGAACCTGCCGGCTTGCGGTCCGCTGATGACCATGCCGTGCTCCTTAAGCTGGGTGGTCAGCGCCTCCATGGGACGCTCCGGAAGACGGCCTTCCATGACGATATCCGCCTTCAGCCCAAGGGCACCCAGGACGGGCATGACGAAGCGAAGGACCGCCCCGCTCTCCCTGACATTTAAAGGTTCAGAGATCGACGCCCTCTTTTGCTCGATAGCTGCAAAGATCTCCTTCGCACACTCCGCCATAGCAGCCACATCATCCGCCGTGGAGTTCGGCTCGACGCCGCATTCAGTTTTCGATAATGCCCAGGCCAGAATCAGCCGCTCCGCCATGGATTTGGATCCAGGCACGCGGACCTCCCCGCCTACAGGCGCTTTGGTAATTCTCATATTCATGCCTATATTATACTTTCAAAAAACACTATTCGCAATTATTTCTTTGAACCCCTCGGTGGTTAGGCCAAAACCCCTGGATATCGCAGTTCAGTACTATGTATGTTTTTTGGGGTTAAGCTTAAAACCGTGAAAGCAGAGTTTAGTACTATGCCTGTTTTTTGCGGTTAGGCCAAAACCCCTGGATATCACAGTTTAGTACTATGCATGTTTCCCGCAAAAAACTCAATTTCTAGGCTGAAACCACTGTAAATCGAATTCCAGTACTATAGTTAGCCGATGACAACCGCCCTCCAAGCTAAACCACCCTCAAAAAAACATAGTACTAAAGTGTCCGAAATCCATTTTTAGTACTACGCCTCTTTCGAGGTCATAGTACTAAAACTGCCCCCGACGCAGTTTTGGCCTAACTGACGCGCCGCCCCACCCCTTATGAAATATCACAGCAAAAAACAAAACAGCGCAATGCATGCTCGCATGCAATTGCGCTGATTTTTAGCTGATAGATGGCGCGGCCATCATGTCGCTCCCCGCCAAGGCCTATTTCACTCTATGTTCTGCATCGCAGTAGCAGCAACGATAGATCTTCTTTTCCTTGTCAACCAGTCTGAACTCGTGAACGATCTCCTGCTCTACGGAGGTGATGCAACGAGGGTTCTTGCACTTAACAACGTTCACAAGCTTCTCGGGAAGTTCCATGTGAAGTTTTTTGGCGAGACGGTTGTCCTCAACGATGTTTACTGTGATGTTTGAATCTACGTAGCCTAGAACGTCGTAGTCAAGGTCGATGACTTCGTCGATCTTGATGATGTCCTTTTTGCCGTATTTTTCAGATGATGCGTTCTTGATGAGCGCTACTGTGTTATCTATTTTGCCGAGGCCAAGAAGATCATAGATCTGCATGCTCTTTCCGGCTTTGATATGGTCGATTACGATTCCGTTTTTTACTCCGCTGATATCCATTTATGTATCCTCACTTTCTGTCCTAAACTATTTCTCGATTCCTAACAGGAAAAGAATGAGCGCCATTCTGATGTGCTTTCCGCAAAGGGCCTGGAAGAAGTAGCAGGCTCTGGGGTCATCGTCAACCTCTACTGAGATCTCGTTTACACGAGGCAGCGGGTGCATGATGGTCAGGTCTTCCTTGGCGTTTTCAAGCTTTTCAAGGTTAAGGATGTAGCTGTCTTTGAGTCTTACGTAGTCTTCTTCGTTGAAGAATCTTTCCTTCTGAATTCTGGTCATGTAGAGGATGTCCAGTTCAGGCATAGCATCTTCAAGGGACTCTGTCTCGTAGTACTCTGCTCCGGCTTTTTTCATGTTCTCGATAACGAACTCGGGAACTCTGAGTTCTTCGGGTGAGATGAGTACGAACTTGATTCCTTCGTATCTCAGCATGGCGTCGATCAGGGAGTGTACGGTTCTGCCGAACTTAAGGTCTCCGCAAAGGCCGATGGTCATGTTGTTTAATCTGCCCTTCTTTCTGCTGATGGTGAGAAGGTCAGTAAGTGTCTGGGTGGGATGGAAGTGTCCGCCGTCACCTGCGTTGATGATGGGAACCTGGGCTCTCTTGGCTGCTACGATGGGAGCTCCTTCCTTGGGGTGTCTCATGGCAATGATGTCTACGTAGTTTCCAACGGTCATGATGGTGTCGGAAACGCTTTCGCCTTTAGCTGCAGAGCTTGAGTTTGCTGAGGAGAATCCGAGAACGGATCCGCCCAGTTCCAGCATGGCAGCTTCAAAGCTCAGTCTGGTTCTTGTGGAAGGTTCAAAGAACAGAGTTGCAAGTTTTTTGTGGTTGCAGATGTTTTCGTAATCCGCATGGTTTGCTACGATGTCATCGGCTGTGGCGATGAGTTTGTCGATCTCCTCTACGGTGAGGTCAGTGATGTTGATCAGATTTCTTGTGTTTGCCATTTGTTTATCCTTTCAGTTTATATCATCAGTCCGCGGGTTCCATCCTGCGGGCAACTTTAACTATTTTATTCTATTTATTCATCCAGCTTTCGTCGGAGGGGTTGTCTCTGAACTTCAGGATGCGTTCGCGATCCTCTTCCTTGATGTAGCCGGTCTCAGCTGCGACTTCCACCAGGGTGTCCAGGTCGCAGAGGCTGACGTTCTTTACGTCCGCATCGGCCATTCTGTCCAGACCCTTTTTCATGCCGTAGGTGAAGATGGATACGATGCCGAGCACTTCCGCTCCGGCTTCTCTAAGCACCTTCACGGTGTCGATGGCGGATCCTGCCGTTGAGATCAGGTCTTCCACTACTACCACCTTCTGGCCGGGTTCAAGCTTTCCTTCGATCTGGTTTGTCCTGCCGTGATCCTTGGCTGAGCCTCTCACGTAGCCCATGGGAAGTCCCATGAGGTGACCTGTGATGGCCGCGTGGGCGATACCCGCTGTGGATGTGCCCATGAGGACCTCTGCTTCTGGGTAATTCTCTTCGATATTGGCCTTTAAGCCCTCCTCCACCTTGGTGCGAACCTCAGGCGCCGTAAGCGTCAGACGGTTGTCGCAGTAGATGGGGCTCTTGATGCCCGATGCCCAGGTGAAGGGCTCCTCGGGTCTTAAGAAGACCGCTCCGATTGAGAGCAGACCTTCGGCAATCTGTCTTTTTCTGTCCATTCTCTCCTCCTTCTATTTAATGCAAAAAACTTGCGTCTCTACTTTTCATCGGCTTCCACCGTTTCCACCTCAGGAAACCAGCATTCCTTGTTGCGCTCTTCAGGCTGCACGTCGCAGAACTCTCTCACGCAGCGTCTGTAGGCTTCCACAGGATCCGCTGCCTGGGTTATGGGCCTGCCCACTACGATGTAGTCTGAGCCAAGCTCCTTAGCCTTAGCAGGTGTGGTAACTCTGGACTGGTCGCCCTTCTCGCTGTCCTCGAACCTTACGCCCGGGGTCACCGTCAGGAATCCCTGTCCCACGGCTTCGTGGACAAGTCCTGCTTCCAGTGGCGAGCAGACGACTCCGTCAAGCCCTGCGCGATCAGCGTTACGCGCGTATTCCATGACCACTTCCTCGAGAGGCCTGTCTATCAGGATCTCCTTTTCCATCCTCTCTTGGTCTGTGGATGTAAGCTGGGTCACCGCGATCAGGAGCGGCCGGCTGCCGTCCTCTCTGGTGAGCCCGCGGATGGCCGCTTCCATCATCTTGACGGTGCCGGCTGCGTGGAGATTGGTCATGTCCACGTCCAGTTTGGACAAAACTCTCATGGCCTTTTCCACGGTGTTTGGTATGTCGTGAAGCTTCAGATCCAAAAAGATCTTATGCCCTCTTCTCTTTATCTCTCTAACGATCTCCGGTCCCTCAGCGTAGTAGAGCTCCATGCCGATCTTTACGAAGGGCTTCTCTTCGAAAGCGAAGTTGTCCAGAAATCTCAGTGTATCTTCCTTAGTGGCGAAATCGCAGGCCACAATTACGTCCTGTCCCATCTGTCATTCCTCCTTTACCGCAAAACACTTTCATCGCACCTTATTCAAATGCCTCAGTGCCCTGCTCCAATGATATCCTTTAAGCTTGAAATGCCGTACTTTTCCATTACTTCCGGGAGTTCCTCCACGATCTTCTTCGATGCGAAGGGATCCGTGAGATTAGCGGCTCCAACGCCTACGGCAGTAGCTCCTGCCAGCATCATTTCGATGACGTCGCGGGCTCTGGAGACCCCTCCCATGCCTATAATTGGCAGGTTTACAGTATTATATACCTGGTAAACCATCCTCAAAGCAACCGGAAGTATGGCTGAACCGCTGAATCCTCCCATGGTATTGGCGATCACAGGTTTCTTTGTGCGAAGATCTATCCTCATTCCGAGAAGAGTATTGATCAGGCTGATGCCGTCTGCCCCGCCCGCTTCGCAGGCTTTGGCTATCTCGGTGATATCCGTAACGTTAGGCGATAATTTCATTATAACCGGCTTGTCTGCCACCTTCTTCACAGCCTCAGTAACCTTCTGAGCCATATTAGCGTCGGTTCCGAAGGCCATACCGCCTCCGTGTACGTTGGGGCAGCTGATGTTAACTTCGAACCAGCCGATCTGATCCTGGCCTGATAAGAGCTCCACGGTCTTCTGATACTCGTCGATGGCGAAGCCGCTCACGTTGGCCATTACAGGCTTATGGAAGAATTCCTTCATCTCCGGGAGTTCTTTGTCCCTTACGGCGATGACTCCGGGATTCTGAAGTCCTACGGCGTTTATCATGCCGTTGGGAGTCTCCGCTATACGAGGCGTGGGATTTCCGAATCTGGGCTCCAGGGTGGTGCCCTTGAAACTGAAGGTTCCCAGGCAGTTTATGTCATATAGGTCTTTGAATTCTTTGCCGAAACCGAAGGTGCCGGAAGCCGGGATCACCGGATTGTCCAATCTGATTCCCAGAAGATCTACTGAGGTATCCGGTGCTTCATATATTTTGCAGCCCTCAGGTCCGCACGCAAACCCGCCTTTTATCATTTCCACAGGATCTCCTCCCTTCTGAATACCGGGCCTTCCTTGCAGACTCTCTTGTAGGAGCCGTCTGCCATCGTCATGCTGCATCCCATGCAGGCTCCGAAGCCGCAGCCCATGCGCTCTTCGAAACTGTACTGGCCGGAGGTCTTAGCCACCTTCTCGATGGCCTTGAACATGGGCATAGGTCCGCAGGTGTAAAAGTATGTATAGTCCAGGTCTTTAAGGACGTCGGTGACGAAGCCCTTGGTCCCTACGGAACCGTCTGCCGTGGCCACTCTCACGTCCACACCTAATTCGACAAATTTCGACAAATAGAAGATCTCATCTTCTGTATTGAAACCCAACACCACTTTGATGTTTTCGGGCTTCAGACGCTCGATTAGAGCCTCACAGAGGCCGTACATGGGTGGGATACCAGCTCCGCCTCCGATGAGTACCGGTGCTTCTCCGGAAACCTCCAGATCATAGCCGTTTCCCAGGCCTGTTAAGACGCTTAAGCTCCTTCCGGGCTCAAGGTCTGCCATGAGCTCCGTGCCCTCTCCCACGACCTTGTAGATCAGCACCAGCCTGCCCTCTTCAGCATGGCAGACGGAGATGGGCCTTCTTAAGAAAAACCCATCAAGCTTTATGTTAACGAACTGTCCGGTAGCTGTGATCTCCTGTGTATCGCCTGAGAGCACCATCTCGTAGGTGTTTTTTGCGATGAGTTCGTTGGATTCAATTTTGAAAAAAACTTCTTTCATTATATCTCGTCCTTCCAGATGATCCTGTCATTCAGCACGTTCAGCACGCATTTTCCCTGCACCTTCCAGCCTTTGAAAGGTGTGGCCCTGCCCTTGGTGAGGAAATCTTCGGGATCGATCTCGTACTCGTCTTCAAGTTCCCAGATGGCGAAGTCTTTGGTCTCCTCCGCAGGATCCAGGTCGAAGCGGCGTCTCGGGTTGATGCTCATGAGTTCCACCAGCTTGTCCAGGCTGATGACGCCTTCTTTAACCAGCTTGGTGTAGAGTACCGGGAAGGCTGTTTCCAGTCCTACGATTCCCATGGCGCTGTCCTTAAGGCCTCTTGCCTTCTCTTCAGCTGAATGAGGCGCGTGGTCGGTCGCTATCATATCTATGGTTCCGTCCTTCAGGCCTTCGATCAAGGCCAAGCGGTCTTCTTCTGAACGGATCGGCGGATTCATCTTGAATCTTCCGTCCTCTTCAAGGTCCATATCGTTAAGCACCAGGTAGTGAGGCGCTGTCTCGCAGGTTGCGTTGACGCCGCGAGCCTTGGCGGCGCGGATGACCTCTACGCTTTCCTTGGTGGAGATGTGGCAGACGTGGTAGCCACAGCCGGTCTCCTCTGCCAGCTTCAGGTCGCGCTCGATGGGCTTCCACTCGGATTCTGAAGAGATGCCCTTGTGACCGTGAAGTCTGGCGTACTCTCCGTCGTGGATGTAACCTCCTGCGCGGAGTTCCAGGTTCTCGCAGTGAGCTACGATGAGCTTATTAAGTGCCTTGGCGCGCTCCATGGCTTCCTTCATGAGTTCAGGGTCATTCAAGCCTACACCATCATCTGAGAAAGCGCATACGTCAGGCGCCATTCCCTCAAGGTCAGCTATAACTTTGCCCTTCTCGCCAACGGTGATGGCACCGTAAGGAATCACATTGATACCGGCCATTTCATCTATGATGTCCAGCTCCATATCCAGGTGCTCCACGCTGTCAGGCACGGGATTCAGGTTGGGCATGGGCATTACAGTGGAATACCCTGCGCGGGCAGCTGCCTTGGTTCCCGTCATGATGGTTTCCTTATAAAAAAATCCCGGCTCTCTGAAGTGCACATGCACGTCGACGAAAGACGGGACTACAATATATTTACCGGCAAAAATACCAGCTTCTAATCTCTTGAATTCCTCTGGGGTGACAAAGCGGCTAACTCTGTCCATATCTTTAAATGAGTTGTTGAGCAATCTTGTCATTTGACTCCTACCTCTCAAAATCTTACAAAAACGGCTCTCCATTTCTGGAGAGCCGTGAACATACGCATACAGAACTACCCTTCCCGGGCGTTCTCTAACTATTCTGTCCTTTGCGGCCTCTCCGGACCGTATTAAAGTACCGTAGTTATATTAATATATACGCGCAAAAATATCAAGTGAAAGTTTGGTGTTTTTTGCAAAATATCTAAAGAATCACTTCTTAGTCGTAACGGTCTTGGACTTGGACCAAGGCGAGTAGTACTTGGTGCCGCTTATGGTTGTGTATGTACGGATCTTCACGTAATACTTCTTGCCGCCCTTGAGGCCCGTCACTTTCTTGGATGCCTTGCTGTATCCCGAGATGGTCACGGTCTTCTTATCCTTGGTAAACTTGGAGTTTGTAGCAAGCATTACCTGATAGCCGGTGATCCTCTTGGTGGACATCTTGGCTGTCTGCGTCTTCCAGTTTACGGTCACCGCCTTGGATGCAGCCTTGAGGGTTCCGAGAGTGGTTCCCTTCGGGTTGATCTTGAAGGTTTTTGTTGCTGTGCCGGTATAATTGCCCTTGCCCTTGATCTGGACCGTATACTGGCCGACACTCTTTGGCGAGGATACCGTCTTTCCGCTGCTGTTCTTGATGGTGACAGTGTAGTCTGTTCCCACTACCAGTTTCTTGGTTGTGCCATCTATCTTATCCTTAACAGTCACAGTTGGTTTTCTGACGCTTCCGTTATACGTATAACTTGAAGCGCTGAGGGTTCCGGTAGCGTCCTTGATGCTGCGAGGCTTGATAGTAAAAGTCTTAGTAACTTCGCCTATGTAATATCCCATGCCTGTAACTGTCGCAGTAGCAGTACCAGCATTTGTATTGTTCTTATATGTAACTGTATAATCAGTATCCTGTACCAGAGCGACGCCATCCATCGTCACATTTAATGTAGGTTTCTGTGCATTGCCTGTATATGTTTGAGAGTCGATAGTTACCGTTGCCTTATCAATAGGCCCTTGGACAATAAACTCCGGTGAACCCATACCAAGCCTCGAGAATGTATCATGTATTTCTGGTTCGCTCCAGCCTGTACTCCATTCTGATCCATCTACTTTGACAGAAATTGGCCACCCAAGAATATACTCCTCCCCGTTTTCAACTCTAAGCATTGCACTCATTTGATATGCACCGACAGTGAACGTTTCTCCCGTAAAAGTCACCCAATCATCGCTGGATTTTTTGTACCATCCAATGTTACGGAATATTACCGGGGCACCGTTTTCAACAGTGATTTCCGGTACAATTACTTTATCACCATACTTAGGGGTATTTGTATTCGACACAGCTTCAACTTCAGTAATAGCTGTTCTATCTTCACGTCTCATTCGAGTCTTCCCTACAGATACTGTGATTTCCTTATAATCTCCTGCACTATCGGTCACTCTTATTATTAATTCTTCATTAGGACCATAAGTTGTTGGAGTTCCGCTAACTGTTCCGTCTGATGTTACTTCGATCCAATCTGGACCTGATGTTTTGCTAAAAGTATATGGTGTTTTGCCTCCATATGCAGCATTTGCTACTGAGTATGTATCTATTGGCTCACCGACATAATGAATCGGGATTATAAAGCTACTACTATAGCTAAATACCAATGGTGCATTTGGTGGTTCCTCAACGATAAACTCCGGAGAACCGATTCCTAAACGTGAAAACGTAGGATATACATCAGGGCCACTCCAGCCAGTAGTCCATTCTTGTCCGTCAACTAAAACGGTAATGGGCCATCCAATGATATACTCACTTCCTCCGGAGTCGATCCTGAGCATTGCACTGATCATGTATGTGCCTCCGGTAAACACTCCTCCTGTAACGCTCTTCCAGTCTCCTTCGTCATTCTTTTTATACCATCCTGGGTTTTGAAAATACGCAGGTGATCCTTTTTCAACAGTAAACGAAGGTGCTTTGATTTCAGCTCCATATACTGGTGGTTCAACATTTGTTGTTGCAACTATCTCCGTGATCGGTATGCGTGTATCGTCCTCCGCATAGGCTACTTGTGTATTAGAATACCATCCTGTCACACTACCAAAAAACGGCATAAAGGTAAAGGCCACAACCACTGTCAGGAATATGATGGATATACGCTTTGAAATTCCTTTCATCTTTTCGCCCTCCTTTTAAATATCTACCTTTGACTTATTGCTTAGTTGTAACGGTCTTGGATTTGGACCAAGGTGAATACAGTTTCACTGTCTTGCCATCCACCTTCACTTCTTTGTAGGTGCGGATCTTCACGTAATACTTCTTGCCACCTTTAAGGCCTGTCACCTTATTGGATGACTTACTGTATCCCGCGATAGTCACAGTCTTCTTACCCTTGGTAAACTTAGAATTTGTAGCAAGCATTACCTGATAGCCTGTGATGCGTGCTGTTGACATCTTCTCTGTCTGAGTGTTCCACTTCACAGTTACATAGGTCTTGCCGACCGTATAGTTTGAAGGCGCTTTAAGCGTGGTTCCCTTCGGGTTGATCTTGAAGGTTTTAGTTGTTGTACCGGTATAATTGCCCTTGCCCTTGATTTGGACCGTATACTGACCAACACTCTTTGGCGAGGATACCGTCTTTCCGCTGCTGTTCTTGATGGTGACAGTAAAGTCTGTTCCAGCTACCAGTTTCTTGGCTGTTCCATCTATCTTGTCCTTGACGGTCACCGTTGGTTTTTTGACACTTCCGTTATATGTGTAACTAGAAGCGCTTAAGGTTGCGCTAGTATTCTTGATGCTGCGAGGCTTGATAGTAAATTCTTTATAAATCTTACCTGTGTAAGCGCCTTTTCCCTCTACTATCATCTTCGCCGTACCAACGTCGACGTTGTTCTGATAACTTACTGTATAATCGGTTTCTCTTACCAGTGTCTTACCATTTAATGTAACCTTTGCTGCAGGGTCGATATAAGTTCCTGTATAAGTCTGATCTGGTATGTCAGCGATCTTGGCACCACTGAGATCTTTCATAACATCAACCTTCACATAGACTTCCACATCATCACCCCAGACAGCATGATCTGCCAACTTGCCATTGACATAAACCGTTGGCAGCGCGGATGTATCACCCTTGTCTTTCCATACATAAGGATAACTCACTTCGATGTTGAACCAGAGATAGTACTCTCCATTAGGATCTAGCTTGTTATCATCCACATTCAGTTTTACAACGTCCCAAGAATTCGGATCATCTTTTCTGACCAGTGTGGTATAATTCGTTTCATCTCTGAAATCGCCATATACATACCACTGTGCGCCATCCATGTCAGTTGTTCTGAACGGAGATGTGATGGATTTACGGAATTCACTGGTGATTTCGCGTCCTGTCTTATCCTCGGTCAATTTAAACCAGCTTGCCTCATACTTGATATTAATGGGGGATTCCACATAGGGGTGCGGCATCAAAGGGACCTTATAATCGTACGACTTGGTGAAATCTGCTTTGGAAGTTGCCCTTACAATTATAGAATCACTTGTCTCATCATCAGCGATTTTTAATTCTGCTGCAGTATCGCTTATTGATGTAAATTTTGTCTCCTCGCTGACTGCTCCGAATAATTCCCATGTAACGTCATGGTAATCATGACCCGTTACTTCTGCCCAAAGTATTGCTTTATCCCCAGTGTAGTAGTACTCCTTATTTCCTATTATCGTTACACTGTCTATACCCACCTCATCATCCACGATGTTTACATCTATTTCATCTTTTACTGAACTATCTAGGACAGAAGTGGCGGTAATCTTAACAGAAGATGCAGTTTCGTCAACCGCAACGGTCAGTGTTCCTGCATAAGGATCAATGGTGGTATCTGTACTCAGGTTATCTGAAACACTCCATATCACATCATGATTCGTGGTCGCAAATACCGTGGCTGTAAATGTGCGGCTTTTCCCTTTCTGGACAGCAGCTCCTTTTGGGAAAACTGAGATGCTCAAAGGTGAAATATCTCCAGTCTCATTGAGGGATGCCGGAGCATAAACATACAAGTCGCCCTCTGGGCTCTGGCTACCCCAGCGAACGTCCACATCCACACTAGTTCCATTGACAGTTACATAAGGTAACGATTCCGTATTAAATATATAATCATAATCGTCATTTTCTTCAATATTAAAACACCAGTAATACTCTGCATCATTGGTTAGCAGTTCATCGGATTCATGGAGAGGGATATATTCATCCCCATCTTTTTTCACCAGACACGTATACTTACTTGCATAATTCAGCTTTGGAGTTGTCGTAGCATCAAACACATACCACCTGTCATCAGGGCCAATCGTGTCATCTGTATTGCACGTAATGTACCTTAGGAACTGCACGCTTACCTCTCTGCCGGTCATTCGCGTGGTCGGAAACACCTTGTCTGCGTCATAAGTAATAGCTATGGTTCCGGGAACATATTTGATATCCTCTGCGATATATGAGAAATAACCCACATAGTCCGTACTACTGTCATAGGCCTTATAGAAGTCCATCTTCTTGCCATTCAGATAGAACTCCGTGTCTTCCGTGAATACGACACCACCCTTGTTTACCCAAATATCCACCATCAAACGGCTTTCTCCGGAAGTGAAGAACAGATTCTGGACGCCATCTTCTCCATAATGCACCCAATCCGTTTTATCGCCGAATTTGTATGAATAGCACCAGCCGCTGTAGTCATCCATAATGAGTTCCAAATCATCTTTTCCGACTGTTTCAAGCGAAGAGGTTACCGAATCTATAACAAATTCTGGGTGCTTAACTGTACCATTCACATATATTTTCTCCGGTAATGGATCCTTAGTTGAAATATCCACTCTAGTAATCGTATCCGTTTCAGCGTATGCTTTCCCGATTCCGCCTACGTTTGGTACCAGGGTCACGATCATCATGACCATGAGAAGCATAAGCAATGTTCGCTTTATCCTAAGTTTCATGGCTAACTCCTTTCCTCTCCAAATCTTTATAAAAAAAAGCAAAAATACGATCTTGTTAATTTTATTTTATCAACTAAGATTTGTTGTTGTCAAGCACTAAAGCATTAACTCGCCGCGGACACTGCAAAAAATTTCATCACCTGTAGCCCAAATACTCCACGAACTTTCTCATGGCAAAGGACATGGTATTCTTGTCCCTGACCGTAAGGCCGATCTTTCTATAGACAGGCTCCTCCAGGCTCTTGATAGCGATCTTGTAAGGATTTCTCTTGAGTATCAATCTCGGCAGGATGCTGATCCCAAGGCCGCTCTCCACCATGGACATGATGGCGTAATCGTCCAGAGTGGTCAGCTTTACGTCCAGGTCCAGTACCCTGATCTCCGGGATGTTTCTGATTTCGCTCTTTTCACCCTTTCCGAGAAGCATGAAGGGATAGTCCTTAAGAGCTTTCAGCGGGAAGCGCTCCTCCCCTGCCAAAGGGTGATCTAAGGGAATGACCACCACGAATTCATCATCCTCCATGAAGATTGAATCACAACCCTTGGAGGGCAAAATATTAAAGCCACAGTCTGCCCTGCCCTCCAGGACCCACTGCTCGATCTCCGGATAGTCACCAATCAATAGCTCGTATTCGATGTTGGGGTAGTGTTTTTTGAACTCCTTTATGATGTTTGGAAGCCACTGGGCAGCCACCGACGAGAAGGTGGCTATTCTGATCAAGCCGGAGCCCAAGCCGTTAAGCTGAGACACCTCGTTCTGAAGGGTCTGGAACTCCGCCACCAGCCTCTCGGCGTAAGGCAAAAGCTTCATGCCGTCCGAGGTGGGCTTCACCGACTGACCTTTGCGCTCCAGAAGGGTCAGCCCCCACTCCCTCTCAAGGTCTCCGATCATGCGGCTTATGCTGGACTGGGAATAGTTCAATATCTCCGCAGCTCTGGTAAAGCTCCCATGCTCCGCGGTGGTTACAAAGGATAAATATTTCTGAAGATTATAATCTGCTTCCATTTTCTCTCCTTTATTCGGTTTTCAAATGTTTTTTATTTGTTTTATTCACTTTCTAAATTTTACCATTGTGATATATTAAAGACAAGGGTATATTTTATATTTGTAAAGGTGTCATTCATGACTAAATATGAGTTCAAGAAAAAAATACTGGAGCCCACAGTTTTCACAGCAGTCTTCCTGCTGATTTTCGGCTCCGTAGGCCACAAGATGGGGCTCGTGAACATGCTGAGCACCCTCATGAACACGGCATATGATCTTTTGATCAACACGGTGTTCTACATCATGGCTATTGCAGTTCTGGCAGGTGCCTTCGGCGCAGTCCTTTCCGAATTCGGGGTAATCGCCCTTATCAACACCATCGTGTCTCCTCTGATGAAGCCTCTCTATGGCCTTCCGGGAGCCGCCTCCGTAGGCATCATGACTACCTATCTTTCGGACAACCCGGCCATCCTGGCCCTGGCTGACGACAAGGCCTTCATCAAGTACTTCAAAAAATATCAGGTCCCCGCTCTGACCAACATCGGGACGGCCTTCGGCATGGGCGCTATCATAACGACCTTCATCATAGGTCTTTCCACAAACGGCAACACTCAGCTGGTTACCGCCGCCCTCGTGGGCAACCTGGGCGCCATCTTCGGCAGCATAATAAGCACACGCCTCATGCTTAGATTCACTAAGAAGGAATACGGCACCGAGGACTGGGCTCTGGAGAGACGCCTTGAATACACTCAGGAGTTCGAGACCGGCAACCTCCGCAAAAAGAGCATCGGCCTTAGGCTCATCGAGTCCACCCTTTCGGGCGGCAAGTCCGGCGTAAAGATCGGTCTTGAGATCATCCCCGGAGTGCTAATTATTTGCTCCTTGGTTCTCATGCTCACAAACGGCCCTTCAGCTGACGGCACCTACACGGGAGAAGCCTACGAAGGAATCGCTTTCTTCCCCTTTGTTGCCGAAAAGTTATCCTTCATCCTGAATCCTCTCTTCGGATTCACAGCTAACGAGTGCATTTCTATTCCCATCACCGCCCTGGGTTCCGCAGGAGCAGCCATCGCCCTTATCCCCGGTATGCTGGCAAACGGCCAGGCC
Source organism: Bacillota bacterium (assembly GCA_017394515.1). Classification (GTDB taxonomy): domain Bacteria; phylum Bacillota; class Clostridia; order Peptostreptococcales; family Anaerovoracaceae; genus RUG754. The sequence goes on along the minus strand of JAFPXY010000017.1, from coordinate 46,912 downwards.
ACAGGAGCTGACGTGGCGGTCTTCACCGCCATGTGCATGTGCTGGAGCGGATACCTGAGCACCCACGTAGCAATGATGGACAGCCTCGGATCCCGCCAGCTCACCGGCAAAGCCATCCTTTGCCACACCATCGGCGGCATCTGTGCCGGCGTCTTCGCCCACTGGGTCTTCGTGCTGATAGTTTGATCTGATGGGTAAACCTAACCATACATTTTCAACATATGTGGTTTACTCCAAAATAGCTCTTCACAGCAGAGGTAAACCTCAAAGTATGTTTTTTGCGGTTTACTCTTTGCACTAAAAAAGCTGCTCTTTGGAGCAGCTTTTAACTTTTATTTCACTTTTATCTTGAAAGTCCTGGTCAGTGTCAGCGGCTTGTAGTTCTTGGTTCCAGCTGCTTTGATATTGACCTTCACCTTATATGTGCCCTTCTTGAGCCCCTTCTTCACAGTGACCTTTCCGGTGGTCTTATTGATGGTGATCTTGGATGGACCATTCATCTTGGTATAGGTTATGGTGCCCTTTCCGCCGGTTACGGTGAGCACACTTTTACGGGCTACGGTCTGGTTGGCGGTCTTCAACTTGGAGTACTTGACTGTCGCAGTCTTCGCGGTGACCTTAAGGTTATTCTTAGCCTTATTTATTTCGAAGGCCATGGATATCTTTCCTGAATACTTTTTGATACCGGTCACAGTAACTTTATAGAATCCTGCATTCTTGCGTCCGCTGGCGTAGGACACGGTGTAGTCAGTGCCTGCCTTGAGGGTAACGCCGTTAAGGACAACGGACTTTACGGAAGGCTTTTTGACAGTTCCATCATAGGTGTATGTTGTTTTGGAAAGAGTCATAGCCGCTCCGCTTATATCCGTAGTTCTTGGTTCGATGGCTCCTTCGTCGTAGATCAGTTTGGTATAGGCATCATAGTTCAGATTGATGATATTTCCTGTTTCCTCATCATAAACCGCGTAGGATGTGATATCTCCAAAACCGCTGTTCTCGGAATTCTTCACCGCATAGCAAAGTTTAGGACACCCTGAGATATCAAGGGTCTCAAGATCTTCCTTGATAATCTCAAGCAAATACAAATACTGTGCATTTCCAAGGTTTAAGCTGGTCATGCCGTTCTGCTCCAGATGGACGCTCTCGATGAGAGGATTTTTGCTTAGATCCAGAGACTTCAATCCGGCATACATGAGGAACACACCCCTAAGTTCAGGCTGATTCGAAAGATCCAGACTTTCCACAGGAGCATAGTTCTTATATCTTATATCCTTGTTGATGGTTATATTGTCTAGCTTCGTGCAGTCCGAGATATCGATGGTCTTAAGGGCCGGACTCGACAGGTAAATGGAGGTCAGAGAAGTACACCCTGAAAAATCTATGTGATCGATGGTCTCCTCACCATCCGGCGACTCCCCGCCTATATATGCAATCTCCAGCTTTGGACAATTGGTCACGTTGATGGATTTAAGCGGATTGCTATTTATCACCAAACGCCACAGCTCGGGAAATCCGCTTATATCAAATTCTTCAAGCTTTCCAAATTTTTTAATATCGATGTTCTTAAGAGCCGTGCAGGTCTTAAGGCCTTTTAATTCCTTAAGATCATAGCAGTTGGGAAGGATAAGCTCTTCAAGGCCTGTGCATCCTGTTAAGTCTATTCCTGTGATGTACACCTTGCTGGTGGGGTCCGCGTCGACCTTAAGCTGTCTGATCTTGCTGCACCCCTTTATGTCCAGGTAGCCGACATATGATGACTTGATATAGAGATCAGCCTGCATATCTTCCATGCCGCTCACCTGATAAGAGATGGTCAGCCTCACAAGGTTTGGTATCTGCTCGATGCCCTTGACTGACTTGATGCCCAGATCACTCGGTATTTCCAGAAGAGTCATCTTGTACATTTCGCTTTCATCAAGCGCCTGATTATTATTGCCGTCAAACTTGGTCCTGAGCCAATCTCTGAAAGCCTCGTCCGGAAAAATATCCTCAGTCAGGTATACCTCCACATTACCATCGGTAGTGCCATCTCCGGGATCCTCAATATCATCCGCAAAAACCAGACCTGCATTCAAAGTGAAGGCCATGGCCAATATCATAATTATGCAAAAAATCCTCTTCATAACTCTGCCCTCTTTCGTAAAAGCAATTCGTTTATGCATAAATTTTACCGCATATTTTTTGCACTTGTCAAGAAAATACATGACAAAAGCGAGGCTGCCGACACAGCCCCGCTTTTGTTTTCCCCCAATATTACTGTTATTATTCGGTTATTTCTTTGTAGTTGCGGTCTTCGTCTTGGACCACGATGAATAGAATCTCACGCCGTTCACTGATTTGAAGGTACGGATCCTGATGTAATACTTCGTTCCCTTCTTAAGTCCATCCACCTTCTTAGATGTTTTGGAATATCCGTAAGCTATGGCGTTTACTTTACCCTTGGTGAATGCGCTGTTGGTCGCAAGTTCGATCTGATATCCCTGGATGCGGAAGGTTGCCATCCTTTCGGATTGTTTTTTCCACTTGACGGTTATAGCTTTCTTAGCAGCTTCAGGTGTATTCAGCGTGGTTCCCTTCGGATTTATCTTGAAGTAAACGCTCTTGGTGCCACTGTAGTTACCCTTCATGGTCACAGTCACTTTGTACTTACCGATGCTCTTTCTTCCGGATCCGTAGGTCACCCTATAGTTGGAAGATGACAGCTTAGTGGTTCCGTTCTTGACCGTCACGGTGGGCTTTCTTACCTTACCGTTAAAGGTGTAACTGGTGTTTGAAAGAGTTACCTTCGGAGTGATCTTCTTAGGAAGGATTTTGTACTCTCCGGTAGCGGTTCCGTTATATCTTCCCTTACCTATAGCTTTGACTGTATATGTTCCGGCGTTCTTGGATGAGGCATTGGACCACTCAAGATCGTAATCCTGACCTTCTTCCAGAGGGAAGCCCCAGATGGATTTCACCACAGGCTTCTGGACTTTGCCGTTATAGGTGAAGCTGGTCTTGGAAAGGCCGATGACCCATCCATCGATGTTCATGGGTTGACCTGACTCGTATTCTTTAATTGTCTCTATCTTCTTCTCAGCTTCTATAAGGATGGTAATGTTTATGAGTTTTTTTGCTTCTTCACTTAACTTCTCATACTCATCCCTGATATAGATTATTTCGTCTTCATCATCTAAGGTGATAACGGAACTATCCTTATACTGATCAAGAAGTTCTATAACCGGTAAAGCTTCTATCTCTTCCGGTGTGAGATTGGACTGCTTGATAGGGTTAGCTACCCCTGCCAGAGCATAACCGAATACAGGAATGCTTTCTGACTTATCATCCGTTACATATCTCTTGATTCCGGAAGGCCAGGTCGCCATCTTGTAGCTGAAGGAGAAAAGATCTCCATTGATATTTGAAGGCAGTTTGCTTGAGTCGATGTTTCTGACGGAGCATGATATACCGTTGGTTGTAGCCGTGGATTCTGTAGTGCTTTCACCGCTCATGTTTTCCAATGCCGTAGTAACACCTACGGAGAAGGATACAGGTCCCAGATCCGGGCCGACTGCGACGGAGGCTCCGAAGGTGAATCCGTAGCTCATGCTCTCAGTGACGCTTGAGGAAGTTCCCTTCTCCAGAGACCAGCCGGTACTTCCCGAGGTGTGTCCCACAGTCTGCAAAGAGCTCTGGATCAGCTCATAACCGCTTCCACCTTTATGGAACCTGGAATCAGCTATGGAAAGGTACTTATCCGGCTCACCCTCAACTCCAAGATACTTATTGTCCAGGATCTCAAGTTTGCGGAAGTCGGATGTCTTCTTCGCGGTCTCTTTGTTATAGTACTTAGCAAATGCATTGTACTGATCAATATCCAGCGGAGTATATGAAGGATCCGATGGTACAGAGATTACCCAGCTGTTCTCTACTCCGTCTTTCTCCCAGTTACCTTGCTGATCCTGCACCTGATATCTGTAGCAAATAACCGGCGTCCTATAAACGACTACCTGATCCTTATCTTCGGCAGTCCAGTGGAAAGCTTCAGTAGTTATATGTCCTTCTGTGAATTCCTTTTCCCATTCGCGGGCATATCCGGCCTGAACTTCGATCTCACAAGCCGGTGTTCCCAGTTTCATGGAACCACCGACACTGAAGGATGAACTTGTGGAACTTGATCTCTCAAAGGAATATTCATTCGAGATCTCGTAGGTCGTTTCACCCACTACGTCGATATGATCCTCTAATTCCTTGAAATAAGGTGCAGCCTGAAGTATGCATACGATATCCGGATCCGCATAAGTTAAAGTCTTATCCTTATAGCGTGCCATCATTCCGTCGTTGTCGTTATCGACTGCCACGGCGATACAATTCAGTCCGCAGTCATTTTCAACACCTCCGTAGTAATTGCTACCGTCGTCACGTGTCGGATAGGAATGATCATTTTTCATGTTGTTTACGCTTGTTGAATAGTACTCTGATGCAATGCCCGAATTCTTATTGCGATTCTTACCGCCGATCACTCCAATGAGATAGTCGTAATTCTCTTCGTTTGCACCTGCTGTTTTGCAGTTTATAGTGTAGACTACCTGTTCAAAGCCTTTATCGTTTGAGTCAAAATTTCCTGCTACGGCCGACTGGACGTACATATTGGACGTTAATTTGAAGTTAAGGCCATCATCTGTATCATTGAAATAATCCGGTGTGTGGACTGCGGTAAGATTGCCACTTTCCTTATCGTAATCGTAGAGAGTTCCGGAAATGAAGATCATCTCAGGATTTCCAAGTCCGTTTACGGCTACGCATTCTGTTGTTGTCTTGTTCCAAGCGTCGTCATCATCATAAAATCCTTTTGAGGTCCATTTATTGGCAGAAACTTCTTTCTGGATCATCTTTCCGCCATCTATGATGTAAACGCTGATCTTTTCAGAATTAAGGTCAGCCGGATCTCCGGCATTGGCAGCTCCATTGGCGTGGATAGTGTTCTTGACTCCTGCTGCCACGATCTCATCTACACCGTCATTATCGATGTCTCCGCAAGCAATGCTAGGCGAAACGAGAGATTTCCAATTTTTGTTTTTGATGGCATTGTCGCTTTCGTCCTTGTATCCTTCCCAAAGACCAAATTTGCTGCCTGGTGAAGTATTACCGATAAAGTTATTTGTCTTATTTCCGTAAAAGACGCAGAGCCATGGACGATAAAGAGAAGCTTTCTGATTGTTATTGTCGGCGTTTCCATAATAGCAGACTGTAACGAGATCATCGATGCCATCTCCGTTTATATCTCCTGTATCCAGATCCACACCGAGTTTATGCTTGGAATCCTGATCGTAATCGCCGTTTATAAACTTCTCGCTCCATACAAAACTATGAGACATTCCACTGAGGTCAAGGCTTATATTTCCTGAGCTTCCTATATCCGGTGTGTTTACCTGGTACTCCTTGAGATCATCACCTTTAAAGCTGCTTGAATAATAGTCAGCAGCTATATAGGCGATGATGGAATCCTTGCCGTCTCCATCGTAATCCCCTGCTGTTATGGAAAGGAAATTGATTGCTTCATAGTATGAGAGTTTTTTTAACCATCCGCAATCATCGAGACCTACACCATCGGACCATTTTTTGTTACGGGTATCATAGACCCAGATATATGCGGCCTTGGTGGAATTGACTCCTATGAAAGCGATGTGATCCTTACGTCCGCATCCTCGAGGATCTAAAGCTACCGCCTTCACGAAGGAAGCCTTCTTTAAAGCGATAGGTGGCGTCTCGATGGCTGTAGTCTTAGTAGCGTTATTGATAAGGTCTCCTGTACTTTCTGACTTGATCTTATCGAAGATGGTAGTGATCTTTCCTGAGCTATCTTTGTTTGTCATATAGAGCAAAAGTTCGCTTTGCTCGTTCATCAGGAAAGGTGTGTCCTTGCCGAATCCGTAGGGCTCAAAGTCCGGATTCTTAAAGCAATCCGGTATAAAATTCTTCATGATAGTATCATAGTCAGAATTGCCGCTTCCGGATGCAGCATAGCCCTGTGATGCGCTAAGGGGCATCATTGTTACTACCATCATTACTGCCAGTAACAGGGTTAAAAGTTTTCGTTTGGTCTTCATGGTTTTCTCCTCCACTCTCCAATTTAAACAACCTATAGAATCCTAAATATATGTTAATACTATTTCCTCTTTTTTATGCATAGCACCGTTATGACTACCGCTGCTGCAAAGGATATCACGGCAGTCAGTACATACCCCCCTGCACTTTCTCCAAGAAGTGATGTGCCTGCGAAGCTCATGCTGCTTAAAGCGTGGTCGGTTCCTCCGAACCAGCCGATAGCAAAGATGAGCGAAAACGCAAGCGTTAACGATGCCAGGGCAGATTCCCTTAACTCTGCCCTGGTATGGTCTCTTTCGAGTTCCATAGCCCTTCTATGAAGAAGAATTTTTCTTTCTTCATGCGTTCTCATTGTTTTTTCCTTTCCCCAAAAATAGCTTAGTTATATGGTTTTTTGCGCTTAGTTATAAGTTAAGAGTCCAAAAAATAAAAAACTCCTCAAAATTTTTTGAGGAGTTCCTAAAAAAGTTCCTAAAAAAAATTATTTTCTATCGGGATATATCCGGTCTCTCAGTATGAACCAAAGGGCTGTGGATGTGATGGGTATGAGCATTCCTATATACGACACCACTCCCTCCTGAGATACCAGGATGTTAAAGATCGCGTGGTAGTTGATGGCTACGGCCAGCAGTCCTATGGTTCCGGCCACCCTGAGCCATATCTTATCCCAAAGGTTGACAAGGCCGATGGCAATGATGACGCCGCATAGCACGTGCATGGTTCCTGTGCCAAAGCCTCTGATGATCAGATTGGTGATGCTGGCTGCCCCGTTTTGCGTCAGATAGCAGACGTTTTCAAAGGTAGCAAAGCCCACAGCTATCATGAGGGTGCTTCCCGCCGCCTTTCCCAGAGGAGGCTCGAATACCAGGATGTAGAAAAGCACCGGCGCTAGTTTCATCATTTCCTCCACAACGGGTGAAATGGTGATGGATGCCGTGGCGAGATCCACACCTATGACGGATGCCATAAAGGTGCTGATATACGACGAGAGCAGACAAGCTGTCATGCCGGCCAGTACAAAGGTCATGGACATTCGACGATGCTGTCTGGTGCAGAGCACCGCGATAATGATAGGCGCGGCGATACAAACGTAGATGTTCTCTATGTAATTCATTCACTCACCACCTTTCTGACAGCCGGTATAAAGGCGATAAAGCAGAGGGAAAGCATTATGTCACACCAGTAATATGGATTGAGGGCTGTGTCCCCACCTATCCAGAGAATGGACATTATCCACAGCAGATATTCTATGGCGCAAAAAACGCAAGCCATGATGAAAATGTATTTCCCGCTGCTGTTGGAGTCCTTGTAGTATATGATCCCACGTATGGAATAGTACAAGATGGTGCCCATGAGAGCCGCCGTTATAATGTTTAAAACGTACTCTCCATGAGTCATGAAAAATATGCACATGCAGGCGGTGAAAATCGGTCCCAGCCATGGAAGTTTGCTGGTCTCCTTCCTAAGAGCTTCGCTTCCCGTGTACTGGATTAGCAGAATCAGGAAGAGATAGGATGCATACCAGCTGGAGTCCGAAACATAGGAGATAGCCGGAGTGTCTCCGTAGAAATAAATGTACAGCGACCAGTAAAGATCACCAAAAAAGAAGGCACCGGAAAACAACGCCAAAAGCAGCCACTCCCTCTTATGAGTGGAGAGGTTCTTCAATAAGGCGTATAATCCGCAGCTTCCCGTCGCTACTATTTGAAATAAGTTTTCGATGATCTCCATTATTTATCCCCTGAGTTCTCCGTTTTCTCTGTAGTTTTCCGATTCGTCCCTTTCATCGCTCAAGCCGTTGAGCTTCTTGATCCTGTAGCAAAAAACTGTCACCGCAGCACCCAGCAAAAATGCGATGATGGAAACAAAGATGTAGCTTATAGGTCCGTTTCCGGAGAAAATGCTGGCGCTCATGCCTTTAGAAATGGTGTTCTCCAAAGTGGATCCAATTAACTCCGGCATTTTTAATGCCAATCCTATTACAAAAATCAAACATACAGCAAAGCTCACACCGGTGATTATATCAACCTTACGTTTCCTGTTAGTCCTATCTATTTCTGCCGCTCTCATATGCATGGCTGCTATTCTTGCTTCATTAGTACGCATGTTTGTATCCTTCTTTTTCCAGTTCTTCTTTAAGTTGCTTTCGTCCTCTGGTGAGAAGATTGTCTATCTTCTTTTGGTTCACCTTCATGATCTTCGCCGTGTCATCATAGCTCAGATCTTCAAAATATATTAGCCACAAGGCCTCCCGCATCATGGGGTCTATCCTCTCCATACACAGATGGAGGACTCGTTTTCGTTCGTCATCGACGATGCTCTCTTCCAGACGGCTTCCGTCGGATATATCCTCATATATCTCCTCAATGCTGAAGACGTCTTTCAGTCCCGGCCTTGAGTAATGCTTCGAGATGAGGTTCCTCGCCACCTTGAAGAGATATGCCTTGAAGTTGCCTTCCCTGATGCCCGGCTTCTTGACCATGATCCGGGCAAAAGCCTCGATCATCATGTCTTCCGCCTCTTCCAGGTTCCCCAGCTTGCCTGCCAGGTAGTAGGTCAGGCTGTCTCCGTACCGGATCATCAGCTCATCAAAGGAGGTGTTGTCACCTTCGAGGAATGCAAGGTAAAGCTCGTGATCTGTCAACGTCTGCCGTAAGTTGTCCTTTGGGTCCACCCTGCCTCCCTCCTTTCCGAATGATGTGCCTATCGACCTCGATCGCAGTTGCAGTTGATTTACTTAATATGGTTATCTTACCAAAAATCTTTTCCTGGCTTCCGTCACCTGCTCGATGTGGCTCGCAACGGTGGTGCAGCAGCCGCCTACAGCCCTGGCTCCTGCCTTCATGTACTCAAAGGCATAGGCTCCAAAGGCCAGGCCCTCGCCTGCCCTGGTCCAGGTCTTGGTGCGGGGGTCATACTTCTCCCCGCTGTTTGGGTAGACAGCGATGGGTAGGTCGCGGGCTGCGTCAGTAAGCCCGGCCTTGATCTCCCCGATCAAGGACACCATGAACTTGGGGTCCGTGCAATTCGCCCCCACCATCTTGAGTCCTGGACGGCCCTTCGGGCTGTCTGCTGAGCTTTCATTAGTCGGGCTCGGGCCGCCCTCTGCAAGCTCTCTCACGCAGTCCCTTATTAAGTCGCCCTCGTTTATCTTGGTCCCGCTCATGCAGGAGTAACTTACCCAGTAAGGCAGGCCCATTTCCTCGGCCAGGTCTGCGACGATAACAGCCTCTCTGCGGGATGGTATGGTCTCGATTAGATACATGTCCGCCCCGGCATCGCGAAGAACCTCCAGCCGGCGCCGGTGGAAATGACTTAGTTCGCTGTCTGTTATGGCGTAACGGCCGCGATACTCGGAGCCGTCGGCCAGGTAGGCGCCGTAGGGGCCTACGCTTGCCAGGCACAAAGGATACTCCCTGCCTGCGGCCTCGCCTTCTTCCTTCCACCATTCATCTCTTGCTTCCAGGAAGACGCGGACCGATTCAGCGATGAGATCCTCCGCTTCAGCCTCGGTCATGCCCTTTGCCATGAGCCCGGGGATGGTCGCCTGATAGCTGGCGGTTATGCCGCAGTCTGCCCCGGCCTTCAGATAGTCCTTGTGGACTTTTTTGATGAGTTCCGGCTGCTCCCTTAAGACCTTTGCGGTCCAAAGCTCGTCGTTCAGATCCGCCCCCATCCTCTCAAGGGGTGTGGACATGGATCCGTCTATTATCATGATTTTGTTGTTTTCAAGTATTCTGTCAAGCTCCGCCTTCATCACTTAAAGCACCTTCTGATCGTTAACGTAAAGTGCGAACTTGGCTTCCAGAACCTCTGCTGCCCTGGAGCACATCATCATTCTGGTGAGGAATATCTCGAAGTAATCGTACATGGTGCAGATCTCTTCGTCGATGGTGAGTTTCAGGGTGATGATATCGTTGTCATCGTCACAGATTAGTTCCGTGGAAGTAACCGCGTAGTTAACACGATCGTGAATGTCGAAAGCGGATTTTTTGCGCTCACGGACACGGTTGCGGCGCACGTCTGTCTTGTCGGCGATGATGATGGCTGCGGTAATGGGATCTGCCGCAACTCCTGTGGATTCATCGTGGTTTGCGATGGCAGATACGATCTGGACTCTGTCCTTCATATCCAGGTCGCTATGTCTTAAGATCTCATTGGCAATGATTGCGCCGTACTCTGCGTGGTGTCTGCGGTTGATGGCGTTTCCGATGTCGTGCATGAAGCCTGCGATCTTCGCTACTTCCTGAACGTGCTCATCATAACCGAAAGCTTTAAGTATAGCTGCTGCCCTTTCGGCAACCAGCTTTGTATGTATGGTCGAGTGGTCCGTGTAGCCCAGATGTCTTAAGATCCTGTTCCCGACTTCGTAGTACTCAAGGACTTCTTCGTTTTTAACTATATCTTGATAACGCATGGTGTCGCCTCCTTATTTGGTCTTTAAGATATTGTATCACACTTGCGCATTTTAGCAAAGAAAAGAATTTGCGATATAATGAGATGGCCTAAAGAGCTTTTTTCATTTAGTAAGGCTGTATCTAGGACTGAAACCCTTCATTTACACATTTAGTCCTACTGCAAAAAATTTGCATAGGACAAAACTCTTGATTTCAATGGTTTGATCCTATAATATTTTTTGGAAGAAGCTTGTCAAACCTTGAATTTTTCCTTTAAATGCCTCGATTTCTTAAAATTGTATCGGTTAGCACTTGCTAACATGGTAATTTTTGTCCAAATTTCAGCATCATATGATCTATATTTCCCTTCTGCACACAAAGGTTCCAAAAAAAACGTAGGACAACTTTGCCTAGAAAGCCAATTTCGTCCTACGGCCTTTTCAGCCATGTAGGACAAACATGGCGCCAGCAGTGTTTTTGTCCTATTTTGCCAAGCCGCCCCTGCCTTTTGCCGCGGTGGTCCAGCCAAATGTTGCAACGTCCATTCAATATCTTCCCAGCGTACCTGTCAAACGCAGCGGCATCTCACTCCGATCATAACAAAGGGCCATCTCTTTCGAGACGGCCCTCAAGCTTCTTATCATTTACTTGTAGTACTTCACTGCGCTCTCGAAAAGCTTCATGTCGTAGTTTCCGGGAACGTTCTTGTATAATCCGTAGCCGCGGCGTTCTGCGTGACCCATCTTACCGATGACTCTGCCTCCCGGTGAAATCAAACCTTCGATGGCCAGGTCGGATCCGTTAGGATTGAACTGGATGTCGTTGGTAGCCTTTCCGTCGAAGTCCACGTACTGGGTCATGATCTGACCGTTCTTTTCGAACTTTTCAAGGACTGCAGCCGGTGCCATGAATCTGCCTTCACCGTGGGAGATGGGCACCTGGTATACGTCGCCTACCTGGCACGCTGAAAGCCAAGGTGACTTGGTGGATGCAACGCGTACGTTTACGATCTTGGACTGGTGGCGTGCGATCTTGTTGAAGGTAAGAGTTGCGCAGTCGGAATCCGTATCGACGATCTTGCCGAACTCCACAAGTCCCAGCTTAATCAGAGCCTGGAAACCGTTGCAGATACCTGCCATGAGGCCATCGCGGGATTCAAGGAGCTCGGTAACTGCTTCCTTGATCTCGGGATTTCTGAAGAAGGCTGTGATGAACTTACCGGATCCGTCGGGTTCGTCTCCACCGGAGAAGCCGCCGGGGATGAAGATCATCTGGCTCTCTCTGATCTTGTCGGCGAAGGTCTCAACGGACTGAGCTACCTTTGCGGAGGTCAGGTTGTTGATGACGAAGATCTCAGGATCTGCGCCAGCCTCTCTAAAAGCCTTGGCTGAATCGTATTCGCAGTTGGTTCCGGGGAATACGGGGATGAGCACCTTAGGCATAGCGGTCTTCAGGAAAGATCCGAACTCAGGTGCCTCTTCAGGCTCATAGGAAACGTTATGAGGCTCTTCTCCGCCCTGGTCGATGTTTGCGGGATATACTGATTCAAGCTTTCCTTCGTAGATGTCGAGAAGTTCGTCCAGAGGAAGAACTGCCTCTCCGCATACGATCTCGCGAGCTTCTGTGGTATCGCCGATGGTCACATATTCAACTCCGTCGGTTCTGAGGATCTCGGAAACCACCTTTTCCTCGCCGCCGGATTCCTCGATGATGAAGCTTCCGTAGTTGTATCCGAAGATGTCTTCCATGCTTAAAGTATCGTTGAACTTGAAGCCGATCATGTTGCCCATGGCCATCTTCAGGATAGCTTCAGCGATTCCGCCGTAGCCCGGTGTGTAGATGGCGTTGGCCAGACCGCGCTTGGATACGTCATAAACGGCGTCGAAGATCTTGTTCATCTCGCCCTTCTTAGGAAGGCCCTTTTCGTCAAGTTCGGGCTTTACAAGGATGACCTTTCTTTCAGGCATCTTGAACTCAGGACTTACCACTTGATCCACATCTCCTGTGGTAACCGCAAAAGATATAAGCGTGGGCGGTACGTGGATGTCCTCGAAGGTGCCGGACATGGAGTCCTTGCCTCCGATGGCAGCTGCCTTCATATCCATCTGAGCATCGAAGGCGCCGAGTACTGCTGAGAGAGGAACGCCCCACTTCTTAGGGTCTCTTCCCAGTTTCTCAAAATACTCCTGGAAGGACAGATATACGTCCTTGAACTGTGCGCCGGAGGCGATGAGCTTGGAAATGGATTCAACTACTGCCAGATATGCTCCGTGATAAGGAGACTTTTCTGTGATGTATGGATTGTAGCCGTAGGCCATGTAGCTTACGGTCTTGGTGTCTTTTTCCTCTACGGAGATCTTGTTTACCATGGCCTGGATGGGCGTTCTCTGGTACTTGCCTCCGAAAGGCATGAGGACGGTGCCGGCTCCGATGGTGGAGTCGAAACGCTCGGATAAGCCGCGCTTGCTGCATACGTTCAGGTCTCCTACGAGAGCCTTGAAGTTTGCTTCAAAGTCAGGTCCGACTTCCTTCGCAAAAGATTCCGCCTTGGGAACTTCCGCAGTGATATGCTTTTCTGCTCCGTTGGAGTTAAGGAAATCTCTGGAGATGTCAACGATCTCCTTTTCGTTCCATACCTGTACCAGACGGTTGGTATCGGTAACTTCAGCTACGATGGTAGCTTCCAGGTTCTCAGCTTCTGCCAGCTTCATGAAGGCCTTTGCGTCCTTGCTCTTGACTACTACAGCCATTCTCTCCTGAGATTCGGAGATGGCAAGCTCTGTTCCGTCAAGTCCTTCGTACTTCTTGGGAACCTTGTTCAGGTCAATGTCAAGGCCGTCTGCCAGCTCTCCGATGGCGACGGATACTCCGCCTGCGCCGAAGTCGTTGCAGCGGATGATCATGCGGGATGCTTCAGGATTTCTGAAGAGTCTCTGAAGTTTTCTCTCTTCAGGGGCATTGCCCTTCTGTACCTCTGCTCCGCAGGATTCCAGGGATTCCACATTGTGGGACTTGGAGGATCCGGTTGCGCCGCCGCAGCCGTCGCGTCCGGTCTTGCCACCCAGTAATATCACCAGATCCCCGGCCTCCGGGGTCTCTCTGATAACATTCTCGGCAGGTGCCGCAGCGATGACCGCGCCAACCTCCATACGTTTAGCCACGTAGCCCGGATGATAGATCTCATCCACCTGTCCGGTGGCAAGACCGATCTGATTTCCATAGGAGCTGTAGCCGGCTGCGGCTGTGGTTACAAGCTTCCTCTGAGGAAGCTTTCCGGGAATTGTTTCTGAGACGGGCTTTAAGGGGTCTCCTGCTCCGGTTACACGCATGGCCGCATATACATAGGATCTTCCCGACAGAGGGTCACGGATGGCTCCGCCGATGCAGGTGGCAGCTCCACCGAAAGGCTCGATCTCTGTGGGATGGTTGTGAGTTTCGTTCTTGAAGAGAAGGAGCCAGTCTTCGGGTTCCTTTTCTCCGGGGATCTCCACCTTCATCTTGATGGTGCAGGCGTTGATCTCCTCGGACTCGTCAAGCTTGTCCATGAGACCCTGAGCTTTAAGCGCCTTGGCAGCCAGGGTACCGATATCCATGAGGCTGACGGGTTTTTTGCGGTTTAATTTTTTGCGGGTCTCGATGTATCTGTCATAGGCCTCCTGAAGGAACTGGTCCTCGAAGGTCACCTTATCAATTATCGTATTGAATGTGGTGTGTCTGCAGTGGTCAGACCAGTAGGTGTCGATCATCCTGATCTCTGTGATGGTGGGTTCCCTTCTCTCGTCCAGGAAGTATTCCCTGCAGTATTTAAGGTCGCCCAGGTCCATGGCAAGGCCCAGTTCGTCGATCATGGCCTGCAGTTCTTCATCGGTCTTGAATCTGAAATTCTCGATGAAATCTACCTCTGTAGGGATGTCGTACTTGATCTCCAGAGTCTCGGGAAGTTCCATGGCTGCCTCTCTGGCTTCCACGGGGTTGATGACGTACTTTTTGGCTGCTTCCAGCTCCTCTTCAGTGAGAGTGCCGTCGAGCACATATACCTTTGCTGATCTGATGAGGGGTCTCTCACCCTTGGAGATCAGCTGGATGCATTCTGATGCGGATGCAGCTCTCTGGTCGAACTGGCCGGGAAGGTATTCTACGGCGAATACATAATCTCCCTGAGGCACTTCGTCCATGGTGTCATCGAGCTGAGGCTCGCTGAATACGGTGTTCACGGCGTAATCAAAAAGTTCCTCATCTATCCCCTCACAGTCATATCTGTTTAAGATCCTGACCTTCTCAAGGCCCTTGATCCCGAGGAGTTCTCTCAGGTCGTTTAAGAGAGCTCTTGCTTCGTTTTCAAGTCCCTGCTTCTTTTCTACGTATATTCTGTATACCATTTTTCTCACCTTTCCTTATGGTTATACTTATGCTTCAAGGGCGCGCTTGCCGATGTCCTTGCGATAATATGCGTTGTCAAAATGCACGCTCTTCACTGTCTCATAGGCCTTATCGATTGCTTCCTTTAAGGTGTCGCCGGTCTCGGTAACTCCCAGTACACGGCCGCCGTTTGTTACGAGCTTTCCATCTTCTGTGAGCTTAGCTCCTGCCACATAGATGTTCTTATCTTCAGGCATGGTGATCTCAAAGCCCTTCTCGTACTGGAGAGGATAGCCTTTGGATGCCATTACCACACAGCAGGCGTGCTTGTCAGCGAATTTGACTTCAGCTTCGTCAAGTCTTCCTTCGTAGATCTTGATCATTATATCCAGAAGATCCGACTCAAGGAGCGGAAGCACTACCTGAGTCTCAGGATCGCCAAATCTGCAGTTGTACTCGATGACCTTGGGTCCTCTAGGGGTGATCATGAGTCCGAAGTAGAGGCAGCCCTTGAAGGTCCTGCCCTCTTCATTCATAGCCTTCATGGTAGGAAGGAAGATCTTTTCCATGCACTCCTTAGCAACTTCGGGTGTGTAGTATGGATTCGGTGCTACGGTTCCCATACCGCCGGTGTTCAGTCCCTGGTCACCGTCATGAGCTCTCTTGTGGTCCATGGAGGAAACCATGGGGATCAAAGTCTTGCCGTCGGTGAAGCTTAAAACTGATACTTCGGGGCCTGTCAGGAATTCTTCGATGACTACCACTTCGCCGCTCTTTCCGAAGGCCTTGTCCTCCATCATGGAACGAACGGCTTCTACGGCGTCTTCTCTTGTCTCGCAGATGAGTACGCCCTTTCCGAGGGCCAGGCCGTCAGCCTTTACTACGATGGGAATATTGCAGTTCTCCACGTACTTAAGAGCGGATACTATGTCTGTGAAGGTCTCGTAATCCGCTGTGGGGATGCCGTACTTTTTCATGAGTTCCTTGGAAAAAGCCTTGGAACCCTCGATGATGGCAGCCCTCTGGTTAGGTCCGAAGGTCTTGATGCCGGCTTCGTTCAGAAGGTCTACAGCACCCATTACCAGAGGATCGTCAGGTGCTACGACTGCGAAGTCGATATTCTCCTGAACTGCGAAATCTCTGATGTCTTCTATATCTTTTGCGCCGATGTTTACCAGGGTGGCGTCCTTAGCCATGCCGCCGTTTCCGGGGCATACGAATATCTCGCCGCACTGGGGGCTTTTCTTAAGGGCCTTGATGATGGCGTGCTCTCTGCCGCCTCCGCCTACTACTAAAATCTTCATAAAAATCTCCGTTCCGCCGCGAATTTTTTGCGGCTCTTCATCAATGATGGAAAAGTCTCATGCCTGTAAAGGCCATGACCATATTGAATCTATTGCATGTATCTATAACATTGTCGTCTCTTACAGATCCTCCGGGTTGAGCTACGTAGGTGACGCCTGACTTGGCAGCGCGCTCGATGTTGTCGCCGAAGGGGAAGAAAGCGTCGGACCCCAGGGTCACGCCCTTGAAGCTTCCCAGATATGCTCTCTGGTCTTCTCTGGTGAAGGGTTCCGGCTTCTCGGTGAAGAGTCTCTCCCAGTTGCCGTCGCCGATGACGTCTTCGTAGTCCTCGGAAAGATAGATGTCGATGGCGTTATCTCTGTCGGGACGTCTCACCTCTTCCTTGAAAGGAAGGTTCAGGACTCTGTCATGCTGTCTTAAGTGCCACTTGTCCGCCTTTTCGCCGGCGAGACGTGTGCAGTGGATCCTGGACTGCTGTCCTGCTCCTACTCCGATGGCCTGGCCGTCTTCAGCGAAGCATACGGAGTTGGACTGGGTGTATTTAAGGGTGATCAGAGCGATGATCATGTCGCGTACGGCTGACTCGGGAAGTTCCTTGTTCTCGGTCACGATCTCCTTGAAAAGATCAGCGCTGATCTTATAGAAGTTATGTCCCTGCTCGAAGACCACGCCGTTTACCTGCTTGGTCTCGATCTCAGGTGCTACATACTCGGGATCCATCTTGATGATGGTGTAGTTGCCCTTCTTTTTGGACTTTAAGATCTCCAGTGCTTCAGGCTCGAAGTCCGGAGCGATGATACCGTCTGATACCTCTCTCTGGATGAGCTTGGCTGCTGTTACGTCCACCTTGTCGGAGATGGCGATCCAGTCGCCGAAGGAGCTCATTCTATCGGTGCCTCTGGCTCTGGCGTAGGCTGTTGCAGCAGGTGATTCGTCGATTCCCTCGATATCGTCCACGAAGAAAGCCTTTTTCTGCTTATCGCTCATGGGATTGGCCACGGCTGCGGAGGTGGGGCTCACGTGCTTGAAGGAAGTGGCGGCTACCATGCCGGTTGCTTCCTTGAGTTCCTTTACCAGCTGCCAGGAGTTCATGGCATCTAAAAGATTGATGTAACCTGCCTTACCGTTTAAGATCTCGAAGGGAAGATCGCAGTCATCCTTCATGTAGACTCTTGCCGGCTTCTGGTTGGGATTGCATCCGTATTTTAACTGATATTCTTTCATGTCAGTTCCTTTCGTCTTTACAGTTCGTTCTTGTTTACACAAATATCCTCATACTCCCCTGTAAGGAGGTTGGTATATCTCACATAAAGGGAGATCTTGTTATCTTCATTGAGAGTTCCCCAGATCTCATCAAAGAGTTCCTTGGGATCGTTGGGAATGGCTACCCTTCTGGGTTCTCCCTGGAAGGTGGGCAGCGGATTTCCGTTGGTCTCATAGGTGTGGATGAAGTGACCAAGACCCGGAATGGAAGGATATGAATAGGTATATCTCGCGCATTCGGAGCCTATCTCGTCCACGCTCTTTAAGATGCTCATCTCATAGGTGAATTCACCCTTGGATTCGATGTCTGAACCAAAGGTCAGCATGCCGGAGATCCTGGGTGTCCAGTTAGGTCCGTCGGGCTCGAATTCCCTGGTCTCAAGGGCAGCCTTAAAGGATCTTCCTTCCTTGACATAGTCTCTGATGGTATCCGTCTGGTCTCCGTTTGTGACGATGAGCTTGTTTCCTATGGTCCTTACAGGCGCATAGATTATGAGGCTGGGATCTTCGACCTTGCTCTCATCATAGGGATAGATCATAACGTCATCTCCCTCTGATCTGAAAACTCTGTTTCTGGAGTTCTCGGACCTTCCCATGATGAAATATGCGATGACAGCCTTGGTGGCGTCCGGCGTATTTCCGATAACTATGCCCCTGCCCTGATAATCGTTACCAGCAAGGATCTCGTTCATTTTTCTCTTATCGTAAATGCTCATATTACTTCCTTTCTGCAAGTTCAGCCGCTACAAGCTCTGTTGCCTGGGGTAAAATTATCCACTCGGCTTGTTCCATGACGCGTCTCTGTAAGATCTCCGGAGTATCGCCATCACGCACTTCCACAGCCTTCTGCAAAATGATCTTTCCCCCGTCCGGTATCTCGTTTACGAAGTGGACCGTGGCGCCGGTGACCTTGACGCCGTATTCCAGGGCAGCCTCGTGGACGTGGAGTCCATAGAAGCCCTTGCCGCAGAAGGACGGTATCAGTGCCGGGTGCACGTTGATGATGCGGTCACGGTATTCTCCGATGAAGTACGGACTTAAGATCGACATGAAGCCTGCCAGGACTATCATGTCGATTTCGGCATCCTTTAGAATGCCGATAAGAGCGGCCTCAAAATCACGGCTGCTCTCGTAGTCGCGTCTTAAAACCACTCTCTGTTCGATGTTATTATTTTTTGCGCGGGTAAGCGCGTAGGCGTCCTTGTTGTTGGATACCACGAGCTTGATGGTACCGGAGTGGATGATGCCTGCCTTTTCGGCGTCAATTAAGGCCTGAAGGTTGGTTCCGCCTCCGGATACCAGTACCGCGATGTTAATCTTTTTCATGACCTGCTCCTACAGCAAAACTACCTTATCGTCAGTTTCCGTCTTAGCGATCTCGCCCATGATATATGCGTCTTCGCCGTTAGCTCTTAAGATCTCCAGGGCTCTTCCTGCCTGAGCTGCGGGAACTACCACGCTCATGCCTACTCCCATGTTGAAGGTGTTGAACATGTCGCGCTCGGGAATGTTTCCGGTCTCCATGATGAGCTTGAAGATGGGAAGGATGCGAAGAGCTGATTTGTCGATCCTTGCCTGGAAGCCGTCGGGAATGGATCTGGGGATGTTCTCGTAGAAGCCGCCTCCTGTAATGTGGGAAACTGCCTTTACCTGAACCTCTTCCATGAGTTTCAGCATGGGCTTAACGTAGATCTTGGTGGGTGTGAGAAGAGTCTCTCCCAGGGACTTGCCGCCGAGAGCTTCCACAGGAGCTTTGAGATCTGCGTTCTCCACATCGAAGACCTTTCTCACCAGGGAGAAGCCGTTGGAGTGAACGCCGGATGAAGGAAGAGCGATGACGCAGTCCCCTTCTTCCATGGTGTTCTTGTCAAGAACCTTAGCCTTGTCCACAGCACCTACGGTGAAACCTGCCAGGTCGTATTCGTCCACGGGATAGAAGCCGGGCATCTCAGCGGTCTCTCCGCCGATCAATTCTGCTCCGGACTGCACGCAGCCTTCAGCTACGCCCTTTACGATCTCCGCGATCTTTTCGGGATAGTTCTTGCCGCAAGCGATATAGTCCAGGAAGAACAAGGGCTTAGCGCCTACGCAAAGAACGTCGTTTACGCACATGGCAACGCAGTCGATACCAACTGTATCGTGCTTGTCCATGAGAAATGCCAGTTTAAGCTTGGTGCCTACTCCATCGGTGCCTGATACCAGCACGGGATGGGGCATGTCCTTTATATCAAGTTCAAACAATCCGCCGAAACCGCCAATGTCAGATGAGTGACCCGCAAGCATTGTGCGGGCAACGTGCTCCTTCATGAGTTCCACAGCCTTGTATCCTGCGGTGATATCAACGCCGGAAGCTGCGTAGCTTTCAGATTTTGACTTAGTATTCATTCTTATTTCTCCTATACTTTATTCTCTACCGTTCCAGCAGTATGTGCAAAGTTTGCAAGGGTCGATACCGATGGCTTCCAGCACTCCCTCCAGGGACTGGAATTCCAAAGAATCAAAGTTCATCTTCTCGCAGATGGTGGATCTGAGTTTTTTGCCGCGCTCAGTCTTGCCATCTGAGTATTCAGCGATGTAGTCGAGACCGGCCTGACCTTCCAGTTCCACGATGATGCGTCTTGCCAAAAGTTCCATCTCATTCTTTGAAGATGAGAAGTTGAGATATTTGCAGCCGTACATGATGGGCGGGCATGCGGATCTCATGTGGACCTCTTTGGCTCCGTTATCGTAGAGGAAGTCTACGGTCTCCTTGAGCTGGGTGCCGCGGACGATGGAATCATCCACAAAGAGCAGGCTCTTGCCTTCGATGAGCTCGGGCACCGGGATCTGCTTCATTCTGGCCACCTTGTTTCTCTCGCTCTGGTTGGCAGGCATGAAGGATCTGGGCCAGGTAGGCGTATACTTGATGAAGGGTCTGGTGAAAGGCAGATGGGACTCGTTGGAATAGCCGATGGCGTGAGGCGTTCCGGAATCAGGCACTCCGCAGACTGCATCCAGTCTCTGAACGATGCCGCGCTCCATGTCGTCTCTGGCCATGATCTCGCCGTTCTTGTATCTCATCTGTTCCACGTTCACTCCCTCGTAGTTGGAGTTGGGATAGCCATAGTAGGACCAGAGGAAGGCGCAGATACGCATCTCCTCTCCGGGTTCCTTAAGGACCTTAAGTCTGTCAGCTGAGATCTCCACGATCTCTCCGGGGCCCAGTTCTTTGTAATCCTCGTAGCCCAGTTTCTTATACGCAAAAGACTCAAAGCTGACGCAGAATCCGTCCTCATTTCTTCCTACGATCATGGGGAGTCTTCCCAGCTTGTCTCTGGCAGCGTATAACTTGCCATTTCCGCCCAGGATCAAAATGGACATGGTGCCCTTGATCTTTTCCTGCGCAAAGGCTATGCCGTCTGCGATATTGTCCTTTTCATTTATGAGGGAAGCTACCAGTTCCGTGGAGTTTACCTTGCCGCCGGTCATGGCGTTGAAGTGTCCTCCGAAGCGGAGCAGATACTCGTCGATGAGCTCCTGCTCATTCTGGATCAGACCTACTGACGCGATGGCGTAAGGTCCGAAACCTCCGCGGATCAGAAGAGGCTGAGGATCGGAATCGGAAATAGCTCCGATGACAGCGTTTCCCTTCATCTCATTAAAGATGTTTTCAAATTTAGTTCTGAATGGGGAGTTCTCAATGTTATGGATCTCGCGCTGGAGTCCTTTGCCCTTTCCGTCATAGGCAGCCAGACCACCACGTCTCGTGCCGAGATGTGAATGATAGTCCGTTCCGAAGAACACGTCTGACAGCGCGTCATATCTTGATACTACTCCAAAAAATCCACCCATAGGATTTCCTCCTGTTTTTAAGTAAGCGAAATGGAAGCGCTGGCCATCACAGGGTCAGTGCTTCCAAAAGTTTTATAGATTATGAATTAAGCAAAGAAGAGTTCGTTCAGTTCAAGGGGCTGAATGTATTCGCCGTCCTTGTAAACTCTCATGTTGCCGGATGCGATCTCGTCGATGAGCATAACGTCGCCGTTTGCATCATAGCCGAATTCGAACTTGATGTCATAGAGGTCAAGTCCTTTTTCCTTAAGGTCGTCAGCAACGATCTGGGTGATCTTCTGAGTCATTTCCTTGATGTCGTCATACTGCTTCTCAGTCATGATTCCGAGAACTACAAGGCCGTCCTTGGTTACAAGGGGATCGCCCTTCTCGTCGTTCTTGAAGGTCATTTCTACGTAAGCGGGAAGCGGTGTGCCGGGTTCGATGTATTCGCCGTATCTCTTGATGAAGGAACCAACAGCTCTGTGTCTGCAGATAACTTCAAGGCCATGTCCGAATACCTTAGCAGGCTTAACTTCCATGGTGGTATCATCGAGGTTTACGGAAACGAAATGAGTTTTGATTCCCTGTTCGTTGATCTTCTTGAAGAAGTAATCAGTCATTCTGAGGTTGATGTTGCCTACTCCCTCGATGGTAAGTCCGATGGAGTTTTCGCCGGGATCAAAGACTCCGTCCTTGCCGGTTACATCATCCTTGAATTTAAGGAGATAATTTCCGTTCTCGAGTTCAAATACGTTCTTGGTTTTGCCGGTGTAAACTAATTTCATTTCCATTTGTTTCTTCTCCTTTATATGGTATGTGAAAAAAATAAATTAACGATTGAATTCCGCTTCGATCTTAGCGTTCTTTTCAAGGACCTTCTGCATGTCAGCCTGACGTCTGGCTTTAAGCTTCTTACTGAGGTCTTCATCTGAAAGAGCAAGCATCTCGATGGCAAGAAGAGCTGCGTTTCCTGCACCGTTAACTGCAACGGTGGCTACAGGGATGCCGGTGGGCATCATGACTGTGGAAAGCAAAGCGTCCATGCCGTCCAGATTGCTTCCGCTTACAGGAACGCCGATAACGGGAAGCGTGGTGTTGGCTGCGATGGCTCCTGCTAAGTGAGCGGCCATGCCAGCCAGGGCGATGATGGCACCGAAGCCGTTCTTTTCAGCATTCACTGTGAAGTCTCTGGCCTCCACGGGAGTTCTGTGAGCTGAATAAACGTGGACCTCGTAAGGCACACCGAATTCCTCGCACATATCGATTGCTTTCTTTGCTACCTGAAGGTCGCTGTCGGACCCCATAACGATACCGATTTTCTTCATAGATCTTTCCTCCGCGCCATATTACGCCATTGTAATTATCTTTATACTTGAATTTTACCAAAATGATGGCTGATTGGGAATATTTTTTTGCCAAAAAAATGGTAATATTTTTAGTAAAAAAATAAATCGTTCACTGCATTGCGAACGATTTTGTATACATATGTCAGTTAGTTCGTAATTTATTGAACATCCCCCGCAGTTCACCGCTTCACTTGATTAAATTCTCGGCGAAAACACGAACGTTAGTGGTACTTTTAGGTTGATTTGTTTGTTTCTAGGGAAGCACACCTATTAATAGGCCAAAACTACCCTAAACGCAACTTTAGTACTACGTCCTCAAAATTGATGTAGTACTAAAAGCATATTTCAGGAACTTTAGTACTACAAGTATTTGAGGCGATTTTAGCTTCAAGAACGTTTGCCTGTAGCTAACTGTAATACTAAAATTGGATTATCAGTGATTTAGTCCTAAATCCACATGCGGAACTGCGTTTTTTGCGAAATGAAGCATAGTACTAAACTCCACTTTTCCAGGTGTTCGTCCTACCCGCAAAAAACAAACATAGTACTAAACTCCACCTTCCCCTGTTTTTAGCCTAAACTGCCCTTAACAAGGCAAAAGAGCAATCGCCTTTTCCCGCAAAAAATCAAAAGCCCGCGACATTTGTCGCAGGCCTGAATGACTATCTGATGTCCTTTGATTTGATCCTTGCAGCCTTACCTGTTCTCTGACGCATGTAGTTGAGCTTAGCTCTTCTAACGTCACCGCGTCTTACGATCTCAACCTTTTCGATCTTAGGTGAGTGGAGCGGGAATGTCTTCTCTACGCCAACACCATTGGAGATCTTTCTTACTGTGAAAGTTTCGGAGATTCCGCCATTCTGTCTCTTGAGAACGAATCCTTCGAATACCTGAATTCTTTCACGGTTACCTTCTTTGATCTTGATATGAACACGTACTGTGTCGCCGATACCAAAAGCAGGGATGTCATTTCTCTCATATTCCTGAGTGATTGATTTCATTAAATCCATTGTATATTTCCTCCTTCCCTCCAAGACGTTCGTGGCTGCAGATCCCTCGTGCCGGAAGCTTCCGACCTTCATCTGCAGAGGTCTCCAGAGGACCGCCCGTAATTCAACTCATTAAGTATAGCAAAGAAAAAGTGCTTTGGCAAGCACTTTTTTCTGATATTTCATAGTTTTTTTCGGCTTTTCTGGTGCCCCGGCACTTGGTAGCCCTCTTAGGCCACACAGCCGTGCCCTGCCCGCCTACGCTCTGGGATGTGCCCTGTCGTAAACGTCCTTGATGCGGTTCTTGGTAACCGCCAGATAAGCCTGAGTGGCAGCTATGTCTTCGTGGCCCATGAGCTCCTGGATGGACTTGATGTCAGCGCCGTTCTGGAGCATGTGCACAGCAAAACTATTCCTGATGACCTGAGGCGTGAGCTTGATCTTGAATCCGGCTTCCTCGCCGTACTCCTTTAAGATCTTCCAGAGTCCCTGCCTGGTCATGGGTTCTCCTACATAGTTAAGGAACAAGCTGTCGCTGTCTCCTCCCCTGAGCATGGCCGGTCTCACATCGTAGATATAGGTCTCCAGTGCCATCCTGGCGGGACGTCCGATGGGTATGATCCTGGCCTTGGAATGCTCTCCGGAGCACTTGACGAAGCCCATTCTCATGTTGCAGTCATCAAGCTTCATATCGATGAGTTCTGACGCTCTGATCCCCGTAGCGTACATGAGCTCCAGCATGGCCCTGTCGCGCTTACCCTTAATGGTCTCGTCGGGGAGAGTCATGAGCTTATCAACGTCATCGATGGAAAGATATTCGATCTCCTTCTTCTCTATTCTGGGAGACTTGATATTCTCAGCAGGATTTTCTTTGATCTTGCCCTCTTTTACCAGGAACTTATAGAAGGTCCTGATGGAGGTCAGTTTACGGTTTACGGTGGATCTGGATTTATCCTCCTTCTTCATTTCCATGACATATGAAACTATGTCAGTATTGGAAACGTCGGTCAGATCCTTAGCCCCTCTTTCAAGCACGAAGGCCTCGAAGTGCTCCAGATCCTTTATATATGCGTTTACTGTATTCTGAGCTGCCTGCTTTTCTTTTAGTATATACTTTTCAAAATCATCAATAAACAAAGTATCAACTCCTAAGCGATTAATTCGTACTCTATATTATATACTCCCCCGCAAAAAATTTCAATTCCAAATTGTTTATATTATAAGAAATTATGTCAACTAAGCTATTTTACCAGTTCATGAGCAAATTGGATGGCAATTATGGTCTTTGCATCGTCCAGTTCACCCCTCATGACCATCTGATAGAGCTCCTCAATGTCCCAAAGTTCCATGTCGATGGCTTCGTTCTCGTCGAAGTCCGTCTCCCCCGGTGTGAGGCCTGTGCAAAGATACAGATGCAGCACCTCCTGGGAGTAGCCTACGCTTGTATAGAAGCTGGTGAGGTACTTTACTTCCTTTGCGGTGTATCCGGTCTCTTCCTTGAGCTCCCTTCCCGCTGTAACCAAAGGATCTTCGCCCGGGTCGATCTTACCTGCAGGCACCTCGAACATTACCTTCTCCGCAGGCTTCCTGAACTGCCTGATCATAACCATTTTTTTGTCATCAGTTATGGCAGCCAGCACCGCTCCGCCGCTGTGCTCGATGATCTCTCTATAGCTGGTACCGCTCTTCACGGTGACTTTCTGTTTCTTCAAATTGATGATCTTTCCCTTGTAGATCATCTCCTCAGACAGAGTTTTTTCCTTAAAAACCATTACCAAATCTCCTAAAACATAGATTTAAACCGGCAGAACTTTCCACCACTTTCACACCAATTATTGCTCAAAAAACCGTTTTTTTCAACTTTTTCATAAAAAATAATCAAAAAACGAATATTTTTTCGCAAAAACCCTTGCAATTTCTACACTTTTAGTATATTATTTGATTGTGGTTATCCCCCCTGATAACCTCATAATCTCAAATCCAAAATACCCCTTTTGAACAAAGTAGTCTGCTCCCCTGCAGACTATTTTGTTTTAAACCATTAATATCATGGACATCATTAAAAAGAATCTTACAATTCCATATATGAATAATTATCTTCTGGACGAGTATCTGGACGGCCAAAAGATCTGCACCTTCGACATTGAGACTCTGGGTCTGGATCCCATGAGGGCACCCATGATTCTGGCGGGCATGATGGTAGTGGAACCTGATGGTAATGCTGAGGTGACCCAGTACTTTCTTGATGAGCCTGAGGAAGAGCACATCCTCCTTGAGGAGGTCATAAAGGAACTCAACTCCTACGACTGCCTCATCACCTATAACGGCAAGCGTTTCGACCTGCCCTATCTCATAAAGCGCTACCGCATGATCTATCATGAGGAGCCTGAAATCCGTCCCTTTGACCTGGACCTTTACCAGTTCGTCAGACATCACAGTTCCCTCTGTGAATTCATGGAGAGCCTTTCCCAGAAGAGCATCGAGCGCTATATGGGCTTAGCTCCCATGAGAACCGACGAGATCTCCGGAGCTGAATCCGTGAGGCTCTACTATGAATATATTACAGAGGCCGACACAGAACTCAGAAGAGCCCTCAAGGAGACCATTCTCCTCCACAACTTTGACGACGTGGTCCAGCTCTACAAATTGCTGCCCATCGTCAATCAGTGCGACGTGCATTTAGCCTTCAACAAGCTGGGCTTCCCTGTGGTTCCTGAAGCTGAAACAGAAGGCGGAAGACTCATCAAGCCCTCTTCAATAAAGATCGTAAAGAGATCCCTTATAATCAAAGGTAACTATACAGGCGAGCCTATTGCTTACAAAGGCTTTTCCACCATGGAAACTCCCTGGGAGAGCGAGTTCAAGGCTGACGGAAGCTTCACCCTGACCCTGCCCCTCTTAAAGGACGCTGACGCCCTCTATGTGAACCTCTTTGACTATTTTCAGGACACTCAGGAATTCTGGGGCATGGCAGGCTATGTCAACGATTATCTGATCCTTAAGAACGGCAAAGAAATCAATATCAGAGACATGAATCTTTTCACAAGAGCCGTCTTAAGAAAACTTGATTTAAATATTATTTAAAATTTATAAAAATTTTACTTGAAATACCGCTCCGCTTGATATATAATAAATGTCGATGTGGCTCTATGGTCAAGCG
Organism: Bacillota bacterium; assembly: GCA_017394515.1. Lineage (GTDB taxonomy): Bacteria > Bacillota > Clostridia > Peptostreptococcales > Anaerovoracaceae > RUG754. The sequence continues at coordinate 20,193 of JAFPXY010000017.1, read as the reverse complement.
GTCAAGACTCCGCCCTCTCACGGCGGCAACCCGGGTTCGAATCCCGGTAGAGTCACCACATTAAAAGAAGCATCAAATGATGCTTCTTTTTTTATCTCTTAGCTGAGGTTGTAAGATGCTACCGGAATCTCCACCGCTCCGTATCTCAGGTTGCGGTATGATTTCTTAGTGCCTTCCGTGAAGGTGAAGGTCACCCACTTCTTTGCGCCGCTCTCGATGTTTAAAGTCTTGGAGAAGGTGTGCTTAGCGATGAGTACGCCTTTGTGCTTCACCTGAAGGGTGTAATTGTAGATCTTATTTACTTTGCTGCTTCTTCTGTTGACTACCAGAGCCTTTACGCAGACCTTGTTCTTTGAATTGTAATATACCTTCTTGAATCCCAGTGAGAGCTGTCCCTTAGGATAGCTGCCGATCTTCTCGCTCATGGGATTATTGAAAGCGTTCTGACGAGGCGTTTCTGAGATGGAATCGCTCTTAGGACCAATTACGCTTCCCTTGTACGCCGCGATCTTAAAGGTCGCTTTTTTGTTTTTTGTAAGTTTGGTGATATCTGCTGAAGTGGTCTTGGCGCCTTTAACGGTCTTCTTAAGCACGTACTTTTTCGTGGTAGTATTGTACTTGTAGATCTTGTATCCGTCAACGCCGGATACCTTGGTCCACTTGAGTGTGACCTGGGTGGAAACATTTCCGGTGGCCTTGGCATCTGTGAATTCAGGGAGCTTGGCAGTGCTGCCCTTAATGGTCACAATATTTGAAGTGATCTCATCAACACGCTGCTCTTCTTCGTCAATATTGAACATATTAACCTTATACTTGTAGGTCTTGTCGAACTTTACGACCTCATCTACCAGTTTCTTGCCCTTAACTTCTGAATAATTCCATATTTTACCCTCAAACTGCTTCCAGGTTGAACCTCCATCTGCGGACTTGAGGATCTCTGCATACTGGCGATTGGAAGGCAGTTTCGTAAAGCTTATATAGAAGTATCCGTCATCTTGTGTCGAAACCTTCAGTACTACTTCATCGCCCGCTGCGCTTGCCTTGCCGACTCCCATGATTCCGAAGCACATGGTGAGGAAAACTGCGATAATTAGGATCTTTGAGATTCTTGAGAATGTCATGCTTTTCATAGTAACTCCTTTCCATCAATTCGCAAAAAACTTACTCCCAGAACAATTCTTCCGGAAGTTCAAGCTCATGCTCCCTTCCGTCCAGAATGTAACTAATGCCTATTCGCTCTCCCCTCACAAGCCTAACATGTACGGCTTCCGTGAGGCGACGGTAATGGGCATATTTTTCTATCTGCTCCTGGGTATACTTTCCGGGATCGTCCGATGTGAGGAACACGTGGCCCAGAAGCCCGTTTATAGAGGCTAATAAATCCTTTTGATATTCCGTTAGTTCCAGATTATCCGTCCTTAAGAAGAATACATCCGGGTCATTTCCGAAGGCTCTTAAGTTCAGCTGGCGCCTGGAGATGGTATCTATCAAAGAGTTCAGGGTGGACACCCTCTCCCGGTGAGTCTGCCTTAAGAAAGGCCTGTCCTTCCAGGTGAGTCCCACGTCGCAGCCGATACGAGAATATTCCACCATACCGAAGCACGGCATGAGAGGCACACCGCAGGCCAGGATGGAGGCATCCCCTACCCAGGTCCTTAAGAGTTCCATGGCTCTGATCATTCTGCCTGCTCTGGTCTCCTTTTCGTTGCCGAAGGTGGCAGCAGCGTAAAGGAAATCAAGTTTGAGAAGATCGAAGCCCCAGTCTTCAACCGCCCGTCTCACGCAGGTCTCAATGTAGTCTCTGCACTCCGGAATGTCGATATCGAGTCCGTAAAAGCCTCCCCAGTTTCCGCCGCAGGCGAAGGGCTCGCCCTTATCATCCTTTACGACCCAGTCCGGGTGCTCCCTAAGGACCTTACTGCCTCTCTGTGCTGCAAAGGGAGCCATCCAGAGTCCGGCCTTGTAGCCTGCATCATGTATATCCGAAGCCAGCCGCTTCATTCCTTCCGGGAACTTATCCGGATCAGCTTCCTGCCAGTCCCCTACCTTCGGTTCCCAGCCGTCATCCACCTGGAAAAGATCGCCTTCTCTTAGGATCTTTTTGCAGCCTTCAAGGTCTTCCAGTATGGACTGCTGATCTATGAACTGATATCTGTTATACCAGCTGGAATATCCGGCTATTCTGGGTGCCTTAAGGGACTTTATCTTAAGAGCTTCAAACCAGGCATCGAAGACTTCATCCTCCGACCCTTCCATGTAGAAGAGATCCAGAGCGTGGAACTGTCCCTTTGGAACATATCCCTCGGCGTCACGAATGATCTTAAGTCTTTTCTTCTTAACGTTATAGCCGAAGATGGTATAGCCCGGCCTCTCATCCAGAGATCCAAAAAACTTGAACCGATCGCCATCCCTGAAGTAGCAGTAGGAATATCCGTGAAAGATGCCCCTCTTGAAGGGATAGCGGGTGAAATGATAGTCGCTGTAGCCGTCCAAATGATAACGCTTGATGACACCTTCAGGCATGCCGTTCAAGCCCCTCATGCGGTCAGTTCGGCAATACTCTCTGGTGTAAGTCCAGGTTTGATAACCGTTAAAAAACATACCTTCCGAGGGTTCAAGCTCTATGTAGCCGTAGGCCCTTACGATCTTTTCTTTTATGTCTAAAACCAGATGGTTTATCCGCTTAAGTTCTAATTCTCCTGTTAAGTTGTTTATCTTCCAACTAAGCTTCATTCTGAGGTCCTCTCAGCTTGTCATGAATCTCCTGCTGATATGCGTCGGTCAGTTTGAATTTAGCTTTGAAGAGGAAGATGGCAACGATGAGACCGATCATGGGAAGAATGGTCATCAGGAGTCTCAATCCCATAAGGGTGGATGCGCTCTGTACTGCAACTGATGCTTCATCGTTTGTGTTACCCACAAGACCGATGAGGTCAAGTCCGATACCTGTAAGGAAGACGGCAACTCCGGATGCAGCCTTAACTACGAAGGTCTGCATGGAGAAGATGACGGACTCCTCGCGGCGTCCTGTCTTCATCTCGCCGTAGTCTACAGAACCGGATAAGAATACGGTGGTGAGTACGCTAAGTACACCGTTAGCTGCGAATACCAGGATACCGGGCACGCAGATGATCGGCAGGTTGTGAGTGAATCCGAAGATCAGTATGAGAAGCAGGCAGCCATAGCCTGTAAGTGCCATGCCGATGGCGATCTTGAATACCTTTTCGTTGGGTATTCCCCTAGCTCTCAGGATGGGATAAAGCACCATCATGCCCAGGATCTGGAAAGCTCCGCCTACAGTGGAGAACAGTGTATAGCTGGTCTTCCAGCCCTCTCCGCCGAAGTCATACTTGAAGAAGTAGATGACGAAGTTGGAGGTGAGGTAAAGAGCCATGTTGATGAGTACGATGGTTCCGACTACCATCATGGCCTGATCGTTTCCAAAGAGAGCTTTGAACATCTCCTTGACGGATACGGTCTTCATCTCGGTCTGATTCTGTTCCTTCATGAAGACGCAGGTAATGATCTCAGCAACGATGAAGATCACCGCAACGAAAATTGCTACCATTCTGAAGCCCTTGAGCTCGCTGTCTCCGCCCAGCATGCCTACCAGGAACATGGTTCCCATGGCAATAAGAGCTGAGCCTACGCCTGCACAGGTACGACCTACTACGGAGAGGTTTTCTCTGTCCTTAGGTGTATCAGTTACGGCAGGGATCATGCTCCAGTAAGGAATATCCATCATGGTGTAGGTCACGCCCCAAAGGATGTAGATCACAGCAAAATATACCATGAGGGTGGATTCTTTTGTGAATTCAGGAGCTGCGAAAAGCGCATAGAGCACTAAAGCATTTAAGACGGTACCTGAGAAGAGCCAAGGTCTGAAACGTCCCCATTTGGTCTTGGTCTTGGCAACCAGTACTCCCATGAAGGGATCGTTCAAAGCGTCGAAGACTCTGGCCACCATGAGGATGGTTCCTACGAAGGTGGCGCTCAAACCCAGCAGGTCCTGATAGTAATAGAGGATGTATGATGACGACAGAGCGTACACCATATCCTTACCTACGGCACCTATACCGTAAGCGGTTTTTTGTCCGGTAGTGAGTTTCATTTGAGTTTCCTTTCCAAATTCAACCTATAAATGATTTATTTAAAGAATTCAAAAAATTTCGAATTCAATTTTAACTGTTTCAAGGCCGGGGCTTGAAATGCTGAGCACTGCCTTTCCCGCGTGACCCACGGTTCTTATATATGTGCCGCACATGCCGCCTTCAGCAGTCGCCATATCCGGTCCGATGAGTTCAGCATCGCCTTTAAGTTCAAACCTAACGGGAAGCTGTGCATAGGGGCAGATGTTTCCGTCGCAGTCGATGATCCTGATACGAACAGCTGCCATATCCCAGGTCTCCCCTTCCCTAAGTTCAGTGGAACTGGGGATGGCCTGGATTCTGAGACCTCCGCGACCCCCTATGATCCTGGTAGCGGTCACCTGGCTGTCCTTGATGGCTTCGAACTTCCAGACTGATGCCTCGCCTCCCCAGGTGTGGGTGATGGGATCGTCGATGGCGATTGGGCTGTGCTTAAGCTTATAGAAGGTCTTGCCTTCGCAGTTCCAAAGGAATCTGAAATCCTTCATGGAACTGTCCTTCCAGGAGAGCTTCACCCTGTCCGCATTGGTAAAGGCATAGATGGTGCCAATGGCTCCTCCCGGATAATCGCCGATATCCATGGATGATGAGATCTCAAGTACCGGACTTTCATCCTGCTGAGAAGCATAGAGGGCTGCTGCAGTCTTCGGATTTCTGAAGGCGTCCATTACGCCGTGGTAACACATACGATCTCCGGAACCGAAATCCCTGTGAGTAGGATAGTCGAACATGCACCAACCGAAACAGCCGGCGTGCTCGCCATCTATCATGGAATCGTTTAAGACTCTGGCGTGACGGAGTGCCTGCTCCTGTCTTCTCTCCCAGGTGTCGAAGGACTTGGTGGGGAACATGTGGCCATTGTGCTCGCTTATGAGGAAAGCCTTGGTAGGTTCCAGACTCACCTCGCGCTTAGGCTTGGCACCTCTGTTATCTCCTGTATGGGTGAAATCGTTGAAGGCATAAACGTCTTCCAAAAGATTGCTTTTCTCCAGATATCTCACGCCTGAAGTGCATCGACTGTCGTCCATCTCATGGGCAATGCGATTGGTCTCAAGATAGAGCTCATCGTCGTCCATACTCTCGTTGATCCTGACGCCCCAAAGAATGATAGAAGGATGATTGCGGTACTCCCTGATCATCTCCCTCACGTTCTCTTTGGCCTGCTCTTTCCACTGCTCTCCTCCTATGTGCTGCCAGCCCGGGATCTCCGTGAATACCAGAAGTCCCATGCGGTCGCAGGCTTCTATGAAGTCGTGGCTCTGAGGATAATGGGAAGTCCTGACAGCGTTCAGACCCAGCTCTTCCTTGGCTATTCTGGCGTCCTCTATCTGCATGGATCGAGGAGCTGCGTAACCTATGTAAGGCCAGCTCTGGTGGCGGTTTAAACCGTGAAGAAATATCTTACGGCCGTTTAAGTAAAACCCGTCAAAACGGAATTCTGCGGCTCTGAAGCCGAATTCTACTTCTTTGATATCCTTACCCGGAAGCTCTGCTCTCAGTTTATAGAGAACAGGGTCTTCAGGGCACCACTGTCTGACTTTAGGGCAGTCAATGATCACATCTTCTCCGGCTTTTGCTTCCTGAGTTGCAACTACTTCGCCCTCACGATTGAGGATGGTCAGAAGAATGTTTTTTGCACCGGGATCCGTCTTGATGTCCAGGGTGACCGTGACCTTGGCCTGATCCTTTCCAACTGAACGCACGAAGACATCATCTATGAGATCCTGATCTCTGATATCCAGATAAACAGGTCTGTAGATACCTCCGTAAGTGAGATAATCTATGACGTAGCCGAAGGGCGGGATCTCGGGATTCTCCGTGCTGTCCAGGCGGACGGCCACCAGGTTCTCTCCTTCATAATTTGCCACGTCTGTGAATTCCACCCTGAAGGCTGTATAGCCGTTTCGGTGGGTCATGAGCTCCTGTCCGTTCACATAGACAGTCGCTATGTGAGCGGCGGCACCGAACTCCAAGAAAAGTCTTTTGCCCCTCGACCCTTCAGGCAAGGTGAAACGCTTCCTGTAGCCTGAGATCATCTGATAATCTCTGTGATCTATGTCGTGCAGAGGAAGTTCCTTCACGGTATGTGGGATCCTCACGGCCTCTGCCGGCCCCTCGCCTCTTCCGAAGGACTCGCTCCATTCACTGGTAAACTCCCAGTTTTCATTAAATGCTAACATTGACACCTCTCCAAATATTAAATGTATTCTCCTGCGGTGATCCTTAAGGTGGATCCCGTCATCATGCGGCTCTCATCGGAAAACATGTAGATGAGGGCTTCGAGATAGTCCGTAACCTCGCACATCCTACCCATGGGAAGGATGCCTGCCGCCCTCTGGCGCAGCTCTTCTTCAGACTCGCCCTGGGAAGCTCGAAGAGCGATCTCTCCTTCCGTGGGAGTCCAGCCCAGAGTCAGATAATTGCAGCGGATCTGGTCGGCTGCATAGTTGTGGGCGATGTGCTCCATGAGTATGCGGAGCGCACCCTTGGAGCAAGCGTAAGCCGCCCTGTCCTTCTGGCCTCCCCAGGCATGGGCTGAGCCCGTTAAGACTATGGAACCGCCCACGGTCTTTTTCATGTATTTGATGGCTTCCTGGCACGCAAAAAACGTCGCCTTGAAGTTAATATCCATGATCTTATCGAAAACTTCTTCTGTACAGGTATCCAAAGGACTCACGTCGGTCACAGCGCCATAGCTGAAATATCCGTCGACTCTTCCGTAGAACTTGTATGCGATCCTGAAGATCTTTCTGATGTCCTCGATATTATTGAGATCTACCGGAACGAAGGTGCCGTCAGAACCTGCGTCAGCGATCTCCTTCATCATCTCGATGCCGGCAGCTTCATCTCTGCCGCCTCCGACAATGATGGCTCCTTCTTCTGCAGCTGCACGAGCGAAAGCACGACCAACTCCCTTGGTAGCTCCTGTGATAACAATTACTTTATTCTTTAATCTATTCATATTTTGCACTTCCAATTAAATAGTATATTTCTCTCCCGGAGTCATGATCAGCATGGGAAGTTCGGCTTCCTTCATGAGCTCATAGAATCTTCCCGGATCACCTCCGTGGCTTGCGAACATGCCGTAGTGGCAAGGTATGGTGAGCTTCGGCTTTAAGGCCTCAGCCAACTTCGCGCAGTCGTCCGCATTCATGTTTCCATAGGCTCCGTTTATGGGTGCGATGAGCACGTCCAGGGGCTGCTTGATCTCACCTACTCTATCCAGTCTTAAACAGGTATCTCCTGCCTCATAAATGCGTTTACCATCGCAGTGAATTACCACTCCCACCGCATCCGGGGCGCCTTTACCATGGTCGCAGTTCACAAATTCCAGAGCAAAGCCGTCCTCATCAACGACGTTTCCGGGGTTTACATAATTAATGTTATTGTTATAGTAATCTAAATGGGTTTTTTCGACCAATTCACGGCATTCCACCGAGCAATACAGCCTGGTTCTGCCGTTTGCCATCATCTGCGGTACGGCATCCACGTCGAAGTGATCCCAGTGAGGATGTGTGCATACCACCGCATCGAACTCTATGTCCCCCGGATCCAACACCTTAGGGCACATCCTTTTGTAGCCCATGTGGCCTTCCAGGCGTTCCACGCAGTCTGAAAGATAAAGATCTATGGCTATGGTCTTACCTTCAGCCGTCTTTACAATAAAACCCGCTTGCCCTGTCGCAAAAATATGAGTGCGCCCGAGCTCAGCGGTCAATACTTTTATAGCAAGATCTTTCATGATCAAAAACTCCTTTCCATACAGTATAATTATATCAAGTCTATACCCCCAAGGTCAACATAAAAAAGAGGCGCGGACAAGCCGCGCCTATTTAAGCATATTAATGATCCTATCCTTTATGATACTTCTCCTGTTCCTTGAAGAACTCCTCAAGTCCTGGCAGATCCACTGCGCAGACATAAGTCTTGGCATACTTGCACAGTCCGTTCTCCTCTTTGATATACTTATAGAAAGTATAGAATGGTACTACGATCCTGTTTCTGCCTGTACAAGTCAATGGCAGAATTCCTGGTCATCTTATAGAGCAACGCTATCTGACTCTTTTTGCTATAGTCCTTGTACCTATCAAATCTTAGATACAGCTTGATGAACGCGTTCTGCGCCGCGTCCTCCGCGTCTGCCCTGTTGCCTAGTATCTTCTCGGCAACTCTGACCATAGAGTCCCAGTAACCTTCGACCAGGCTTCTGAAACGGCCCACATCATCAGAATCATTGAATGTCAGCTCCATGATTATCGGAAGCATAATAAAACCACCTTTCCGATAACCATTATATGGACCTTAGAACAGCATGTCAACAAATCGACAATTTCATGAATGGAATTCATATTATATTACCTGCGCAAAAAATATAACCTGGATCTCTTTCCCCTTCTCACCCTATATAACGAAAAAGGATGCCTGAATCTGACATCCTAACTGAAAAATTCAATCTAACATAATCTAACAAACAATTTTTAATCATTCAGTGACACCACATAATCTTCCTCTTTAAAGAAAATACATGTTATATTATCTTTATACGGATAATATTTTCTGGATGATGCGGTATACAGCATTCCGGGCTTCCCATTTCTAAGCACTACAAGTGTCTTCTCTTCAATTTTCTCATCTTTGTATTCCGGATACAATTCCTTTTGCTTGGATAAAATGAGATTCTTGACTTTCTTTGATTTCAGTTTCGAAATGATCTTATTCATTTCTTCTTCAGAATAGTTGCTGAGCATTTGGTCTAATTCTTCATTTGCTGCGTCGCTGAAAGACTCCAATTTACCGGATTTCGTATATACAACGCTGAAAGATGCTGGTGTTTTAGTGTTTCCTACATACCTATAAAACCAATAATTCAAAGAATTACCAGCCCTGTGGGTTTCTAATGTATATTTATCGACATCAATATATTTTGAAGCAAACTTGATAGCTTTATCCTTCATGCTCTTAAGTGTTTCCTTGCCATCACTTTTCTTTATTAATCTACGAAAACCACATACTTTGTCAGTTTTCTCATTTATAGAGAAGTGACCGCTTTCAGAAAAATTATATCTATCGTAATTACTATTACCTCCAAGACTGTAGTAATGTGTCTGGTAATATTTCCCTTTGTATGTCTTGCCATTAAACACTATCTTACGTGTTTTGCCTTTTAGGTTTGCTTTGACATAGTAATGGAAAACTGAATTACCGAACAAACCATTATTGTCGCCTGTTTCCAGAAGATATGGAGACGGATCCTTTTCAGGCCTGCTGTACTTCACCCTGAAATACTTGTATGTGTACGCTCCGTCTTTTTTAAGTTTAAGTGTATAGGAAATATCGCTTGCATTATCATCAAGGTACCACCATGAACCATCAAAAGAAAAGGTACCGGTCCTAGTGTTGTATTTCTGACTGTAAATAGGTACATCAAGCGTTTTATCTTTTGCACTTTCGCCGACTCCCGCAAAAGCAACTCTTTTGATCTCACATCTGTCATACTGCCCTACCTTAAGAGATATCTTTCTGGATGACTTCTCACTCTTTACTTTTAAAGGTTTAAAACTTGATCGATATAGTTCTGCCGTCTTTCTCCAGAACTTCGAAGTAAACCTTCCATGCCAGCCTAGCATCACATGCTTATTATCTGAACCTATGTAGCTATCTCTAATCTCAACCGTTTTTTTACTCGACCACTCACTTTTGGAATTTTCAGTGATTGTTCTGACCTTAACATCGTAGTTCTCCCCTACTTCAGCTTCAATCGAGAACGATGTTTCGTCTATCTTCCTCTTAGTCCATTTATTATCTGAAGTAAGCTTGTATGCTATCTGATAAGAATCCGTTCCATCGATGGGATTCCAGTCCGCAAAAAGTTTTCCCTCATATGACATTACTGCTAATTTGGGACTTGCTAGCTCAGTGACAGTTGCCCCGAAGGCAGGCATAGCGCATAGAGAAAAAGTCAGCGCCAATGTCAGTGATAATAGTAAGCATATTATTTTTTTCATTATTATTCCCCTTTCCTATTAAAATGATATGTTTTCTTAGCTTGAAGAATGAAGGTATGACCCTTATGAAAGCTTTGTAGTTTTGCTTCCGCATATAGTAATCTTATTGATTTCAATAATAGGATCCAACCCGTTACCCAAAGCGTCACAAGCCTGTTGTACTGTATTTCCCTGCTTCATCAAATCGCTAAATCCAACAATCCAATTCTTAAATGCCTCATTGTCAATTTGATCTTTGAAGCCAATAGCTGTTGCTGCTCCACAATCAACTGCAGCGTGTGGAAGATTATATGCATTGGGGCCGCCTGCTCCAGTATAGCTCCCTAAGAAAACTACAATTTTTTGATGGCTTAAGTCTTCATTAGCAAGGTCTATATTGGCAAATAAGCTTAGTCCGATTGAACTGTTCTCATTCGTAACTATATAGGTACCCATTTGGGAGCCTCCTTCATCTTGAACTCCGCCCTCTGCTCTGATAACAAAAACTGAATTTCCTTTATCTGTGATATAATCCTTTATCTGTGAAACAGAAAAGGAACTATGATATGATGTTGCTCCCGAAATATTAGTGCAGTCAATTAGGTTAGCTTTTGTTGGTGGTATCCAGGAATACCTGTTATCTGTACCACTTGATACTACAGAAATAAGCCTAGCCCATTTTTTGGGAGTGTAATCTATAACGAGTTCCGGTAGCTTTCCTTCTTCTGCATCACTTGAATATATTGTGCTCCAATGATCATTGTCATTTTCCACATTATCTCTTAACTCAAATCCTCTGTTAGTTTTCTCACCGTATACCCACATTCTGGTAATATTTGTCACATCGGCTTTAAACCAACTTCCTGTATCTGCTTCAAAGATCGGCCCCGTTGATGCCGTGCTGGGCTTATTATTCCAAGTTACTGCCGTCGATGTCCAGGCACCGGTTATCCTTCTTGCTCTGACAGATGTAGGGTTAATACCACCATTCTTTCTAATTCTCAAATATGCTGAAGAAACCCTTCCATTTCCATTTATTGACGAAGGAATCGTAAACTTTATGTAACTTCTTCTAATAAGATAAGAGCCCGACTTACCTGTTTTTATATATGGACTTGTATAATAATTATTGTCTGGGTGCTTGCTGCAAACATAAGAATCTTGCGTCTTATTAGCTCCGGTAATCGTTGTAGTAGGATCAATAATTAAGGGAAACGCCCTATCCGGAGCATTTAAGTATTCCGGATCAATTGAAATCGTAACTCTGACATCAGAATCAGTTTTTTTGATTTCATATTTCAAAGAATCTGTATATTCTTCGTTTGAATCTACTGCAAACAGCTGCCCTAATTCAAAGGCTACCTCTCCTTTTGAATCAATAATGTTTACTCCTTTATCCGTTTTTACAAATCCATAATCTGGGGAATTGTATAAAAATGTAAATGAAGAAGGAGCTTCACTTCCTTTGACAACAAGGTATTCTTTCAGAATACCATTTTTAACTTGGTAAATCAGATCTGTACCACTAAACACATCTGGATACATTAAATAGTTATCTCCAGATAACTCATAATCAGAAACAGCCTTTATATCTTTGGAGCCTCCAACAACTGCTGAAGTATCGTTGCTGCCCTCCAGTTCAAATTCGATTGATTTATCATTATAATCTATACGAACAGCGGGTCGATCAGATGCGAAGTGCATCTTACTGCTGTTAGCCTTATTTGCATAAAAATATTGTTTAGATCCTGTTTCATATGGCTCCTCAACAATAGAATTATCGATCAATGATAATTTGCCTTCTGCATCCTCATAATATTTATCATCTGCATATATAACGCATTCATAAGATCCATCCGACATCAAATATGTATCTGCATTTGTTTCGCGAAGTTCGACAGCTTCGCTTACTCTGGTAGGCTTGTCACCTTGATAACTATCATCGGCATATCCAATACATGAGAGAGATACTATAAGCACAAAAATCATAAACAATAAGCTAATTCGTTTCATCTTCAAACTCCTTTTTAATCATTCTTTATTTAAGGACATGTTTTTGTTACAGGTGTAATGTTTATAGTATTTCCCCCAGCAGTTCCTGTAACTTTAAGAGTATAAGTGTTACCACTAACAACGCTATGTGTTCCAGAAATAGTAACACTAGTGTTGCCAGTTTTATGCCATGATGCTATTAATGTGTTTCCTTTATACAATTTAAGTGTTGCATCTATGCGCTTACCAGGATAGTATAAATTCACAAAACAAGAAGCTGAAGTTCCGCTAAAGGTTAATATGGGCTTATTATGTACAACTTCAATTTCTGCATAAGCAACTGTGGAGAATAAAAGCACAACTACCATTACAACTATTATTGACTTCTTCATCATCTCACCTCCCTTCTAACTCTCATAACGAAAAAGGATGCCTACATTAGACATCCTTTTACAGCTTTTATCCACATTACTAAATATTGTTTTATTTAATTATTCCGCAAACATAATTCTAGTTGTCAAAGATAATGTTTTCTGCAATCTTGACAATTGTTTCTTTATCTAATGTTGCTCCTAATTCACAAACGACATTGTTCTTATCGTCCTGCCATATCAAAAAGCTTGCTTCATCTTCATCCAAGGTCTGATAATAGTCACATTTCAAGCCATTAACAATTATTATCTCAAGATTATCTTCAGGTGTGATTAATTCAGTTATATCGGATATTCCTACCCTATAACATCCAAAATAAATTGACTCGCCTTCACTATCTTCAAACCAAGTGTCATAAATACTATCATCCTGGTACGTATCCCTCTGCTCGAACCCCTCCGGCAGCCATCCGAAAGTCGGTACGCTTATAGCCTGCCCGTTGTCTTCGCCTTGGAAATGATAGATTATATGATCGCCCACTATTTCTCTATACCAGTTGGCTACCATGGCTCTGGCTTCCTCGCTTAAAGCGCATACTGCGCCTAAAGACACTCCCAGTGCCAGTATTACAATAGCTGCCTTCTTAAGTACTGTCCTCCATAGTTTGGGTTTAGCTTTCCTTTGGCGGCCTTCTGCGATCCTCTTTATTTCATCTGCCTTAGCCTTCAGTTCTTCCGGGGAGTGCATAGAGCCCCCATACTTCTCCAGTATCAACTCGCCCTCTGCCTTAGCGAGAAGTTCGGAGACCTCTTTTAAAGCTTTGTCATCAATTCTAGTCTTGTCCATTTTCGATCTCCTTTATCAGAGAAGCCAGTTTTTTCTTAGCGCGCTCTATCTTTTTATATGCTCCTTGGACTCCTATTCCAAAAGATTCCGCTATCTCTTCTACACCGTATTCATAGTAATACTTCAGCATGATAGCCTTACGATCTGTTTCAGATAACTTCAGCATTGCTTCCGACAGCTTGTTATACTCACTGTCAATGAAAGTTGATGGGCTTGGAGTCACTTCATCGTTATATGCGGTTAGAACATTGCTGTTGCTTTTGTTCTTTCTGTATATATCTATAGCGCGGCTTTTGGTGATCAAGTACATCAGGGAAACCAGGCTCTTGTCATCATAGCCTTTATATTTATCAAAATCGACATACAGCTTGATGAAGGCCTCCTGCGCGGCCTCTTCAGCATCGCTGTTGTTTCCTAGTATTTCCCTGGCTACATTCACCAGCACATCCCAATACTTAATGACTAAAGTGCTGAATCTATCATCATCTTTAGGGTATTCAAATGTCATAAATATGACTGTCGGAATCATATATACACCTCTCCGATAATCATTATATCAAACTCTCCCTTAAATGTCTAAAGTCAGGCCTTTCTGTCTCTCCCCTTTTCTTAATATATAACGAAAAAGGATGCCTGAATTAGACATCCTTTTTGAGATTCCAAAAAATAACTTCCAAAAAATATAGTTGATATTTAGTTGATATTTGGTTGACATTTTTTGAAAAGTTATTTTAATCCTTTTCTCTCCTTAGCTCTTTCGATGAGTTCCTTGGCCTCCTCAAAGGCCTCTGGCAGCTTTGCATCCATCCATTCTTTGCCCTTCTTCTGAGCGCGCTTGATATCCTCCCAGTGGGTTAGAACTTCCTCAACTCCGTCGACCTTTACCTCTCCGAATACATGAGGGTGCCGGACGATCATTTTTTGCTTCACGGTCTCGGCTACATCTTCGAAATTGAAGAGCCCCTCGTCCTCCGCCAGGCTGGCGTGAAAAACTATCTGAAGAAGCAGATCTCCAAGCTCTTCCTTCATGCTTTCGCCGTTTCCTGTCTCAAGGTATACATTTATTCCCGAGAGCACCTCGCTGGCCTCTTCTATAAGCTCCGGTTTCAGGCTCTCATGGGTCTGGACCATGTCCCAGGGGCAGCCGCCCTCGTGTCTCAGGCGCTTTACCACCTCTTTGAGTTCATCAATCTGTGCCATATAACCTTCTCCTTATTTCTTAAGAGTTTCCCACTCTTCTACTTTAAATCCAACGAGGACTTTATCACCCTCAAGGAGGATAGGTCTCTTGACCAGCATTCCGTCTGTGGAAAGCAGATCGAAGATCTCATCTTCGGTCATTTCAGGAATCCTGTCCTTGAGGTTGAGTTCTTTATACTTAAGGCCACTGGTATTGAAAAACTTCTTTAATGGCAGTCCGCTCCTCTCGTACCAATCCTTCAGTTCATCTCTGGTAGGATTGTTCTCCACGATATGTCTGTACTCATACTCCAGACCATTGTCCTCAAGCCACTTCAGGGCTTTTTTGCAGGTACCGCATCTGGGATAGCATAAAACCAGCATATATTATCTCCTTCCTGTGTTTATTCTTCATCCTTGACCATGCGGATAGCGATTCTCTCTTCAGGATCATCGATGCCGTTGGCTCTTAAGGCTGCACTGCAGTTCTCGATTACATCGAAGTAAACATTCCAGTACTCAGCGGCTTCACACCATGCTCTGGTCTGGAAGATGTATGTATCATCATCCACACCAACAAGTCTTGCAAAAGGTGCCGGATCTTCGAAAACGCCGGGAGTTGCAGCTTCTGCTTCCACAAGGACCTTCTTGACGAATTCAGCGTCTATGTCGTTGGTGATCTTGTAGTCGATGTCGACCCTTCTGGTTCCTTCAGCGGTGTAGTTGGTTACTACCGCGTTCATCAGGCTGCCGTTGGGTACTACGATTCTCTTGTTATCAGTTGTCACGATGGTGGTATAAAGCAAGCTGGATTCCTTGACAACGCCGGTTCCTCCGGATGCCTCAACGAAATCACCTACCTTGAAGGGCTTGGTGATGAGAAGCATGATTCCGCCGGCAACGTTTGTGAGCGCTCCCTGAAGAGCGAGGCCGATAGCAAGTCCGCAGGATGCGAGAACTGCTACAACGCTTGCCATAGGTACGCCAAGGATCTGAATGATACTGATTACCAGGATCACGTACAGCAAAATATTGACGAACTGTTTCAAAATATTTATGACGGAGGGGTCAAGATTTGTCTTGTCAAATCCCTTGGCTACCGCCTTGTTCAGCGATCTGATGACGATACGTCCTACGATAAAGACCACCAGAGCGAGAAGTATCTTGCCGCCGTAATTAGTCGCCATATCAATGATGGTTTTGGTTAATTCTTCCATTTTTAAACCTCCTCTATATGATTTTTTGATTATCTGTTCCTATCTAAAGAGCCCCAGCGGGGCTCTTTGATTTCATTCAACTATTACTGAGCATATTTTATCTTATACTTGCCGCTCAGCTTCTTTGTCTTGGTTAGTTTGATATAGTAAGTTCCGGTGCTAGCCTTTCCTGTAAGTATATCTTTTATCGTATAGTCATATGAATTCCCAGGATATAAAGTAGATGATCCAATCTTTTTGGAGCCCTTATAAGATGTTATGGTAATTTTTTGGTCACTTCCTCTCATTTCAGTGAGATCAATCTTAAGAACTGTTTCCCTTGCTTTGGTTACCTTGAACTTGTACCAATCTGTCTCTGTAGATCCATTTGCAGTGAACAGGGTAGCTGTAGCAGTTGCCCCTCTCTTAAGGGTCTTAGCATTTGACTTCTTGGAAAGGCTGCGGTCTGTAGCAGCCTTGATGGAATACTTGATGCCGTATTTGTAGTTCTCTTTAGAGTATCCATAAATTCCAGTCGCCTTCAGATAATATGTGACGCCCTTCTTCACACCAAAGCGAACCTTGTATGAGCTGCTTGTGGATGAATACCTTAACTTCTCTGAACGAACTTTCTTGCTGGAGTTATAAAGAGTGATATATCCATAGGAGTCAGAGCTGCCATAATTCTTCAGGGTAACTGTAATAACACCGGTCTTGGTAGGCTTTATCTTATAGTAAAGTGCTGTTTCTTTATTGTCGATTCCCTTGATCGCAGAAGCAATTGTAAAAGTGCTGGATGCTTTAAGGGTTCTGTTGTTAGCATAGGGAATGATATATGCTTTGACCTGAACTGTAGCAGTAGTTTCAAGAGTAGAATTCAGTCCTACATAGTATGTCTTGCCTTTAACTACATCAAAGCATCCTATGCCTAAATCAGTAGCACCTGGTGATGTATAGCTGGTTCTGTTATCATAGTAACTAAAAGAGTCTCCGTCGGAAACTGTGCCAATTGCAGAGGTAATTCCATATTGATTAGTTTCTGCAGCCTTAACATCTATATACATTTTACCGGTAGCAGGAGCTGTAACAGCGTATGTAGCGAAAACTTTCTTGCCATCAACAGATCCATAAGCAACCTGCAAAGGGTCTCCAAACGTAGGCTTGGAAACTGAATCAGTATTGATCGCCTTTACCGGCACTTCCTCATCTGCAAAAGCGATGCTGGTACCGATGATCAATACCGTAACAACGACCAATAAAGGAATTAAAATTTTCAGGTACTTTTTCATGGTTTCCCCTCCCAAAGTTCAATTGTTTACTTTATTAAAGTATACATTTATCTATGCAAAAAATCAAGAACAAACTGCATATAAATGCATATAATTATCTCTTGCCTTCCTTCTCCGCGCGTCTCTTATCGTTGATGATCTTTACGTGTTCATCAGTGATCAATGTGACGTTGTTTTCTTTTGCCCAGGCTATGCAGCCGTTAAGCACGGTCTTAAGGAAAGGTCTCGGGACCTTAACGAAGTTCATGAGGGCTTCGTCAGTGAATTTAATGGTATCATCGCAGCGGTTTGCAGCGTATTTGATAGACATGATATCTACTTCCTTAGGTGCCGGAATAGGCTCAGAGATGGGCTTCTTTAAGCCCTTAGGGAACTGGGTGTACCAGAAGTTCGTGCTGTCTCTGTAACCGTAATCCACGGGAACTGGCGGGAAGTTATTTTTGTTCACGCCGTTAACGATGGCATCGTAATACTGCTCCTTCATGAGGATATCGTCGATGTTCAAAATAAAGTGTGCGCCATATTTGGATGTAATGCCATTGAAGTCATTGTAGGGGCCTGGATGGCCGTCATCGATATCGTCGGCGTTGAACTTGCCTGCGTTCTCCAGTTCTTTGTTCCAGGTGCACTCGAAGACCTGGAAAGCTTCAGCGATGACCGGCGGGCGCTCCTTGTCCTCCGGGTCTGCCTGGCCAGGTTCCATGGTGAAGCGATTCTCCTTCATCTTCTCCTCAGAAGGACCGGGATATCCCAGGCGCACTGCTTCCTTGAAATATTTTTTGTCATCTGGTATGAAATTGATGGCGCACTTGCCGCGCTTCAGAAGGTTGTGGCAGGTGTTGGAAGTATTTCTGCATTCAAGAAGCATGGCGTATCTTCCCTTCCCTGCTATGTAGTACGGGAATACCAGTGAATATGACCCTATGTTCAGACTGCCATCATCGTTTATGGTGCTGATGCACACAGTTGGCATGGGAATGAATGCAGATGTCTGATAAAAATTATCTACTATTCTTAAATTTTTGAATGAACTCATATCTTCACCTTTCCTTTTTAATTTTATATGAGCATCTCTGCTTTGGTGGCGGGCTCGCCTGGTTCAAGGACCAAAAATTGATCGTCCCAGTCGCCTTTAATGAGCTTTTCGATCATGTGGGTGCCGCCCATAACGTATTCCAGTCTGGCATCGAGCCAGTCAGCGTCTACCTTCACTTTATCATAGTACTCCTGGCTTCTGGCGTCATTGATGGGTGTGTCGATGATGTCTATCTCCTCATACATATCCTGCCAGTGTTTATGGTACTTTTCCCTGGTCTCCTGGTCCAGATTCTGGGCATTCGCCATGTGTTCAAAAATGGCTTTGATGGATTCCTTAGAAGGATCTTTATCTCTCACGTAGAAGTGCTTGTCTTCCTTAAGGTTCGACTTGGGCTCATCCGTGAGCTGCATCACCAGGGAAACGCAATCGTCGATCCTGGGGAGAACGATGCGGCAGGAGTTTTTTGCGACACCTTCCCAGGAGCCGCCGCAGTAGCCCATGCAAACTAGGACATTTTCTGTGCCCTCAGGGAGATTATCCAGCTTCTCTAAAATGTGCTCGCGCATCTCCTTGGGATCCCTGTGGTAGAGCCTGCTGACATATATGGCCTTGATGTTTGTGCCCAGGCGCTTCTGAGCCTCATCCACGTAGTCCTTCAGAGATGTACAAGCGAGAATTACGGTGTTGTCATTGTTCATAATAGCAACTCCTCCAGTTGATTTTTTGCGGACTCATAGCCTTCGAAGTGGATCGCCTTCATGCCGTAAGCCTTGGCTGTCAGGACGTTCGCCTTGCTGTCATCCAAAAACACGCACTCCGCCGGATTTAGATTAAAGCGCTCGATGATGGTCATGTAGATCCTGGGATCCGGCTTGACCACGCCCTCGTCGCAGGAAAACACCCCGCCATCCATATACGGCAGGAAATCCAAAACCCTGGGATTGGCGTACATGGTGTGCTCCGCATAGTTTGAAAGGAAAAGCACCCTATACCCTCTGGCCTTGAGATCCTTGATCCACGGAATGGCGTAGTCGGCCTTCTTGATGCAGCGTCCAACACTATCAAAAGTCAGGCGGATCTCGTCCTCATAATCAGGCTCAGCGTCTATCATCTTTTGAAGGATCAGATCGCTGTTCATACCGCGATCCATGTCGTTCCAATATCCCGTGAACCACATGGCGTTATTCACATGCTCGATCGTTTCATCGTCCTTAAGAAGATCCTTGATGAAAGGATGATAATCGAACTTCATGAGGACGTTTCCAATGTCAAAAATTATCGTGTTTATCATAATCGGCTATAAGCTCCTCTTTGTCCTTTCTTGAAAGCTGCTTGATGGCATATTCGCGTTTTAGGGCCGTTGACTTGTCGCCGTACTCTTCTGTATAGACCAGGGTGACCGGCCTGCGGGACCTGGTGTACTTGGCGCCCTTCCCTGAATTGTGAGCCTTGGTGCGGCGGATCGGGTCCGTGCTCCAGCCTGTATAGAATGTGCCATCAGCGCATTTAAGAATGTAGACATAGTGTTTGGTGTTCATAGGAGAGATTATAGCATAAATTTGGGGAAATATAAAGTGAGGAGTTAAAGGGAAAACTTTGAAGTGCTCACACATTTTAGCAAAAAATCCGCCCAAATGTATGAGTCAAATTGATACATTAGGAGGGCTTTTTCGGGGCAAATGTATCAATTGCGCTCTACCAACTGCCCTACTTATACATTCCCGCAAAAAACAAGCCTCAATGTATAAGTTTTATTGATACATTCTAAAAGAAAAAAACGCCAAATGTATGAGCAATTTTCGCGATGCGGCTGCTTCGAACATGGCCTACTCGACAGTCCACCGGACTGTCTCGCTTAACGGCCATGCCTTCCCAGGTTCGAGTCCTGTTTATATTGTACGATGGGGCATATCACAATGAGACAGCCCCTTTAATATGGTGATAAGTATGGTGATACGGCCTAATCTTGTGATTCTTGAGATTTAGGCCGTCATGCAAAAAACTCGCACGGCCTAAATCCTTGTTTCCATAATCCTAGGCCGTCATTTGTTTTTTGCAGAGTAAGGATCTTACTGCAATTTCAGGCCGCGTTTTGCTTTTCCCATTCAAAAAACTCCCTTTAATGGATTTCCACTGTGCGAAACAATC
>JAFPXY010000016.1 GCA_017394515.1 Bacillota bacterium | reverse complement strand
TTATGACAGATTGACCAACCTTTCTGAGATGGTATATACTAAAGAAGATGATACAGTTATTGAATCTCACAGTTACAGCTATGACAAGGCAGGAAAGATCATAACAGAAGAGAACTATTCAAGCCAGAACGATCTTAATGAAATCAGAAGATTCGAGTATGACAGCCTGGGAAGACTGGTACTGTCAGATATCAAGGACATAGTCGAAGAGAGCGGTAATACCTCTGAAGAGAACAAACTCATAACCGAATACAGTTATGATAAAGTAGGCAACAGGCTGACCAAGACAGAGAACGGAGAAGAAACAGCCTATGTCTTTAACGGTCTTGATCAGCTGCTTACTGAGACCAAAGGGACAGATATTCTCACATACAGCTATGACTCAAACGGTAACCAGACAGGAGTGACAGGCACATCTGACGGAGAGACAGTATCTAAGACAATGACCTACACTCCGGGCGGAATGATGGAGACATATTCCGATGGGGAGAGAGTACAGCAGAATACATATATCAGAGGAGAAACAAGAATCAGCAAGGCAGAAGGCTCAAGCCTTCAGAACCTGACTGACATAACGAATTACTTCTATCAGGAAGGAAGTGTGCTGTACACAACGGGTAATGATAACGAGACTAAGTCATTCAACCTGCTTAATGTGTCTGACATCTTTGCTACTGAAAGAGACGGCGAGGATGCAGAAGAATATTACTTCTATCTGAACGATATCCGCGGAAGCAAGACTGAATTGATAGATAACTCTTCTGAAAACATCGTTTCTTACTGGTATAACGACTTTGGAGAAGTCAGTGAAGAGAGGAATGAAGACTACGAAGACTTCATAAATGAAGTCCAGTATACCGGTGCTACATATGATGGTGCGACTGGACTGCTTTATCTGAATGCCAGATTCTATGATCCTGCAACAGGGAGGTTCACTTCGCAGGATAGTTACAGAGGGGAAAGGGATGAGCCTTGGACTTGGCATTTGTATGCTTATTGTGTGAATGATCCATTGAATAAAACTGACCCTTCTGGTCATGAATGTGTAGCTATGGGAATATCTCTTCAGTTAGCTTTATCGACTGGGTATTTTGTTCATACACCTGCTTTTGGTATTGACTTTGTTTGGTTTTTTAAAACTCTAAAAGAAAGATACAATAATAGATCATTCCATGTATATCTTACGAAAGGCTCAGGGTTCACAAACAGTATGCAAGATGCTCTAATTCGACAAGCTAAGCTAAATCCTTGGAATTTATTAAGTAAACAAGGATTGAAAAGAATAAAGGGGTCTTTTAAAAAGAATGTTTCAATATCTGGTCAAATAACAGGAATAACAGGTGACAATTCAATCTTTAAAAACTATAAACATTATTCTGGAGTGAGCCTTTTTCTATCTTTTGGGATGTTCGGCAAATATGTCAGCATTTCAACTGCAGGATATACCTTTTGTGTAGGAGTTGGTTATTCTACATCTAAAGAGCCTTTTGCTTGTTATGGATATACATACTCATATTTCATTAGTGATAAAATAGGTGGTATTCTTGAAAGAATTAAGGGAAGTGTAAATAATAAAGCTAGATTCTCTTACAATTCAAACAAGGGACACAAGCGTTAGTATACAATTGCTAGGAAATATAATAATGCTTGAAAAAGAATAACCAGTGAGCTCATCATTTTTAGAGTTTACTTTAATAATGAAATACTATTAGAATGAGGTTTTTAAATATGGAAACAGTATTGTATGATTTTAATTCAGGCTTTCCTATAAAATTTGCCCCTATAATTGAGTTGGGAATAGCTTTGATTGTTCCATTGGCTTTTTTGGCTTATTCAGTTTGTCATACCTTTTTATATAACAAAGAAAAAAACGGAAAACTTGAAGGCGGTCAAATTGTTTTTACAGTTGTAGGCTATATTATAGGACCTGTATTATCTTTAATTTTTATATTTGGTATTGTTTTTGAAATAACTGATCAGTTTAAATATCATGAAATATTGGCAAATGATAATGCTGAAGTTATAGAGGGTTATGTTGAACATTTTCATGCGATGCCTTATAATGGACATGATACTGAGCATTTTGAAATTAATGGTACAGTATTCGAGTATACTGACTATTCAATTGTAAGCGGATATCATAAAACATATTCACATGGCGGAGTTATAAAACAAAACGGCCAACACTTGAAGATAAAATATATCATAATAGAACATCTTTTGGATGGGGATTTAGAGGATTATAAAGCAGATCAAATATATAATGGTGAGGACTTAGACCCTAATTATAATGTTGTAATAAATGAGAACGGGGAATTAGTAAGACAAGAGTTTATTATTTTATATATTTCGGAATTATTGGATACATAAGAACGGAAACCAGACTGGAGTGACAGGCACATCTGACGGAGAGACAGTATCAAAGACAATGATCTACACTCCGGGAGGAATGATGGAGACATATTCTGATGGAGAAAGGGTACAGCAGAACACCTATATAGGAGGAGAAACAAGGATAGGGAAGGCCGAAGGTCCAAGACTTCAGAATCTGACAGACATCACGAACTACTTCTAGTAAAATAAATGGCAGAGATTATTCTGAATTGGTTGTAAGGGTAGATGCTTTTTATACTTCTCTAAATTTAGATTAGAGCAATCATATCTGTTGGATTTGGAATAATGCATATTTGGAGTGGTACGGAAATGCATCAGTGGCTTTGTGGAGTGGTACGAAAATGCATCAGTGGGTTTTTGTGATATAATATGCATAAGATGAAAGTGGACTGGTATGAAAAAGAATCAGTGGCTCTGAGTACAAATTGAGTACACTTTTTTGAAGAATAAAAATAATCTGTAGAATATATGGAATAAAAGCTAATAAATGTAGCTAAAAGACTACAAAACACCATATAACACGAACCGCTATGTAGAGTGGGAATAATCGCAAAAAACGCGGGAAGCCTTGAAAATCAAGGCTTCTTTATTCTTTTTTGCTATTTGAGTACAAAACGCAGAATAATCGATCTTTTTATAACACTTTAGTCTGTCGTTGGGTAAAAGATTATTGCTTTAAGAATAATATGACGGACTACTGTGCAAGGGATAAAAGCCCGGGTAATATAGGAAGAAAACAACATCAGGGGAAGCATGAGCAAGTCAGGCTGTCCATATGACAACAGCGCAATGGAGAGCTTCTTCGCGAGCCTTAAAAAAGAGTATTTTTCAAGAAGAGAATATGCTACAATAGAAGCAGTAGAGAAAGATCTGTATTATTACATCGAGATATTCTACAACAGGAAGAGGCTGCACAGCACGTTAGGGTATATGAGTCCGGTAGCTTACAGGATAAAAAATGCAGGTAAAAAGAGCGCTTAAAAGAGAGAAGATATGCATATGATATCCGCACAGAAAATACTACACAAAAATCATACCAGTCCAAATATACCATGAGTATATTTTATGAAACTGAATACGATCTTGATAGCATCAAAAAATATGCGGATAAGATGAGAGAGGAGAACTCATAAATCATGATAAATAACCTTAAAAACAATGAAAGGTTCACCACAGAATATAAGAATGTCGCGCCCTCTAAGGGCGACCTGGCGGCGATCTATGAGAATAACGGCAGGAAGCTTCTTATGAAGCTTGGGGAGAGAGGAGAACTTATCCTTCCCGAGGCTGTTCAGTTCATGGATTACTGGATCGAGCCGGACGATCCGGATGCGGACGCTAAAGCGGAGGAGAAGGGCGGAAGGCTGATCTACCTCTACACCGTCGGTGAGATCAACTATTATACTTTCTTCTACTATGACTCTCGCAGGCTGGACTTCTCGTTTACAGGCATGGATTTTCAACCCTTCAATTTCGATAACAGACCAGAGCCGTGGAATGAGTTTTTTGCGGCGGAGACCGGCATGCAGGTGGCGAACTGGTACAATGACAATAAGCGCTGCGGCCGCTGTGGCGGTAGGATGCATTTGCATCCGAAGATGCGCTGCCTTAAGTGTGCTGACTGCGGGTTCATGGTATTCCCCAGGATCAATCCGACGGTCATCGTTGCGCCTATCCATGATGACAAGCTTCTGATGATCCGCTATCGCGGAAGGGAAGAGGACGGTTATGCAGGCACTGCTCTCATCGCAGGCTTCATGGAGATCGGTGAGACTGTGGAAGACACTGTGCGCCGCGAAGTCATGGAGGAGTCCGGGCTTAAAGCAACCGATTTTCGTTACTATAAATCTCAGCCCTGGGGCTTCGGTTCCAACCTGCTGATCGGCGTTATTTGCGATATTGAGGGCAGCGCGGAGATACACATTAATGATACCGACGAGATCGCTGAGGCGGTCTGGCTTTCAAGGGATGAGATCCCGGATAAATATAACGGAGTTTCCCTCACGAACGAGATGACCTCCTGGTTCAAATACGGAGAGAACTTCGCGGACTATTTCGAAATATAAGACTGGAATAACGTTTTTTGCGGAATTATCATTAATAATAATAAATCGATTATTAATCTGTTTTTAATCTTTGATAAATTGTATTTTAAACTTTGCCCGTTATTATAGAACCATCAAAAGTCACTAAGGCACGGACGATGGTTCCGGGAAAGGATATAAAAATGGATAACTTTGAAAAGGTAGAAAAATTAGTAGAAAAGGCTGGCGTTACTTATGAAGATGCAAAGGCCGCTCTTGATAAGGCAAACGGAGATCTCCTGGATGCCATGATAATCCTCGAGAAGGAAGGCAAGGCAGAAGCTCCCAAGCAGAGCAGCTATTCCACGAAATATGATGAGCAAGCTCAATACGTATCCGTAGAGGAGCAGGTAGAAAATGACCGTAAAAAGTACGACAAGGCGGAGCAGAGAAGAGAGAGAAAGGAAAAGGTAAAGGGCGGATTCAATAAGGTAATGCACGTTCTTTCCAATAATTTCCTTCTCATCAGCAAAAGAGGAGAAAATATTGCTAAGCTCCCTCTGTGGGCTGTAATACTGATCTTACTCATGGCATGGCACATCACCTTGATCGCTGTGATCGTTTCACTCTTCTTCGGAGTAAGTTACTCCTTCAAGGGTGAAGCTGACATGAGCGCAGCTAACAATGTAATGGGCAAAGCTTCAAGCGCTGCTGAGAAAGTTAAAGAAGAGTACGATAAGCTGTAAATACAGCGGGAGGACGAGGTGTCTACAAAGATACTGATAGTTGAAGATGAAGAAAAGCTCGCACGTTTCATTGAGCTGGAGCTTCTTCATGAGGGGTATGATGTAAATAAAGCCGGCGATGGCCGTACCGCGCTGGATATGGCGCTAAATGAAGACTACGACTTAATCCTTCTGGACATAATGCTTCCGGGCCTTAACGGCCTGGAAGTATTGCGTCGTCTGCACAATGATAAGCAGACGCCGGTGATACTGCTCACCGCCAGAGATTCGGTAATGGACAAGGTATCAGGCCTTGATGCCGGGGCGGTGGACTACATTACCAAGCCCTTTGCCATAGAAGAGCTTCTGGCAAGGATCCGCGTAGCGCTGAAGTTCCGCCACCAGCCGGGAGCAGAATCTGAAGGGACTTTAAATGCCACTCAGACCGCTAAAGAGGAAGAAGGCGTACAGGTCTGGGGCCTTCTCGTCCTTGACGAAAAGAAAAGAAAGGTCGCCTACGATGGCCACGAGATAAGTCTTACCAACAGGGAGTTTCTGATGCTTAAGATCCTCCTCGAAAACCGGGATATAGTGCTTTCGAGGGACACTCTCCTGGATCGCGTGTGCGGATATGACTATATCGGAGAGACCAACGTGGTAGACGTATATATCAGGCATCTTCGCTCCAAAATTGATGATGTTTTTGGGGTTAAGATGATCCAGACCGTTAGAGGTGCAGGATATGTCATCAGGAGATAATAATACCAGCGGCAGAATGAATTCCATAACGAGAAGGCTTACGGGAGCCTTTATGAGACAGGCTGCGGGAAGGATCGCTCTATCCACCGTCCTGCTCTTTGTCGTGTCATGCGTGGGCTGGTTAGTGCTTCAGGAGTATTTTGCATTTGGAAGCATTCAGTGGAATGCAGGCAGGAGATTGTTCACTCAAAGCGACATAACGGGAAAGGTAAATGGGCTGTTTTATGAGGTCACTCATACCGGAGCTCCTCCTCAGGAGATCGCTATAGGGAAAGCCTTTGTTACCATCTGCATAGTATTCGTTGCGATATTTCTCTTCAGACTTTTCTGGATGGTCATTATCTCCATGCCAAGATACAGCACTCGCGTCCGCAAAATATTAGAGCCTCTGAATGAATTGGCTCTTAGGGCTGACGAACTCTCCCGCCTTGAATTCGGCGAGGACAAGTATCATGTGCTGGAGGACGCCATAGCCCATCTGGATACGGACGAGTCCTCAAAGTTATCTTTAGGCGACAGTGAACTCATGGGAATCGAGGCTGCCATCAACAACCTGCTCACTCGCATACGTGAGGCCAACAGGCAGCAGGCAAGATTCGTGAACGACGCGTCCCACGAGCTCCGCACACCCATTGCAGTCATCGGCGGTTATGCGGACATGCTGGAACGCTGGGGTAAGGACGATGAAAAGATCCTGAATGAGTCCATTGCGGCTATCCAGACGGAGACCGCCAGAATGAATCATCTGGTGGAGCAGCTGCTGTTCCTGGCCAGAGGAGACAGCGGCAGGACCAAGCTTAATAAGGAAGAAGTGAAACTTTCCGACCTCATGAGGGAAGCCTATGAAGAGTCCGTAATGATAGATGAGAAGCATGTGTACAGATTCCGTCAGGTGGATGAGCCCACAGCACAGGTGGATGCAGGGCTTCTCAAACAGGCTGTCCGCATTCTGATCGATAATGCCGCAAAATACACCAAAGAGGGTGATGAAATCATCCTGAGCTGTGGAACAGAAGATGGACATCCCTACCTTCAGGTGCAGGATTGCGGTATCGGTATGGCTGAGTCAGACGCTCAGCATATGTTTGAAAGGTTCTATCGGGCGGACAAAGCCAGATCATACGAGGGGACCGGCCTGGGGCTCAGCATTGCTAAGTGGATAGTGGACAAGCACAACGGACATTTCGAGGTGCTTTCAAGGCAGGATTTAGGTACGAGGATAAGGATAGTCCTTTAAATTGAATTTTTTGCTCCTGAATTTTTCAGGAGTTTTTAATATATATTTGTAACAAAAGCTCGATTCCGGACATTAACAAGTGTAAGAAGGAGGTGAAAACGTTGGCTGATTTTGAAAGCATCTACAGAGAAAACGCTGATATAGTGTTCAGATTTCTGATGGCTAAGACCGGTTCTGTGGATCTTTCGGAGGAGCTGACGCAGGAAACCTTCTACCAGGCCATTAAGAGCATCCATCGCTACGACGGCTCGAGCAGGATAAGCTCATGGCTTTGCGGCATCGCAAAAAATCTGCTCCTCGCGCATTACAGAGAGAAGAGCAGGGAGCCAGTGCCACTGGACGCTGCACTCGAGATTTCAGTGGCCTCAGCGGAAGCGATGGTAGTGAATAAAGAAGAGACGAGTGCCATACTTAAGGCGATCCGGGAGTATCCGGATCCCGGGGGAGAAATCCTGAGGCTAAGGATCTTCGGAGGAATGTCTTTCAAACAGATTGGTGCCATCATGGGGCATACCGAGACCTGGGCCAGGGTGAACTACTATCGCGCCAAACAATCGATTGTAAAGGAGTTGAGTCAAGATGAGTAAAATGCCTTGCTATATAGTTAAAGACCTGCTTCCTCTGTACGCGGATGAACTTTTGTCACCGGAGAGTGAAAGAGATGTCAGAGCACATCTTAACGAATGCGAGGAATGCAGTGCGTTATATAAACAGATGACGAGTCCGGAGCCGGAGATCAATGAGGATGTTCCGGAGGTGAATTACCTGAAGAAGATAAATAAAGGTCGCAAGCGCCTTCTGACATGTGCTGTTGTGATAGTGGCACTCATCGCAGCGGGAGCCTTCATCAACGCCAGGATACAGGCTGCAAAGGCCGACATCAGCTATGATAAAGCAACGAAGACCATGGTGATCTACGGTAAGGATGACACGGATCTTAAGCTGCCTGAGACAGTAAACGAAGCTAAAGAACTGGACGCGCAGTTCGATACCTTCCATGCGAAGGTGCATCTTCCGGTTCTGAAGACCGGTGATGAAGATCTCGTAACATATCTGCCGGCTTATCTGGGACGTACCAATGAAAGTCTGAAGTTCATCAGGAGTTTTTTAAAGGAGAATTGTCCGGATATCGATCTGGCAAACCGTGCGGAAAAGTACGTGGAACTGTCTGTCCTTCCAGATGGTGACTATACATGGAACGAGGTGGAGGATAGGATCGAACTTGAGATCGGAAGATTCTACTGGCACCGTGAGGAACTGTACATTCTGTCACTTCTGGGTAACAAGAGCGTTCAGTGGAAGCAGCTGGGCGATGCTTGGTATCTGGGAGGCTGCATCGATCCGTACAACGAAGAACTGGCTGCTGCGACCTTCGGTGACAGCCTTAAGAACGCTCCATACTACGATGCTTTCATAAAAGGAGGCGGTACGGAGGATGTTACTCCAGAGAACTACAGGATCTTAAATGATGCAATTTCCTACAAATGCCTGACTGACGGAATGAACTGGGGCACCCCTTACGAAAGTTGGCCGCTTTACAAGACCGGAGTCTACAGCGGTCCAAAGAAATTGCCCGGCGCAGAAAATGAGATGAGCGTGTGTATGGCTACTTCGTTTATGGGCTATCTGTCAGACAAATACGGTTTCGACAAGGTAAGCGACTTCTGCTTTAATGACAAGGAATTCGAAGAGGTCTTCGGAGTTGATTGGCAGAAAGAATATGACGCATGGTCGGCTTGGATCTTAGAAACATATGCCGGCTGATGGAATCTAAGATGAATGAACTCCTAAGGGTCGTCTCACAGGGGCGGCCCTTTTTGGTGTGGAAAAAATGTTTTTTGCGGGTGCTGACGAAAATAGTTCACAAACCTTTTTACGCGGGAGATAAAGTATGGTATAATCAAACTAAGCTATTTGTTTAGTTGTTTAAAGCATAAATATTTAGGAGGAGCACTATGAAAGCGATCCAAAAAATCTGCGTGCTTATGATGGTCTTTTGTCTGATCATTGTGACGGCGCCTGTTATGCCGGCCTATGCGGAGGATGAGCCAGAAATAGGCGCGGCAGAGATATCTCTGGACCAGGAGAATTATACCTACACAGGTGAAGCTATCACCCCGGAGCCAAAGCTGGTTTATGAGGACAAGACTTTGGTCAAGGGCACAGATTATACTTTAAGCTATGAGAATAACGTCAATGCCGGTGACGCAGTCATCCATATCAAAGGCACCGGTAGTTTTGTCGGAGAGACAGAGCAGTGGTTCCGCATAGACCCTGCGGATCTCAGCGAGATCGGAGCTACGCTCACCTTGAGCCAGGAGTCTTTTGCTTATACAGGTGAAGAGATCAAGCCCACGGTAACTGTTAAGGCTTACGGCAAGACTCTGAAACAGTCGACTGACGAAGAAGAGAACGATTACTATGTAGATTATTGGGACAACTATGATGTGGGAACCGCTACGGCAGTCGTTTCCGGCCAGGGCAACTACTGCGGAGAGCTTAGAAAGGAGTTCACCATCACAGGTACGGATATCAGCACCCTCGAAAACCTGAAAGTGGACATGGAGGAAGGCCCCTTCACATACACGGGAGAAGCCATCCAACCGGAAGTCTACGGAGTTTCGTACGAGAAGGACGGCGAGACATACTCTGTCGACATTGATTATGATAACATATCATACACGAATAATGTGAATGCCGGTACCGCCACCATAGAGATTCCTGCCGGAGGGAACTACTCCGGAAAGATCACCAAGTCCTTCACTATCAAACCCAGAGATTTCAGCGAGGATTTGAGAATAGAGAGCGAGATCTATGATGATTCCTTCAAAGCGATCTATAAAGATTCAGCCATCACTCCACAGATCTATGCAGTATATTGTGGCGAATATCTTGTAGATGCGAAATCCTATAAAGTTGAGTATGTTAATAATGTTGATGCCGGCGATGCTAAGATAATAATCACCGGAACTGACAGCAACAATGTAGGAAAGGCTGAGTTCGGATTCACTATCGAGCCTGCTGATCTCTCAGAGATCGGAGCGACCCTTACTTTGGATCCTGAGACTTCCATCTATACTCCTCAGGGAGCAAAGCCTAAGACCATCGTCAAAGCCTTTGGCAAGACCTTGGAACAGGCAGTTAATGAAGAGGGCGGCGACTACGAAGTCTGGTTTGACAATAATGAAGCCGTCGGAGAGGCTAAGGTCACTGTTAGTGGAAAAGGCAACTATACAGGAGAAATCGAAAAGACTTTCAAAATCGTTCCTCTTGATGTTAATAACATTCCGAACCTTCAGTTCGTCCTGGAGGAGGGGCCTTTCACATATAAGGGTAGTGAGATCAAGCCCTATGTCGACGGCCTTTACTACGAAATAGGCGAAGAAAGATACTACGTAGAGTATGATGAAAAAAATATAGTTTACACGAATAATGTTGAGACCGGCACCGGAACCATTGAGATCACCGGTATCGAGAACTACACAGGAAAGATCAGCCAGAACTTTACCATCCAGCCTAGAGACTACACGGACTTTGACAGGGTCTGGGTCAATGGAGCTATCTATAATGAGACTTATACCGGCTTAGCATACACTCCAAAGGTTGAAGAGGTGTATTATGACGGAATACTGGTGGATCCTGCTTCATACAAGGTAGAATATCAGGATAATATCAATGCGGGCACAGCTAAGATCCTGATCACAGGAACTGACAAGAACAATGTCGGCACTTATGTGAAGACCTTCGAGATCGAACCTGAATGGCTCGAATATGAAGATGTTACCATGCCATATAAGCGCGTGCTTTATGTGGGAGATGGTATGCCCATTGAAGCTGAACCTATAGTCGTTCACGAGGAAAAGACTCTGGTTCGCGACAAGGACTACACCGTGACCTACGAGGGAGATACCACCAAGCCCGGAGTCATTAAGACTAAAGTAAAAGGTATCGGAAACTATCAGGGAGAATATGAATATTCCTACGAGATAGTTGAAGACGGTACAGAAGCTGCTAAAGGCGTTTGCGGCAAGTACTCTACATGGACTCTATACCACAAGGGAGTAGACTACAAGCTGGTTATCAGTGGAAATGGTATAACCGAGGGCTACTACAAGGGAATCGACGAACAGGGAAAATACATTTACGGAGGTATCGCTCAATACGAAGAGGATATCGTGGAAGTTGAGATAAAGCAGGGTATAGATAATATTTTCACTAGTATGTTCGAAGACTTTACAAGACTTGAGACCGTGAGCATACCCAATGACCTGATCAGCATAGGAAATTACGCCTTTGATAATTGTACATCTCTTAAGGAGATCACTATTCCTGAGGGCGTTACAGCTCTTATGAAAGGAGCTTTCAGGGACTGCGAGGCGCTGGAAAAGATTACATTGCCCAAGAGCCTTGAGCGTCTGGAAGCCAGTGTATTTTCAGGCTGCCAGGCTTTAAGCGGTATCGAATTAAACGATGGACTTACTTCCATTGGAAACGAATGCTTCTCAAGCTGCAAAGCTTTAACAAGCATTGAAGTGCCGGATTCAGTCAGTTACATTGGAAGTGACGCATTCTATTTCTGCACGGCTTTGAAGACAGCTAAACTTCCAAATTCGTTGTACGATATCTCTGAGGCACTTTTCGAGGGCTGCGAAAATCTTGAAACCGTCGTAATGCCGTCGAAGCTGACCAATGGTACGATCTTCGGCAGTGCCTTTGATGATTGCAAAAAACTCACTTCCATCGTTATCCCGGATGGGACTAAGAACATAATTACCGGAGCCTTTGCAAACTGCATAGCCTTAAAAGAAGTAAGCTTCCCCAGCTCTATTAAGGAGATAGGAAGCGGAGCATTCCTTAACTGCACGGCTATATCAAAGGTCTATTACGCAGGTACTCCTACAGGTTGGGACCTCATAACCATCAGGAGCGGAAATGAAGCTATAGAAAATGCTGATTTGGAGTGTGCAGGCGTTGATGTCACAGGCATAGGCATAGAAACAACGAGTCTGGACCTGGCCCTGGGAGATGATTATTGTCTCAACGCATGGGTAATTCCTGCAAATGCTTCTGGTAAGACTATCAACTGGACCACCAGCGATCCCAAGGTAGCTACGGTAGACGAGTATGGCTGGATCGAAGCATTAGGAATCGGTACAGCTGTTATCACTGCCACCACGGCGGAGGGTGGCTTTAGCGCTACCTGCACGGTGACTGTCACCGAGGGCGGTGGTCAAATCTACGATTTGGCAAACTGCACCATCATCCTGAACCAGGACACCTTTACGTATACAGGAGATATCATAATGCCTGAGATCACGGTGAAGGATGGAAATGAGACCCTTGTGCCTGAGGTTGACTATCATGCATATGCTATGGGATGTATAGACGTAGGCGTAGCAAGCTTGGAACTCAGAGGTCTGGGCAGATACGCAGGCACGTTCAACGGTACTACATATACCATCATTCCTAAGTCAACAACCGTTTCCAAAATCACGCCACTCGCCACAGGCCTTAAGGTAACCTGGAAAAAGGTAGCAGGCGTGACAGGCTACAAGGTATATAGAAACAACAAACTGGTGAAGACTGTGACAAGCGCATCAACACTTAACTACAGCGACAAGGCAGCCAAGACCAACGGCACCAAGTACACCTACAAGGTAGTGGCATATAAGACTGTCAACGGAGTTAAATATGACTCCAAGCCTTCCGGCACAAAGAGTTATTACTTCCTGACAAAGCCCACCATCAAGAGCCTTACGAATTCCGCGAAAAAGGCCATGACGATCAAGTGGACAAAGAACGCTAAGACTACAGGCTATAAGATCCAGTACTCGCTTAAGAGCAATTTCTCCAACGCGAAGACCGTGACCATTAAGAAAGCCGGAACTCTGTCCAAGAAGATAGGAAGCCTCAAGAAAGGCAAGACCTACTATGTAAGGATCAGATGCTATAAAGGCAGCAGCTACTCCACATGGAGCGCTGTGAAGAAAGTAAAGATCAGCAAATAAAATAATGCGACTCACAACAAAGGGCCATCTCGATGAGATGGCCCTTTAAGCTTAATATCAGCCAAGCACTTCCTTTATAACTCTTAAAGCGTTGTCCCAGGCGATGGCCTGAACTTCCTTTTCGGAGAAGCCAACGTCGAAGAGGGCTTGTACGAAGTTTTGGGATTTGCCGGCGTTTTCGATGCCGGGGGTTCCCTCTGTTGGATCGAAATAGTTGGAGAAATCGAAGCCGCAGGCTACGTATTCAGGACCGACCAGGTCGGCTATGTAGCGGGCGTGTCTGGCCAGGTCGTGCACTGTGGCGGTCTCCATATCTTCACAGATGAACCCTTTCCATCCGTTCATGCCGATGACTCCGCCGCGTTCTGCGATGGCGCGGATCTGCTCATCTCTGAGATTTCTCGGAGCGTTGCAAAGAGCCCAGGCGTTGGAATGGGAGGCGATGATGGGGCCGGTGGTCACATCCATGATATCCCAGAAGGTCTTCTGGGAAGCGTGAGATACGTCGATCAGCATGCCTAAGCTTTCCATTCTCTTTATGGTCTCGACACCAAGAGGGGAGAGACCTTTATCTTCATCGGTGAACTCCACACCGGAGGCAAATTCGTTGTCGTCGTTCCAGGTGAGCATTCCATGGCGGAAACCCAGATCGTACATCACGTCGATCATGCCCAGTTCTCCGTCAAAGCCATAAAATCCTTCAAAGCCCAGAAGCACCGGGATCTGACCGCTTTCGTAGATGCGTTCGATGTCCTCTGCGTTATAGGCGATCTTTACGGTATCGTAATCGCGGAATTCTTTGAAGCATCTAGCCAGCATGCGCATCATGAGCTCCTGGGAGGTGGCGTCGCTTTCAAGGAAGTAGTCAGCGGCGTCCTCGTATTTCTTAGGCACCCACATGGCAAAGATCTGTCCGCCGATCTCACCTTCCTTATAGTGCTGCAAATGATATTTGGCTAGGATATCTTTTTCACCTTTTCCTACTTTGTTGGCGATATCCATCATTGTATCTGTGTGAAGGTCAAATACTCTCATTTCATTCTCCTGTTCTTTAAATGTTCTGACTATGTTGTCATTATACACCCTGTAAAGGGCGACTTCCAGTTTTTTGCAAAAAACATTCGCACTCTTTACTATCTGTCGTTTTGGTAGTATAATGTTGCCGTATTGGTAAACGGGATGTTCCAAGGTGACGAGCAATTCAGGAATGTCCGCTAACCAATTGTGTTTTTCAGCGCGCGTCCGGAGTACATCCGGACGTGTTAATTTCACGAATAATTACCGAAAAGGTAATAAATCATACCAAAAAGGTAAGATAAACTCCTTAGACTTACCAAATCGGTAATACAAATTTGCCACTATTACCTATATAATAAATTAAAGACAAGAATGAAAGGACAGGTGAAATGGTAATGAGGCTTAAAGAACTTAGAAACAACAGTGGTATTAGTCAGGAAAAGATTGCAGAGTACATTGGTTGCTCCGGAGCGGTTTATTCAAGATATGAGACAGGCGCCAGACAGCCGTCTATCGACATTATGATAAAACTGGCGAATTTTTTCGGCGTGTCTCTGGATTATCTTGTAGGAAACAGAGAGTTTGAAGAGACCACTTTATCTGAGAGGGAGATCGAGGTGCTTAGGGCATTCAGAGAGGCTGATCCAAGAGCTAAAGCGGATGCGTACAATCTTCTCGTATCTCATCGCTTAAAATAAAGTTTAGAAAATCATGCAAAATACCGGCCGCTGCCGGTATTTTTATGTCGTCGAGGTGGTTGTAAGAGAGGGCAGGGTGGTATATAATCAAAGTCAGGAGGAATTGGAACATGGAAACAAAAGACCTTTTGATTAGAGAAAGTAAATTTTCAGACCTGGATACGTTCTATGAGTGGGAGACAAGACCGGAGGTAACGGAGTTTTTCAGCATCAGCAAGGACCAGTCCAGAGAAGATGTGTATAATAAGTATTTCAAAGACCTGGAGGATCCCGGTGCAGAGCAATTCACCATCTGTATGAAGGAAGACGGCAGACCCATTGGAAGAATCGTCATGGCTGACATCATCAAGGGATGGAAGGGCGAAGTCTGGAGGATCTACATTGCGGATACAGCCCTGAGAAACCGCGGTTATGGCAGACAGGCGCTTAAGGCCATAATGGACCATTGCTTTAATGATCTGGGACTCGAGAGACTCTATCTGGATCACTATACTGGCAACCCTGCAGGATTCCTTTATAAGAGCATGGGCTTCCTTGAAGAGGGAGTTTTAAGGAAAAATTGCATGAAGGATGGCGTTATGCATGACGTGCACCTCATGTCCATGCTTAAGGAAGAGTACGACAGACTGTACCGTTAAAACACCTAATGACTACTTGGGGGCGTATAGGTCAAAGTGATTTGATTTTTTGCCCTGAATATCGCAAAAAACGTGTCGGCTTTTTATTCATTTTTAAAAGAAATTAATTAAAATATGTCCAAGGGTGAACATTTGCATGAATATAAAATAAAAAACACCTCATAAATATGAGGTGTTTTTGCTTTAAATGTGACCAAGGCATTTCAAAGGCTCAGATCAACCAAGGTTATAGCGCTTAAGCAGCGTACGTGCGGTTTCTTTCTCTGAGTCTGAAAGCTTTCTGTACTCGGTGACAAGATCAGTCTCGTCCTGAGTAAGGTTAAATGTCATGGCAACTTCAGCGAGCTGTCTGATCTCGGAATTGCCGACGAGGAAATCTACAGAAGTATTGAAATAATCTGCCAGATGTATCAGTGTGCTGATATCAGGCTCGATATTGTAATTCTCGTATTTGTTAATAGACTGTTGGCTTACCCCGATGACCTCTCCTAATGTCTTTTGGCTGATGCCCTTTTCCTTCCTGAGAAGTTTTAAATTTTTGATCATATGAATGCGTCCCCCTCTGGGAAAAATTCTTCCCCAATTCTCTCATAGTATTATATCAAATATTCATTATAAAATAAAAATCCTTTCTGTTGTGAATTTAACAACAATAAGGTGTTGCGTTTTGGGAAGACATCAAAGGCTGTTAAATCGGGCAATTACGATGTTTTTTTCAAAATATGTATTTAATTATGTACAAATTATTGATTGTTTGGTATAATTATTATAACTCAAAGGCTAAGCATACGAAGTTATTTATAGACAACAGAAGGAGGACAAACATGGGTAAATTTGTTGTATCCGAAGTCAAAACTGGAGTGAAATTCAATCTTAAAGCTAACAATGGACAGGTCATAGCTTCTTCTCAGGTATATAAAACCTTTAAGACATGCATGAAGGGCATAAATTCCATCAAGAAAAACGCACCTATAGCAGCAATTGAGGATCAGACCGTAGAAGAATATGCAACCGCAAAGAACCCTAAATGGGAGATCTATTTAGACAAAGCCGGCGAGTTCAGATTCAGACTCAAAGCCAGAAATGGACAGATAATCTGCGCGGGAGAAGGCTACAAACAGATGTCCGGATGCAAAAACGGCATCGAGTCTATCATCAAAAATGCGCCAGATGCTGAAGTAGTAAAAGAATAGGCGCGACGTTTTATGAATTCTGAAGGAAACACACCCGGGAGCCTTTGCAGTGCCGGGTGTGTTTTATTTTGTTTGAAAATATAAAATTATGTAATATAATAGATTTGGAAAGGAGGTGTCCCATGCCCTTTAAAATAGTAAAAAATGACATAACCAAGATGAAGGTGGATGCCATAGTCAATACCGCCAACCCAAGAGTGAATGTGGGCCGTGGTGTAGACGAAGCCATCTATCAAGCTGCGGGCTGGCGCAGGCTTTTCAGAGAACGAGAGAAGATAGGGCCTATGCAAAGAGGCACCGCTGCCATTACTCCGGCTTTCAGATTGCCCGCCAAATATATCATACACACCGTAGGTCCTAAGTGGGATCCTGCTGATGTCGAACACGGCAAAAAACAACTCAGAGACTGCTACGATAATTCTTTGAGCCTGGCCATGGAGCATGGAGTGAAGAGCATTGCCTTTCCTCTGATCTCAACCGGAAGCTATTCCTTCCCTAAGGAATTAGGACTTGAGATAGCCTATGAAACCATCAGCAAGTATCTGTATGTGTCCGATATGGACGTATACCTGGTGGTATATGACGATGAGGCCTTTGAACTTTCCAAAAAACTCACGGACGACATCGATGAATTCATCGACCAGCACTATGTGGATGAAGATAAAAGTAACAACCAAGAGGTGTATGCAAACCACTCGCGGGAGTTTGATGCCGCTGTAGAGGTGCCTGCGGAAGACTTAAGCATGGGATCGGAAGCTTCATACAGATCAGCTCCGATGGCTGATTTTGACGGCTTTGGGATCCCGGTTCCGAAGAAACAGGAAAGCTACAGAATGCCTTCTGCAGGAATACCGAAAGCTTCTAAGGCACCAATTCCGGAGAAGCACACACCTAAAAAGCCTGCCAAGAAGGAGACCATACCCTTCAAGGAATACAAGAGCTTGGAAGATCTTCTCAAAAATTCCACAGGTGAGACTTTCCAGGAGAGACTATTCAGATACATAGACAAGAGCGGACTGAGCGACGTGGAAGTATACAAGGGAGCTAACCTCAGCAAGCAGACCTTCTCCAAGATCAAGCAGACCGGACACATTCCCAAGAAGAAGACCATATTCGCCTTGGCTCTTTCCATGAAGCTTTCCATAGATGAGACCAAGGACCTTTTGGAAAGCGCAGGCCAGGCCTTCTCCCCTTCGGACAAAATCGACCTGGTTATCCAGTACTGCATGTATCACGACATTTACAGCATATTCGATGTGGAGCGCATCCTGTTCGATAAATTCGGCGAGACTCTGGTGAGTTAAAAGTCCCCTTGGAGGCGACCAATTACCATCTCTTAAGTGTTATCATCCTATTGCAAGATGAAAATAAAGCCCGAGGGGCAAATGGATAAAGGAGGCAATAAGATGAAAAAAGGACTGACAGAGATGGTATTTATTTTAGACAGAAGCGGATCCATGGGAGGGCTTGAGCGTGACACCATCGGCGGCTACAATTCCATGATCAACAAGCAAAAGAAAGAAGAGGGCGAGGCATTGGTATCCACAGTGCTCTTCGACCATGAACAGGAAGTGTTTCTCGACAGAGCACCTCTGGACAAGGTGAGAGACATGACAGAAGACGATTACTATGTGAGAGGCTGCACGGCACTTCTGGACGCCATAGGAGGTGCTATTCATCACATCGGTAATGTTCACAAATACGCCCGTGAAGAGGATGTGCCTGAAAAGACCATCTTCGTGATCACCACCGATGGACTTGAAAATGCCAGCAAGCGCTACAGCTACAGCGACGTAAAGCGCATGATCAAGCGCCAGGAAGAAAAGTATGGCTGGGAGTTCCTTTTCCTTGGAGCAAACATCGATGTAGCCAGGGAGAGCGACAGACTGGGTATCAGACGGGATAGAGCTGTGAGATTTGTCAATGACAGCGAAGGAATAGAGCTGAATTATGAGGCTGTTGGCTGTGCCATGAGCGCCATGAGAAGCATGCCTAATACCAGATGTTTCGACGGATCCTGGAAGGAGAAGATCGAAAAAGACTTCAAAAAACGCGGCAAAAAATAAAATGTGATTAGTTTGCTTCACCAAAAATACACAGAAATAACAAAAAAGTAGTGAAAATCAATTAGCAGTGTAGTATAATAAAGCGGAAGGAGAGAATTCCTTCCGCTTTAAATGTTTTGCCCGAAAGGGCTGCAAGGCAACAAACTAGTACTTTCTACCGGAAATGAGGCAGCCGGAAGACTGCAACATTTTTATTTGCCTTAATTCGTACCTAAAGAAGGTGATGTGTATATGAGTAAAAAAAATCTCTCGTACATACTGAAGCGAATAATTCTGGCCATCCTTACCGTTTGGGTAGTTATCACCCTGACATTCTTCGTCATGCGTGCCGTACCCGGCGGTCCCTTCATGAGTGAGAAAGCTATCACGCCGGCCGCTCAGGCAGCTCTTGAAGCCAAGTATGGATTGGATAAGCCACTGTCCGAACAGTATGTTACGTATCTCAAGGATATTGCTTTTCATTTGGATTTCGGTCCTTCCCTGAAGCAGAGAGGCAGAATGGTTATCGACGTTATTACCGACGGACTGAGAACTTCGGTCAAACTGGGTGTCATAGCCGCAGTGTTTGCTGCCATCTTCGGCATTGTTCTCGGGGCGGTGGCCGCCCTTAACCGAAACAAATTCATAGATAAATGCATCATGGTCCTGACGACGGCTTTGATCTCGATGCCGACCTTCATTATAGGATCTTTGATGCTGATCTTGTTCTCGGTAAAACTGGGATGGCTTCCTGCAAATGGTGAGACTACCAAAGGCCTTATCCTTCCCATCATCAGCCTTGGACTCTATCCCATGAGTTATATAACCCGTCTTACCAGGTCATCCATGCTGGATGTACTGGGACAGGACTATATCAGAACAGCCAAAGCCAAGGGCGTAAGCAGAGTGATGATAATTTTCGGACACGCTCTTAAGAACAGCCTTATTCCTGTAATCACTTACTTCGGACCCATGCTTGCGTATATCGTAACCGGATCCCTGGTAGTTGAGCAGATATTTGCTGTGCCCGGCATTGGCCGTGCTTTTGTAAACAGTATTACAAACCGTGACTATCCGCTGATCATGGGTACCACCATCGTGCTGGCTGCCCTGATCGTTATAATGAATCTGGTCAGTGACATCTTGTATAAGGTCGCAGACCCGAGAATCAATCTTGAGTAGGGAGGGGTGAGGATATGTTTAACAAAGAAAAGTTATTCAGCCTTCAGCAGGATCCGAACCTGTTCCTTCCTGCAACTGATGAAGAAAAGGAATATATGGTGCAGATGCGTGAGTCTTCCACTTTCTTCAAGGATGGAGTCAAGCGTCTCCTTAAGAACGACGTTGCGGTCGTCAGCATCATAGTCATAATAGTTATCACATTGTCCGCGATCTTTGTTCCCATGTTATGGCCTTACTCATACGACAGAATGCTCGGAGTAAGCCCCGGTAAACAGGTGGATAATTCATACAATAACCTTAAACCTTTTGAGTACGGTGAAACCGAACAGGCAAAGATAGATGCGGGCGAAAAAGTATTCCCTCACATTTTCGGTACGGATGCTCAGGGCAGAGATTACTTCATACGAGTGGTCTACGGCACCAGAATATCACTGGCGGTAGGATTTTTTGCGAGCCTTATCGTACTTATAATAGGTATGTTGGTCGGTTCCATATCGGGTTATTTGGGAGGTAAAGTCGACTTGATCATAATGAGGATAGTGGATATTATATATTCACTTCCTGATATGCTGATGGTTATTCTTTTAGCCTCCGTAATGAGGGTAGCCCTGACACCGATCATCGAAGGTACCGTTCTGGCTAAGATCGGAGCCAATATCATATCCCTGTTCATAGTTTTCGGCGTACTCTATTGGGTATCCATGTCAAGACTTATCCGTGGACAGATTCTGTCCCTCAAAGAACAGGAATACGTACTGGCTGCCAGAGCTGCAGGAGCCAAGGGTGGCTGGATCATCAGGAAGCATCTGCTTCCCAACTGTATCTCAGTTATCATCATTTCCACAGCTCTTCAGATCCCTTCAGCTATATTCACAGAGAGCTATCTGTCCTTCCTGGGACTGGGTGTAAACGCTCCCATGCCTTCGCTGGGATCTCTGGCATCCGATGCTCTTAACGGCATCAATTCCTATGCTTACAGACTGGTAATTCCTGCTGTTATAATTTCACTTATTGTTCTTTCTCTGAATCT
Source organism: Bacillota bacterium (assembly GCA_017394515.1). GTDB lineage: Bacteria > Bacillota > Clostridia > Peptostreptococcales > Anaerovoracaceae > RUG754. Next base: position 163,048 of record JAFPXY010000016.1, on the reverse strand, counting down.
TTTCGGAGACGGCTTAAGGGACGCATTTGACCCTAAGCTGAGACGCTAGGAAAGGAGGATAGAAATGGCATTACTTGAAGTTAATGATTTAAGAACATCCTTCTTTACAGCTGCAGGCGAAGTCAAAGCCGTAAACGGCGTATCCTTCAGCCTGGACAGACATAAGGTGCTCGGTATCGTAGGAGAATCCGGTTCCGGCAAGTCCGTAACGGCATACTCCATCATGCAGATACTTGATGCCAACGGCAAGATCGTAGGCGGCTCTGTCAAACTTGACGGACAGGAGCTTGTAGGCGCGGGCGAAAAGGTCATGAAGACCGTAAGAGGAAATAAGATATCCATCATTTTCCAGGATCCCATGACATCCCTTAACCCTACATATACCATAGGGCATCAGCTTATAGAAGCTATAACCCTCCATACTGACCGCGATAAGAAGCAGGCTTGGGACAGAGCTGTTGAACTTCTTAAACTTGTAAACGTAAACGAGCCTGAGAAGAGAATGAAACAGTATCCCTTCGAGCTTTCCGGCGGTATGAGACAGCGTGTAATGATCGCCATGGCACTTTCCTGTGAGCCTGATATCCTTATCGCTGACGAGCCTACCACGGCTTTGGACGTAACCATTCAGGCCCAGATCCTGGAGCTCATGAAGAGCCTGCAGGATCAGCTGGGAATGGCCATCATCATGATCACCCATGATTTAGGCGTAGTTGCACAGCTCTGTGACCAGATCATCGTAATGTATGCCGGTTCCATCTGCGAGAGAGGAACCGCAGAGGATATCTTCTATAATCCTCATCATTCATACACTAAAGGACTTCTGAAATCCATTCCTACGGTAGATATGGAAGGCAAAAAATTAGAGCCCATCACCGGTACTCCCATCGACCTTCTGAACATGCCCAAGGGCTGTCCTTTTGCACCGAGATGTGATGACGCCATGCATATCTGCATTAACCAGACCTGCGATTACATCGACATCAACGAGCATCATTCGGCAGCTTGCTGGATGAACGTCAAAGAAATGTTAGAGGAGCAGAAAGGAGGTGCTTCAAATGAGTGATAACAAAGAAACCATCATTCGCGTTGAACACCTTAAAGAATATTTCGACATCAGTACCGGATTCTTCTCCTCCAAGCCCCTTAAGGCGGTAGACGATGTATCCTTTGAGATCAATAAGGGCGAGACCCTTGGCCTTGTAGGAGAATCAGGCTGCGGTAAGACCACCGTGGGCAGAACCATACTTCACCTTTATCAGCCTACGGACGGAAAGGTGTTTTTCGAGGGAAAGGAGATCAAGACAAAGGAAGACCTGGTAAATCTTCGTAAGAAGGCTACAATGGTATTCCAGGATCCATATTCATCCCTGAATCCTCGTATGACCGTATCTGATATCATCGGCGAACCTCTTGATATCCATAAGATGTATACGGACAAAAAAGCTCGTCAGGACCGTATCCTGGAGCTTATGGATCACGTAGGTCTTAACTCTGAGCATGCTGCCAGATATGCTCATGAGTTCTCAGGCGGTCAGAGACAGAGAATCGGTATCGCAAGAGCACTGGCTCTCAATCCCTCATTCATCGTCTGCGATGAGCCTGTATCCGCCCTGGACGTATCCATCCAGGCACAGGTAATCAACATGTTCGATGAACTGCAGGATAAGCTGGGTCTCACATATCTCTTTATCGCTCATGACCTTTTGGTCGTAAAACACATTTCAGACCGTATCGCTGTAATGTATCTGGGCAAGATGGTGGAATTGGCTGATTCCGATGAGATCTATTACCATCCGCTTCATCCATACACCAAGTCCCTGATTTCAGCGGTGCCTGTACCTGATCCGAAAATCGCAAGGGCTAACAAGCGTATCGCTCTTGAAGGAGATATCCCAAGCCCTTTGAACGCACCTTCGGGCTGTCCTTTCAGGACCAGATGCAAATACGCTACGGAGGCATGCTCCTTAAGTATGCCTGAATTCAAGGAAGTATCCCCCGGGCACTTCGTAGCCTGCCACAGGGTGGATGAGATCAACTAATCATAAGTTCATAAACGTGTAGATCCACGTATATGATATACTTAAAAAGCTTTATATTTTTAGAAAGGAAGGAAAGCAACATGAAGAAATTTTTAGCAGTACTTCTTATTCTCGTTATGGTATTCACCTTCGCAGCATGCGGCGGCGGTGGTGGCGGCGGAACCGATGAAGGTCCTGCAGCAGTTTCCGTAGAAGACGAGGTTAAGCAGGCAGAGATCCGTCAGGCAATTGGCCTTCTCTTTGACAGAAACTACATCTGCGAAGAGATCGGACAGGCTGGACAGCTTCCTGCAGGCTCCTTCGTAGCTATGGGTATGACTGAACCCGACGGTTCTCAGTTCTATGAGAACGCTAACGGCGGACAGGGCGGATACTACAGCGTAGATCCTGCAGATTTCGAGTCTAACGTAAACCAGGCTATCGAGATCTTAAAGAAGTATTATGAGTGGGATGAATCCGCTCAGCAGTTCACCAACTTCCCTACACTTACTTATCTCTATAACACAAGTGAAGGACACAAAGCTATCGGTGAATATCTCCAGAGCGCTCTTGCTTCAGTTGGTATCACTATCAACCTGGAGAACCAGGAGTGGAACACATTCCTCAACACACGTAAGGCAGGAGATTACTCCATCGCTCGTAACGGCTGGTTAGCTGACTACAACGATCCTATCTGCTTCCTTGACATGTGGACAACAGATTCCGGTAACAACGACGTACAGTTCGGCAGAGGGAACCACGGAACTCTCGCTATGTACAGCGTTGACACCACAGACCTTGGACTTGACCTCAAGGTTGAGAACGGAACATGGTCCGAGACCTATGATCCTCTTATCTCCCTGGTTAAGACCACAACAGATCCTGCAACCAGATATGCTCTTATGCACAAGGCTGAGGACCTTCTTATGTCCACAGGAGCTATCTGCCCTCTGTACTATTACACAGATCCTTACATGATCTCCAAGACAGTGGACGGATTCTTTGCTAACCCTCTGGGCTACAAGTACTTCATGTACACCACAACATCCGACAAGCTTGACACTCTCAACGTATGTATCGCTTCCGAGCCTGATACACTTGATCCTGCAGCTAACTCCGCAGTAGACGGAGCTACAATGCTGGCTCACCTGTTCTCCGGACTTGCTAAGTGGTCAGAAGATGAGAATGGCAACCTCCAGATCGTTCCCGACGCTGCAGAAGAACTGGTAGAAGGCGTTGAAAACGAAGATGGAACAGTTACCTACACCTACACACTTCGTGACATGAAGTGGTCCGACGGAGAACCCGTCACCGCAAAGGACTATGAGTTCGCATGGAAGAGAGCAGCTAACGAAGAGAACGCATTCGACTATGGATACATGTTCGAGAACGTTGTTGGATATCCTAACGACCTGGCTGTAACCGCACTCGATGACAAGACTCTCGAAGTTACCATCGCAAACCAGGTAGCTTACTGGAACGAGCTCCTTGCATTCCCTACATTCTTCCCTGTAAGAGAAGACGTAGTTGCTAACGAAGGCTGGAACACAGATCCTTCAACCTATGTATGCAACGGTATGTACACCATGGACGCTTGGGAGCACAACAGTGTAATCACTCTCAAGAAGAATGAAGCACATCCTGATGCTAAGGAAGTTACAATGCCTACACTTAAGTTCTATCTGAGTGATGATGCTAATAACATGCTCACCAACTTCAAGAACGGCGAGTGGAAACTCATCGATGACGTTCCTACAAACGAAATGGCAGCTCTGAAGGAAGATTATCCTGATGAATTCGTAGTAGCAGGCCAGATCGGAACATACTATGTATGCTGGAACATCAACGAGGATATCAGAGCTTGGTAATCTGATCCGCAAAGAATTCTTTGCTTGATTTAGACAGCTAAATAGGTTAAACTTTAGATAGGGGACCCCGAGGGGTCCCTTATTTTCAGTAAAAGGAGTTTTATATTTATGGGAGTATTAATCGAAAAGAAGAATGGCTATGATGTGATCTCTGAAGCAGAGAAGAATGCAATGGAAGATTACTCTAAAGCCTATATCGATTTTATGAACGCAGCCAAAACCGAAAGAGAATGTGTTGTTGAATGTATCAAACTTGCTGAAGCCAAAGGATTCGTACCATATAAGGCAGGCATGGAGCTCAAGCCAGGCGACAAGGTATACTACAACAACCGCGGCAAGAATATAGATTTGGCAGTTATCGGAAAGAAATCACTGGCTTACGGCGCTAACATCGCCGCTGCACATACTGATTCACCAAGACTTGATCTCAAACCCAATCCACTGTATGAATCTGAAGAGATGGCTTATCTCAAGACACATTATTACGGCGGCATCAAGAAGTTCCAGTGGGTAACCATTCCTCTTGAACTTCACGGAGTGATCTGTCTTAAGGACGGAAGCAAGCTGGAAGTTAAGTTCGGCCATGGCGATGAGCCCAAATTCGTCATCACCGACATCCTTCCTCACCTTGGCAAGCAGCAGGCTGCTAAGCCTTTAGGAGAAGCTATTCCCGGCGAGAACCTGAACCTTTTGGTGGGATCAGTTCCCGTGCAGGACAAGGAGGCAAAGACCAGAGTTAAGCAGTATGTCATGGAACTTTTGAACGAAAAGTATGGCATGGTTGAAGAAGATTTCTATTCAGCAGAGCTTGAGACCGTACCCGCATTTGATGCAGTGGAAGTCGGTTTCGATAGAAGTTTCATAGGCGCTTATGGACATGATGACAGAGTATGTGCTTTTGCAGAACTAAAGGCTCTCCTCGATATGGAAGAGATTCCTGAAAGAACAGCAGTGTGCATCTTTGCTGATAAGGAAGAAGTCGGTTCCATGGGTATCACCGGCATGATCTCTCAGGCCTTCGAGCACTTTATGAACGATATGTGCAAAGGACAGGGAGTTGACCTCTACGATTGCTTTGCTAAATCATTCTGCCTGTCAGCAGACGTAACAGCTGCGCTGGATCCCAACTTCATGGAAGTGTTTGAAAAGAACAATGAGTCCATGGTCAATCACGGCATCGCCATCTGCAAATACACCGGTGGCCGCGGCAAGGGCGGAGCTTCCGATGCTAACGCAGAGACCGTAGCATACGTCAGAAAGTTATTCGACGATAACGATGTTCTTTGGCAGCTCACAGAAATGGGCAAAATCGATGAAGGCGGCGGCGGAACAGTCGCTCTTGATATGGCTAACAGAAACATCGAGACAATAGACGCAGGCGTGCCTGTTCTCAGCATGCACTCACCTTTCGAAGTAGTGGCCAAACTGGACTGCTACATGACATATAAGGGATGCAAAGCAGTATTTGAAGCAAAATAAAGCTTGCTATAATGTGCTATAACGTATCGATATGCTGATTGCTAAGATTCCCGGAAAACTGAATAACAAGAGGATCGTCGGCATCATAGACAGGCTCAGAAGAATCGAGAAGGCTATAAAGCGTGACTTTTCGGGGAATGATCTTCAGAACAAGAAGGCCTATGAACACCTCCTTACTTCTCCTGATCACGGAGCCTTCGTCCTTGCGGGCATGAAGGAACACAAGCCTTTAAGTGCTCCGGCCTTGATAGAGAGGCAGTCGGAACTTAAGGACATGAGTTTGGGAAAGTCCACCCTGGATTATTCCGGCTGCGAGGTTATCGCTGTTTACAACATGCTTCTTAAGTATGACGAGGGATCCTTCAGCGTAAGCCTTCCGACCCTCATTGAGACCTTTGAAGCTAACGGCATCCTTCATGCGGGGCGCTTTGGCGTGTCTCCGGTATCCATTGCGGATTATTTGAGAAGCATCGGAATAACTGTGAATTACACCACGGACGAAACGGATTTCGACGTGCTGGGATTTTATTGCAATCACTTCATCCTTACGGTTCTTAACGATAGGGATGATATCTTCAAGCAGATACATACATTCTATATTTCCAAAGACGGAGACCGGCTGATGGCCCATAATGCAGGGCTCAGCATGAGATATTTTTCCATAAGCGAGATAATAAAAGCTCTTCCGGGTGGAAGAGCCAAGGGAATATGCATGATCGGAGTGAAGGACGAGCACGAGGAAAATCTTGTGATCTAGTTATAGGAATCTGTCCATGAGACCGCGGATGCCTTCCTCGTGAAGGATGTTCTGGTAATAGGCCAGCTCCTCTGAAACAAGCTCGTCGATGGCGCGCATGCTTAATAGCTCCACGGGAGCTTTGTCGTCGGTCATGACGCGATCCCCGGGAATATATTTTGAAATACTGTTAAAGACCTTGACCATTAGATCGGCCAGGGTCTTGTTTTTTTCCAGGTCGATGTTCTTAAGGAAGCGGTCCACCATGCCGTTTTCGTTAGACGCAAATAACTCTCTGTTGGTATTGTTAGGCACGTCCACGGTATATACTTCGCTGAAGACTGAGGAGATGGTATCCGCCAGATACTGGTTGATATTGCCTTCCTTGGTGGAGCGCATGTTCATATTGACCACCATGACGCCATCATCTTTGAGGTGATCGCGTACCATGGTGAAGAACTCCACTGACGCCATCTGGAAGGGTATGGAGATGTCCTGATAAGCGTCCACCATGATCAGATCGTACTTGGTGTCCACGGCGTTCAGATAAGCTCTTCCGTCATATTTGGTCACGTTTACGCTCTCAGGAAGCGCAAAATATTCATAGGCCAGATCCGCGATCTTATCGTCTATCTCAACTCCCTCGAAGTTCATATTATCGTAAAATTTGAGGCACTGGGTGGCATAGGTGCCGGTGCCCATTCCAAGGATTAGCACCTCTAGCTGATCTTTTTCATGGATGCCAGCCATGTAGGGTGCCGCCATGGCATAGTCATAATACATGCCGGTGAGTTCGCTGTTTTTGGGATAAATGGACTGGACTCCAAAGAGCACATTGGTGGAAAGGGTGACGTTTTTGTCATCCTCGGTTACCTTGATATAGTTATAGATGGATTCGTCTTCTACCACAATGTCGCTTTCCCAAAAGGCAAAGCTGTTATTATGTCCCATAATGATACAGAACAGAAAAATTATGCAGCCTGCCACTATGGCTTTGCCGGGGCGAGCCTTGGAACCATCATGATAAGGCGATGTGAAATATATGATGGAAAGGGCTAAAAGTATGCCGCTGAAGATCAGAAAAGTGATGGAAGTTCCCACGGCGGGGATGCTCACGAAGGTGGGCACGAAGGTTCCGATGATGGAACCTATAGTGTTGGAAGCATTGAGCTTGCCTACGGTCCTGCCGTTATCGTCCAGGCTGTCCATGGTGTACTTCACAAGTGATGGGGTGACAGTACCCAGAAGGAAAAGCGGGAATACGAAGATCACCATGCAGGTGATGAAGGCGGCGATAACCAGAAGGTTATGACTCACGGTAAATATCAGGAGCCCTGAGATTCCCAGGATCACGTATTTGCCGAGAACCGGAATCAAGGCGATCCAACAGGCTGCAATGATGATCCGACGGTACAGTTTGTCCGGGTTGGGATCTTTGTCTGCCCAGCGTCCTCCGAAGATGTTTCCGAGAGCCATGGCAATCATGATGGTACCGATTATGATGGTCCATACAATCTGGGATGAACTGAAATAGGGCGCCATAAGTCTGCTGGCACCAAGTTCAACGGCCATCAGTGACATGCCGGAAAAAAATTCAGTCAGATATAAATAAGCTTTGTTGTCAAGTATTTTGCGGCGTCTGATAGTTGTGGTATCCACTGCGTTTTCTCCTGTAGTGATATCTGTGATTTAACACCAAAAAGTATAACATTTTGGAAATGGTTAGTCAATTTTTATAACAATATCTTAAATATCGCTTGCTAAGAAAATGCTAATAAAGTATAATGAAAAGACCCACAAGTTTTTGTTATTATTTTTTTTTGGAGGAATAGTTATGGGTTTTATTAAAGGTTTTTTGAAGTTCCTGCCTGTATTCGTACTCGCGGGACTTATGATCTCAGGTCAGGACGCCATGATCGCAGCGCCTTTAGCTTTCGTTTGCGCTGTAGTTGTAGCTATGATCGTAGAGAAGAAGAAATGGCAGGAGTGCCTGGACGCTGCCATGGGTTCTGTTAAGAACATCCTGGTTGCACTCTTCATCCTCATGCTTGCCTATACCATGGCAAACTGCTTCATGGGATACGGAGTCGGCGCTGCCATCGTTAACATCGCACTTAAGCTTGGAGTCACCGCCAAGACAGTTGCTGCCATCGGTCTGGTATGCACAGGTGTCCTTTCCGTTGCTACAGGTACATCCTGGGGAACATTCGCTGCCTGCGCACCTATCTTCCTTTGGCTGTCACACATCGTAGGCGGAGATCCATATCTCACAGTCTGCGCTATAGCCGGCGGATCCTGCTTCGGTGACAATATCGGACTCATTTCCGATACAACCATCGTTTCTTCAGGTATCCAGGGAGTACAGGTAGTAGACAGAATCAGACACCAGGGCGTATGGTCCGTAAGCTGCCTTATCCTTGCAGCCATCGCATTCTTCGTAGCAGGTGGACTCATGGGACTCTCCGGAGAATCCGTTGAAGGTTTTGATATTTATGCAAACCTTTCAGAAGACGCTATCGCATATATCCAGGAAAACAAGGCTGTAGCTCTTGACCTTCTGACACAGGTAGATCAGGGAGTAGCTCTCTATATGGCCATTCCTCTCGTTCTGGTAATCGTCCTTGCTATAATGGGATTCAATACCTTTGCATGTATCGGATCAGGTATCGTTTCTTCCTACATCCTTGGAAGATTCGCAGGTACTGCAGGAACCGTTCAGGAGTTCCTCGATGACTTCATGTATTCCGGTATCGAAGAAGCCGGCAGCTGGGTAATCCCCATGATGATGTGGGTAGCAGCCTTCGGAGGAGTAATGCAGCTCATGGATTCATTCCAGCCTCTGGCTAAGCTGATCGCTAAGATCTCCTTCAGAGTAAGACATCTCCTTGGATGGAACGCAGTTCTCTGCCTCCTTGGAAACGCTGCTCTTTCCGATGAAATGGCTCAGATCGTTACCATCGGTCCTGTTATCAAGCAGGTTACAGATGACAACGTATACTGCGCAAATGAAAAGGCAAGATACAAACTGTCCCTTAGAAACGCAACCTTCGGAGACGCCATGGGTGTATTCGGATCACAGCTCATTCCTTGGCACGTATACCTTGGATTCTATGTAGGTATCGCTGCTGCGGTATATCCTGTAGTTGCTATCACACAGCTTGATATTATCAAGTTCAACTTCATGGCTATGATCGCTGTTGCATCACTTCTCATCCTTACCTTCACCGGTCTTGACAGGATCGTTCCTCTCTTCGCTATGCCGAGAGAACCGGAGGTACAGCTTAAGAAGAACATGAAGACTGAAGAAGCAAGCGCATAACTAAGACAAACCAAAAGGCAGTCCCGAGGGACTGCCTTTTTAGTATCTCTATTTATTTCTTATGATGCTCGTTGAAGTAGGTGAGGGTGGAGCGGTAAAGGCCTTTTCGAGATAAAACTCAGCGTCATAACGATCCATGAACCTGAAGAGCTCAGGAACGAAATCTCTGGGGTCATTCCCGAAGTTCCTTATGGCAGGAAAGCCGATTTTCTTAGTCATGGTCATCTCCAATCTGTATGTTTCAATGTGATCATTCCTACAAGGAAATAATAACAAAAAACCCCTTATCTATCAAGGGGTTTTAGCGTCTTAAGCATGGCCTTCATTCGATAACTAAGTTATCCGGTATGGTGGGGACTCCATCTTCGATCACGAACATCTTGTCCGAGAGGGCTTTCGTGAAGGAAGATATCAAAGCCACGTCCACGATGATCTCGGTGGCAGGATCCTGGAAGGCATTTCCGAGGAACTCGTCTCTTACCACGAGTTTCTTCAGCCTTTCGACCCTGTTGATGAAGAAATCAGCAGCGCGCTTATGCTGCTGGATGAAGGCCTCGTAAAAGCTGTGCAGATCATCCTCGCTGATATCCATGGGTACGATCGCCTGGATCTCCGAGATGCTGAGCGAAGGCTTCAGCGCGCAGAGTATCAGAAGGTAGGCCAGGTGTGTCCTGTAGTAGCGCTTCTTCACGGGCTGTGGCATGAACTTCTTCCTGACGTAGTTGTTGATGGCGGAGGCCGTTATCACGCTGTCCTCTTCGGGGCTTCTCTCGAGATACTTCAGACTGTTCCTGATATATGTGACGACCTGCTCCATGTAGAGACCGAAGTCCGGGATGGTGTCCCAGGAGGGGAGCGCATAGTTTCCTATGTAGGCTTTCCAGTATGATAGCCACCTGTCTATTGTTTTCTCGTCGATATCCATTGGTTTCTCCTAAACTGCTTCAAAAAACTTTTCATGCATATTATACATCAAATGTATAATGTAAGGCAAGAATATATTATAGTTTTTGTCTTGACATTGTCTGGAAGAAATGATAATCTAATCTAAAAGATCAGATAAAATACTATATAAAAGTATATGTTTACAGACATAAAGGAGGCAAAAATGGCAAACGGACTGATCCATTCTGCTGAGCGTATAGCTTTCGGCAAGTTGATTGACAGAGTGCTTCAGAAATCGGAGAACCAGAGCGTTCAGGAAACCTTCGGACCTCTCCTTGAAAAGGTGAAGAAGATCATGGGAGACGGCTGGAGCGACAAGGCTTACGAAGATCTCCAGACCATCATAGACAATCCGGACAGCAAGTGGGGACACTATGTGGAGAGGATCATCAGAGACACCGATCCCAAGGTACTCAAGATGTTCCTTCTGAACGTTTTCTTTGAATCCGGACTTACAGGCTATAAGCAGTCCAAGGTTAACAAGGAGAAGTATGGCATCAACATGCCATGGCTGATCCTTTTGGATCCCACGACCGCCTGCAACATGCACTGCACGGGCTGCTGGGCAGCGGAATACGGCAACCAGCTGAATCTGAGCTACGAAGAACTTGATTCCATCGTAACTCAAGGTAAGGAACTGGGCATCCGCGCCTATCTATTCACGGGCGGCGAGCCACTCATCAGAAAGAAGGACATCTTCAGACTCTGCGAGAAGCATACTGACGTGGCTTTCCACGCCTTCACAAACGGTACTCTTGTCGATGACGAATTCTGCAAAGAATGTCTGAGAGTAGGCAACTTCTTCGTATCAGTTTCCATTGAAGGTTTCGAGGAATCCAACGACGGAAGAAGGGGAGAAGGACATTTCAAGAAGGCACTGAATGCTATGGATCTCATGCATTCATACAAGCTGCCTTTCGGAGTATCCATCTGCTATACCTCCAAGAACTATCTGACAGTAACGTCCGATGAGTTCCTGGATATGATAATCGAAAAGGGCTGCATCTTCGCCTGGTACTTCCACTATATGCCGGTAGGTATGAATGCCTCTACGGAGCTTCTGCTTGATCCTGACCAGAGAGAGTACATGTTCCACAAGATTCGTGAGATCCGTGACATGGAAGGCGGCAAAGAACTCTTTGCCATCGACTTCCAGAACGACGGCGAGTTCGTAAACGGCTGCGTAGCAGGAGGCGAGAAGTACTGCCACATCAACGCCAACGGAGACGTGGAGCCCTGCGTCTTCATCCACTATTCTTCAGCAAACATCAAGGAAAAGAGCCTGCTGGAATGCCTTCAGCAGCCTTTGTTCAAAGCTTATCGCGACGGGCAGCCTTTCAATGACAACCTGCTGAGACCTTGTCCAATGCTGGAGAATCCTGAGAAACTGCTGGAGATCATCAAGGCCACTGGGGCTAAGTCAACCGATCTGGAAGCCTATGAACCTGTAGAGCATCTCTGCGCTAAGTGCGAGCAATATGCTGAACATTGGAAACCCAGAGCTGAGAAGCTCTGGGCTGAAGAAGGGCACGCCTAAAACTGTGCCATTTAAGTTTTAATCTTCAAAGAAAACATCCTGCCCGTTAACGGTTATTCGACCGTTAGCGGGTATTAATATATATTTACGTCCGTCGATCTCACGGGTCTTTATCATAAGAGCATTCTCGGGCTCGGTGGTGATTACCGTGTCATCAGTCTTGATCTCGTATTTTTTGGATACAAGATTGATGGGCACCAGTTCTTCAGCTATGACCTCACGGAGTTTCTCAACCTTATCGTCGGGGATGTTCTGCTTCTCCAGAACGTTGGAAAGGTCGCTGAAAGTGTACTCTTCTTCATTCTCTTTGGCATCATATATGTTCGTATAAACTGCAGCAGCTGTATCCAGGGTGTAATCTTCCCTGAGAACTTCGAAAAGATTGCCGTGGAACTCTTCCTTCTGCTCGCTGGCGGTTTTGGGTGCATCCACTCCGAAAAGCCCCTGGACCAGTTCTTCATGGCTTTCCTTGGTTGTGTAATACAGAGCCTTGTATATGTCTGCGTCACCGTCAAGGTATGCCGGATACATGAAGCCCAGCATAGGATTCATCATAACGCTTCCTGTGGAAGTCTCCCTGAATTCTGACTGGTTTGGAGCGTATCTGAGTTCTGCCTTGGCTTCCTTGATAGGGCATATGACGCATATGAAATAGTTGAAGGTGCTTCCGTCTTTATCCATGAAGTCCTCGTCGTTTTCCCTTTCAAAAAATCGATTTTATAGGTATAGTATAACATAAAATTCTGTGATATAATTCTATCAGTATAAAAAAATGATTATAATGGGTTAATGTGGGTATAATTTCCATATATCACTTAAGAAAGGAAGCACGCTTATGGATATGAGGGCAATGGAAGACGACTTCAAAGTCTGTCTCTGCAGAAATAAGACTAAAAAAGAAGTTATCGATTTTATACTTGAGAATGAAATAAAAACTCTGGATGAACTTAGAGAGCAGGGCAATGTGGGAAACAAGTGCGGAGCCTGCTCCGAAGATCTGGAACAGCTTCTCCAGATGGCGTACGAATAAGGTAGATCAGCCGCAATAAGCGGCATCATATAAGCAAAATTTGATTTAGGAGGAACCAAATGTATTGCACAAAGAAAATTACTGAAGATCTTTATTGGGTAGGAGCTAATGACAGGAGACTGGCCATGTTCGAGGGAGTATATTCCGTACCTCGCGGAGTTTCCTACAACTCATATCTTTTGCTCGATGAAAAGACCGTTTTATTCGATACCGTAGATAAGGCAGTAGGACCTCTCTTCTTTGAGAACGTGGAGCACGTCTTAAATGGCCGCGACCTGGACTACGTGGTTATCCATCACATGGAGCCGGACCACAGCGCCACCTTCCTTGAACTGCTTTTAAGATATCCTAACGTGAAGGTAGTCTGCAACCAGATGATCCTCATGATGATCAAGCAGTTCTTCAACAAAGACCTGACCGATCAGGCAGTGATCGTTGGTGACAAAGGCGAGTTCTCATCAGGCAAGCACCACTTCACATTCTTTACTGCACCCATGGTGCACTGGCCGGAAGTTCTCATGAGCTATGAGCATGAGGACGGAATCCTTTTCTCAGCTGATGCTTTTGGAACCTTCGGAGCTCTGAACGGCGCGATCTTCGCTGATGAAGTAGACTTTGATGCTGAATACATGGACGAAGCCAGAAGATATTACACCAACATCGTCGGAAAGTACGGCGAGCAGGTACAGATGATCCTCAAGAAGGTACACGGCCTCGAGATCAAGATGATCTGCCCTCTGCACGGTTTCGTATGGAGAAGAAAAATCGAATCCTACCTTGATAAATACGTCAAGTGGGCTACATATACACCGGAAGAGACCGGAGTCTGCATCGCTTATGCTTCCGTTTACGGACATACCGAGAACGTGGCTGAGATCATCTCCTCAGAACTGAGAGACAGAGGCATCAAGACCGTTATGTATGACGTAAGCGTAACTCCCGCTTCCGAGATCATCGCAGCATGCTTCCAGTACAGCCATCTGCTGTTCTGCTCCACCACATATAACGCAGGTATCTTCGTATCCATGGAAGAACTCCTGCACGACCTGGCTGCTCACAACATCCAGAACAGAACAGTTGCCTTCGTTGAGAACGGTTCCTGGGCACCTACTTCCGGACGTCTCATGAGAGAGATCATCGGAGGTCTCAAGGACATGACTATGCTCAATGAGACCGTTTCCCTTAAGTCCGCTTTAAGACCCGGACAGGAAGCTGATATCAAGGCTCTGGTTGATGCAATCGACAAGACCATTCCTAAGTTTGAGGCTCCTAAGGTTGACGAAGCTGCCATGGCTAAAGCAGAGATCGATTCCAAGACCTTCCAGAAGTTCAGCTATGGACTTTTCGTTCTCACCGCAAAAGCTGACGGACGTGATAACGGCTGCATCATCAACACAGCTATCCAGCTTACATCTCAGCCGAACCGCATCTCCATCGCTGTTAACAAGGCAAACCATACTCACGACATGATCAAGGCTACCGGAATGTTCAACATTTCCTTCCTGTCAGAGTCTGCAGTAATGGATACCTTCAAGCACTTCGGATTCCAGACCGGTAAGGAAGTCAACAAGTTCGACGAGCACATTCCTGTAAGCTATGCACACTCTGCAAACGGACTGGCATACATCACCACAGGAACCAACGCATATATGTCCGGCAAGGTAGTTGACATGTACGATTACGGCACACATACTCTGTTCATCGCAGATGTTACAGAGGCAGTTGTTCTTAACAACGATCCTTCCGTAACCTATGCATACTACTTCGCTCACATCAAACCCAAGCCGCAGGCTAAGCTCGAAGAAGAGCGCCATGGTTGGGTCTGCAAGATCTGCGGATACTTCTACGAGGGAGATGAACTTCCCGCAGACTTCATCTGCCCGCTCTGCAAACATCCTGCAGAAGACTTCGAGAGAGTCGGTTAAGCAAAATACACTTCAGGCCAGCGGGATCAGTCCCGCGGCCTGTTTTTTGGAGGAAAAGTATGAATTTAGTAGATAGATTTCTTAAGTATGTAAGTTTTGAGACCACATCCTATGAGGATGCTGAATGTTTCCCCTCAAGTCCTAAGGTCTTCGACCTGGCGGACCATCTTGTGGAGGAGATAAAGGGCATCGGCCTTGAGGATGCCATGAGGGATGAATACGGCTATGTATATGCGCACCTTCCGGCTAGCCCCGGAGTAGATGCAGAGACCATCGGACTTATGGCCCACATGGACACATCATCAGCAGTATCCGGCGCCAACATCAAGCCCAGGATCCTTAAGTACGAGGGTGGCGACATCCAGCTCAACCCAAGCGTTGTCATGAAAGAAGCTGATTTTCCGAACCTTCAGTATTTTGTGGGAGATGAGCTCATCGTAACTGACGGAACCACGCTCTTAGGTGCTGACGATAAGGCAGGTATCGCTGAGATCGTGACTGCTGTGGAATATCTCCTGGCTCATCCTGAAGTTAAGCACGGAAGACTCGCACTCTGCTTTAATCCTGAAGAGGAGACCGGAAGAGGAACTGAACATATAGATCTTAAGAAGTTTGATCCGGTATTTGCATATACCCTTGACGGCGACAGACTGGGCGGAATCGAGTACGAGTGCTTCAACGGCGCCGGCGTCAAGTTCAAGGTGAACGGCATCAACATCCATCCAGGCTCAGCCAAGAATAAGATGAAAAACGCAGTCCTCATGGGCACGGAACTGATCGGCATGTTCCCTCCTGCTGAGACCCCCGCACACACGGAAGGATACGAAGGCTTCTATCATATCATGGGATTCGAGGGTGACGAGTCATCTGCTAAGATCGGAATGATCGTCCGCGACCACGACAGAGCCAAGTTCGAAGAGCGCAAAGCATTCGTCCGCCGCGTAGTGGATTACATGAACGCCAAGTACGGAGAGGGCACAGTTGAACTGGACATGAGCGACACTTACTACAACATGCGCGACATTCTGGAATCCAGAATGGACGTGGTAGACAGAGCCCTTGATGCCATGAAGAGTCTTGGCATCGAACCCTTCGTAACTCCCATCAGAGGAGGCACCGACGGAGCGGGACTCACTTACATGGGAGTGCCTACGCCGAACCTTTCAACAGGTGGCCAGAACTATCACGGCATCATGGAATTCGTTTCCATCGACCAGATGAAGAAGATGGTAGACGTCATCGTGAAGCTGGTCAGCGTGGAATAGGACTGAAACTGAATAACCAAAGAGGAGCTATCTCAGAATGAGATGGCTTCTTTTTATGGAATGATTAAAGGGGCGGCACGGCTAAATAGGATAAAAATGCTTAATTGAAGAGTTTTATCCTAGGCACGGCCTAAACCGGAGAATAGGTGAAGTTAGGCCGTATCCATTTTATTATCAAAGGGGCTTGAGCAGCTTTCATGAATTGATACCGCATAAAAACCAGAAAAAATATAAAAAAACTGTTGACAAAGTCACATTGAGTGGATATAATTAAATTGAACACAATCGAATTGAACTAAATACAAATATAAATACACGGAGGAACGACAAATGGCAATTTATGATTACAACGTTAAGGCAATGGACGGCAGCATGGTATCACTCAAGGACTACGAGGGCAAGGTGCTCCTCATCGTAAACACAGCAACCGGCTGCGGATTCACACCTCAGTATACAGACCTTCAGGCCATCTACGATGCAGACCACGACAAGGGCCTCGAGATCCTGGACTTCCCCTGCAACCAGTTTGCTAACCAGGCACCCGGAGAGGACGAAGAGATCCACACCTTCTGCACCGGAAGATTCGGCATCACATTCCCTCAGTTTTCCAAGCTGGATGTAAACGGCGAGAACGCTGATCCGCTCTTCGCAGAACTCGCTATAGAGAAGCCTTTTGAAGGTTTCGGCAAGGGACTCAAGGCACTGGCCATGAACAAGGTAGCCAAGGCAGTTGATAAAGAGCACGGCGACAAGGCATATATCAAGTGGAATTTCACCAAGTTCCTGGTAGACAGAGAAGGCAACCTGGTAGCAAGATTCGAACCCACAGCTGATATGGCAGACGTTAAGGCAGCAGTAGAGAAATTACTCTAATATATAGATATGAACACAGATAATAAAGCAAAAAATTCAAATTCTAATATAACTCCGTTTTGTCCCACAGCAGGAGCAGGGCAGAGTGAGAGCTTCACCCCTGAAGACGCTCTCAAACTGGATTATCAGCTCTGCTTCCCGCTGTACGCGGCATCCCGCGAGATCATCAAGCACTACAGACCGATCCTGGATGAACTGGATCTGACCTATACTCAGTACATTGCTATGATGGTCATGTGGGAAGAGAAGGCCATAAGCGTCAAGGACATGGGTGCGAAGCTTTTCCTGGACAGCGGCACCCTGACACCGGTGCTTAAAGCCCTTGAAAAGAAGGAGTACGTCACCAGAAATCGTTCCACAGAGGACGAACGCGTGCTCATCGTGGAGATCACGGAGAAGGGTGAAGCCCTTAAGCAGCAGGCTCTTAAGGTGCCTGAACGCATGGCAGGATGCATCAGCCTTGAGCCCATGGAGGCCCTGGAGCTTTACAGAATTTTATATAAGATCCTTGGTAAAGAGGTTTAGATAGATCTTTAAATAATATAGGAGAGATAGAGATGAAAGCAGCAGTAAGATATTATACCAAAGGCGGAAATACAAAGAAACTCGCAGAAGCTATCGCTGATGCCATCGGAGTAGAGGCCAAGTCAGTTGACGTTCCTCTTGAAGAACAGTTTGACGTGGTATTTCTTGGAAATTCCGTATACGCAGCAAATATTGACAAGGAAGTTAAGGACTTCGTAACCGAGAACGCTGACAGGATCGGCTGCCTCGTAAACGTAAGCAGCGCAGCCCTTATCGAGTCCACCTACGCCAGAATGTCCAAGCTTTGCAAAGAACTGGGCATCAAGATCGACGAGAGAAACTATCATTGTAAGGGTCAGTTCAAGTTCATGCATAAGGGAAGACCTAACGCAGAAGACCTTGAAGACGCAAGAAAATTCGCCCTCGATATAGTTAAATAGTAACTTTTATGATATAATCCATTTGAATGGAGAATGACATATCATGAAAGACAACACGAATTACATATTACATGAAAATGGAAGCCGCCGCTTTCTGACATCCCCCATGTTTGATAAATATGATGGACTGAAGCATCTGTTTACCACGAGACACGGAGGAGTCAGCAGCGGCTATGTTAGTTCCTGGAACCTGGGAGCCAAAGAGCTGGACACCGAAGAGAATATTCTAAGAAACTTCGAGATCCTGGCGGATACCCTGGGAATCAGGGCTGATGAAATGGTAAGGACTCAGCAGACCCACACCACAAACATCCGCGTCGTTACAAGAGATGATGCAGGAAAGGGAGTGACTCGGGAACGCGGCTATACCGATATAGACGGTCTGGTAACCGACGAAAAGGGACTTGCCATCATAACCACCCATGCAGACTGCAATGCGGTATTCTTTTATGATCCTGTGAAGCGGGTCATCGGGCTGGCTCATTCAGGCTGGAGAGGCACCCTTGGAGGCATCTCAGCTGAGATGATAAGGATCATGAAGGAGCGTTATGGTTCGGATCCGGGAGATATAGTTTGCGGAATCGGGCCTGCGCTTTGTATGGACTGCTTCGAAGTGGATCCTGACGTGGCTGAGGCCTTTATTTCGAAGGATCCGGCCTACAAGGAATTCATGGAGGAGAGACCGCCCAAATTCCATATCGACCTTAAGAAAATCATAAGGCACGACCTTGAAATGTCCGGCGTTTCGCCCGAAAATATCAGCGACATGGGGCTCTGCACCAAGTGTCATAAGGATGTTTTTTATTCTCATAGAGGGCACCATGGCAAGCGCGGACTCATGGCGGCAGCAATGATCATGGTTTAATTTTTGCGAAAAGAGGAGATAAAATGTTAGAGATCGGAACTAAAGCTCCGGAGTTCACACTTCCGGACCAGAACGGAGAAATGAAAAGCCTCGCAGATTTCCGAGGCAAGAAGGTAGTGCTTTACTTTTATCCCAAGGATATGACAGCGGGCTGCACCAAACAGGCCTGTGCCTTCGGAGAGCTCTATCCGCAGTTCATGGAAAAGGGCGCAGTGGTCCTTGGCGTAAGCAAGGATTCCGTGGCCTCTCACAAAAAATTTGAAGAGAAATACGGACTTCCATTCACGCTGCTTTCAGACACGGAGAAGGAAGTGATCCAGGCCTACGACGTCTGGAAAGAAAAGAAAAACTACGGCAAGGTCACCATGGGTGTGGTGAGATCCACCTATCTCATCGATGAAGAGGGCATGATCATTAAAGCCTTCGGAAACGTAAAGGCCGCGGACAACCCTGGAAAGATGCTGGAGGAAATATGATGAAATCAAAAAGGCGCTGCTTATGCAGCGCTTCAGACTTTGTCTACGGTCTGAGGAGAATGACTCTTAATTGAGTTATTCTCCTTTTTGATTGGAAAATACTGTGGTATAATATGTTCGTATTAAATCGCTAAAGAGAGGGGTACCATGAGAAAAATATTAATATCAACGATTCTGATCCTTTTACTCATCCTTACGGGATGCGGAGAAACAGAGAAAGCAGCTCCTGAGACTTATGATCTCACAGAGGATAACCTTCAGGAAGTAACAGATATACTGGAAGGAGCAGGCCTGTCCAATGTGGACACCTTTAAGGAGTGGGTCACGGAATATCTTGAGGGAATACCCGATGATCCTGAAACATCCGGATTTTCAGATTCCGACTGCAGGATGAACGTGATGCTTCTCACAGGGGATCAGATAAGCTATGACAATGTTAAAGATGAATATGACGGGACATATCTGATGTTCGATCTGGATGCCATTGAGAACCAGGAGGGATATGAGATCCTGAGGGATAAAGAAAAGCTTTTCTGGACCATGTTCGGAGAGATGCCCATACCCGAAGGAGGTTTATCAGAAGCACTTCCTTCATCCTGGAAGGAACACGGCATATCCTTTGATAACGATAAGGCATCCATCATAAGCGTGGTGCTCACGACCTACGAAGGCGATGCAGCCTTTGTGGGACACACGGGAGTACTTGTGGATAAGGGAGACGGATATCTTTTTATAGAAAAGATCGCCTTCTCTGAACCATACAAGGTAACGGAGCTCGCAAGACCTGAAGATATTTTGGATATATTTTCGTCCAGACCTGACTACTTCTCAGAAGACGGTCAGAATACGATGGTATATATAGACTATGAGCTTCTCGGAGAGCTGGATGCATCTGAGGAGCAGCAATCTGATGATGAAGAAATGACTACGGAGGATGACAGCATGACTATTCAGGAGATTTTGGAACTCGAAGATCCGGAGGATCTCAGCATTGAAATGGATTCATACCTGTTTGACAAGTGCAGCTACGGAGAAAACATGGATGCACTGAATGAGTATGAAAAAACGGTATTTCTGGTGGAGGAGCTTCAGGACGAAGTGAATAACGGCGGCTTCGATCAGTACTTCATCAATTCTTCAGGAGATCACTGGGTGGATGCCATCGAGGCCTGTAAGGAGATCGGAGCGGTGAAAACTGCAGACCTTCTTGAAAAGGCTTCCAAGGCCTACGGAGTCGAGATACCTTTGGACTACGATCTCAGACAGGATATGATGTCAGAACTCCCCGAAGACGGCGATTACTGGGATAAACTGGATGAGCTGGATTCCATATTCTATGGGGATACAGGGGACTATGAAGACCGTGATCAGTTAATATATGATTACTGCATGAAAAACAGAGACAAGTTCAACTAAAGACCGGAGGAGAAAACCATGTCAGAATATTTTGGAAAAGACGTTCCCAAGCTTGGCTTCGGGCTCATGCGTCTTCCCAAGAAGGGCGTAGGTAAAGATATCGAACAGTTCAAGACCCGAAGTTAGTTTTGCAATCAACCTTTTTTAATTCCATTTGAACCTTTTATCCTCCTGAGTTGTACATATTAGTGAGAAGGGGATAGAAACCAATACGTATTAGGGAAATCAATGAAAAAAGCTTTGGATGAAGTAATGAAAGATTATCTCTCGAGTGTCTTCCGCGTGTCGTACGCGATCCTTAACGATAAGCACGACGCGGAGGACATAGCTCAGGAGACCTTCCTTCAGTACTACCTTACAACTGAAGATTTCGAGAGCGATGAACACATCAGAAGATGGCTTCTTCTAGTCGCTGTGAACAGATCCAAGAATCTTGTGAAATCCGCCTGGAAGCGCAAGCGCGAACCCATGGAAAATCTGGAAGAGATGGGAAATACCGTTGTTTTCCAGACAAGGGAGGACAGGGATCTTTTGGAAGCGGTGGCTGAACTGCCCCTCAAGTGCAGGACCATCATCCACCTCTTCTATTATGAAGAGTACAAGATCAAAGAGATCGCAGAAATGCTTGATATAAGCGAAAACACAGTGAAGAGTCAGCTTGCAAGAGGCAGATCGCTTCTCAAGGCCAAACTCAGGGAGGAATGGAATGATGAATAACAAAGAAAGATATCAGAAGGCATTCAATACCATCGATCCTTCTACAGATATTACACCCGAAAGAATAATGGAATTAAAGGAGAACAGAAAAATGACAAAAGGTAGAGTTGGATTTAGAAAAACACTTGTAAGTTTAGTAGCAGCAGTAGTGCTGGTCATCGGAGTCACAGGGGGAGCTTATGCAGCAGATCTCGGCGGATTCAGGACTAATGTCAACACATGGCTTTATGGAGAACCTGTACAGGTAGACATCGAGGAGATAGGTGAGGGCGACTTCATCGTTCATTATCCCAACGGTGTGGACCGTCAGACCGGCGGAAACAGCTTCGACAAGGACGGAAACCCTGTTCCTTTCACTGCTGATGACGTAATTGATTCATTGGACTATCCTGAGATCGCAACCATCGACGGCAAGGTCATCATGTTCTACAAAAATGAACAGGTCGATATCACAGAAGATGTCAAGGATGGCAAGGCAGAAGTCACCTTCAAGCCCGGCGCTATGAAACTCTACGTCACAGTTGACTGGACAGATGAATATACCTACTCAGTACACACAGAACAGAGCCTGTTCTGATAAATATGAAAGATCGGCCGCCTGAAAAGGCGGCTATTTTCGTTATATTTTGTAAACATAGTTTTCTTTTCTGGGGGCTGCGGGGGCAATGTCGCCTGCGGGATAACCTACCACCAGGTTTCCGATTCCCTCGTATTCGCCTTCGATGCCGAGCTTGGCCAGAAGTGCTTTGCCGTAGTCTGACTCGAACTCTTCCTTGGCTCTGTGGATCCAGCAGCTTGCGACTCCAAGATCTGCTGCAGCGTTCATCATGTTGCCCATTACGAGGCTTCCGTCATATACGTAGGTGGGAACTTCCTTGTTTGCGAGCACCACGAGAACGGCAGGTGCACCGTAGAAAGGATCAAAGTCAACTCCCATGACTTTTCTGTTGATCTCTGAAAGCTCATCGCGGACTTCCTTGTCGGTTACTGCGATGATGATGGGGGACTGAAGGCCCATGCCGGTTGCGGCGTAGGTTCCTGCTTCGATAATAGCGGAGAGCTTCTCCTCTTCAACGAGCTCAGGCTTGTAGGCTCTGCAGCTTCTTCTGGTCTTAAGTACTGTTAATGTTTCTGCCATTTATTTTTCCTCCTTTAAGGTATATGTCTGATTTAATCATACGACTAAATCAAATTATGCGCAAGTGGTATTGAAATTATATATAATGCCATAGATGTGGTTTTATGTTATAATATAAATAAGTTCTAACGAAAGGAGGCCGACCATGCCTATACTTGCAGGATTTATGGTGCCGCATCCGCCCCTGATCGTTCCGGCAGTTGGAAGAGGCGGCGAAGAAGAGATCATAGAGACAACCAGGGCGTATGAGCGTGTGGCAGAGGAGATTGCGGCGCTTAAGCCCGAGACCATCATAATAACAAGTCCTCACAGCATAATGTACGCGGACTATTTTCATATATCGCCAAGAGAAGGCGCCAGAGGCTCCTTCATAAACTTCAGAGCATCTGAGGTGAGCTTCAGAGAGGAGTATGACACTGAGCTGGTGGAAGCCATCTGTGACCTGGCTTCCGAAAGCGATTTCCCCGCAGGAACCATGGGCGAGCGCGATCGCTCACTGGATCACGGAACCATGGTGCCCCTCTACTTCATCGAGCAAAAAATCCGCACCTTCAAACTGGTCCGTATCGGACTTTCCGGCCTGCCCCTTACAGATCATTACAGGTTCGGCCAGATGATAGCGAAGGCTGTGGAGCAGACAGGCCGCAGGGTGGTAATCGTAGCAAGCGGTGACCTGTCCCACAAACTTCAGGATTACGGCCCCTACGGATATGCACCTGAGGGCCCGGAGTACGACAAAAAAATCATGGACGTCATGGGAAGGACAGCCTTCGGAGAGTTGCTGGACTTCAGCGAGGATTTCTGTGATAAGGCAGCGGAGTGCGGCCACAGATCCTTCGTGATCATGGCAGGAGCCATGGACGGAAGGTCGGTAAAGGCGGAGATCCTGTCCCATCAGGACGTGACCGGCGTGGGATATGGAATTGGCATGTTCTGGCCGGGCGAGGCGGATGAGAACAGGCACTTCCTTGAGAACTATCTGGCTCGTGAAGAGGAGAAAACCAGAGCCCTGAGGGACAGTGAAGACGAGTACGTGAAGCTGGCCAGGAGTTCTTTGGAAACATATATTAGGACAGGGAGGAAACTTCCCATCCCGGAGGGGCTCCCTGAGGAGCTTACGGATACTCAGGCAGGAGCCTTCGTATCCATTCATAAAAACGGAAGGCTCAGGGGCTGCATCGGAACCATCGAGGCGACCCGGGACAGCCTTGCAGAAGAGATAATAAATAACGCCATTTCAGCATCCACCCAGGATCCCAGATTCCCGGCCATCACCGAGGATGAGCTTAATATGCTTGAGATCAACGTGGACGTACTGGGAGAGGCGGAATACATATTTTCCATGGATCAGCTGGATCCGAAGCGCTATGGAGTAATCGTCACCAAGGGCTATCGCCGGGGACTGCTGCTTCCTGACCTGGATGGCGTGGACACCGCAGAAGATCAGGTGAGCATCGCTAAAAAGAAGGCAGGTATCCGCCCCGATGAGGACGTGAAGCTCCAGAGATTCGAAGTTATCAGACATAGATAAGCTGCGACCGGAGGCGAAAATGGCAGTTTGCAAAGTATGTTTCAGACATTGTGATATAAAGGAAGGCGGAAGAGGGTTCTGCGGTGCAAGGACTTGCCAGGGAGGCGAAGTCATAGCTTCCAACTACGGCAAGGTCACTTCTCTTGCCCTGGATCCCATAGAAAAGAAGCCCCTTAACAGATTCCACCCGGGAAGCTATATTATCTCCGTGGGAAGTTATGGCTGCAACTTAAGCTGCCCCTTCTGCCAGAACAATGAGATATCATGGCCCAGGAATATTTTGCGCATGGAGAAAAGCGCAGAGTATCTGGCACCGGACGATCTGGCGAATTTGGCGTATAAATATCGGAATCAGGGAAATATCGGCGTGGCTTTTACCTATAACGAGCCCCTGGTGGGTTACGAATACGTGAGGGACACGGCGCGCCTCGTGCACCATAAGGGCATGAAGAACGTGCTGGTCACCAACGGCACGGCGAGCCTGGAGGTCCTTGAAGAGCTCAAGCCCTACATGGACGCCATGAACATCGACCTTAAGGGCTTCACGGATCGTTACTATACTGAGGTGCTGGGCGGCTCAAGGCAGATGACCATGGCCTTTATAGAAGAGGCCGTGAAGTTCTGCCACGTGGAGCTCACCACCTTGATCGTACCGGGCGAAAACGACAGTGAAGAGGAGATCCGGGAGATGACCGAGTGGATCGCGGGACTTGATGAAGAGATACCGCTTCACATCTCAAGGTTCTTCCCAAGATTCAATATGACGGACAGAGACGCCACAGACGTGGGCCTGATCTACCGCCTGGCTGATGTGGCCCGGAAAAGACTAAAATACGTATACACAGGAAATTGCTGATAGGAGGAATGGCCAATGCTCTGGAACGCAAAAAACGGAAGCGTCACTTTAGGCAACACTGAGATGAGCTATGTTTCCTTCGGACAGGGAGAGCGAGCTTTTGTGATCCTGCCCGGGCTTTCGGACGGCCTTTTGACCGTAAGGGGTAAAGCTTTGATGCTGGCCAAGCCCTATCAGGCTTTCTTTGATAAATTCACGGTGTACATGTTCAGCAGGAAGGATCAGATGCCTGAGGGGTACACCATCAGGGATATGGCAGAAGACCAGGCTAAGGCGCTGGAGACCCTTGGCATCCGGGAAGCGGACGTCATGGGCGTTTCCCAGGGCGGCATGATCGCCCAGTACATGGCCATAGACCATCCTGAAATTGTACGGAAACTTGTGCTGGCGGTGACTGCGCCCCGCACCAACGATATAATTATAGAAGGCGTGTCCTACTGGATCGAACTCGCCCATAAAGGCGACCATAAGGCCTTAATGATCGATACCGCCGAAAAGAGCTACTCGGAAGCATATCTAAAGAAATACCGCAAAATATATCCGGTGATCGGCCTTATCGGAAAGCCTTCTAACTACGACAGGTTCTTCATAAACGCCCAGGCTATCCTGGGCTTTGACGCGTCCCACGAGCTGGGCCGCATAAGCTGTCCCACCCTGGTTATCGGCGGTGAAGAGGACAAGACCGTAGGAGCTCAGGCCTCTTATGAACTCCACGAGAGAATAGTGGGCAGTGAGCTCTTCATGTACCCCGGCTTAGGCCATGCCGCCTACGAAGAAGCAAAAGATTTTAACCGGAAAGTTTTGGATTTTTTGAAAAGTCCCTTGGCGGGCGACCGGTAGATCGTCTCCCTATGCTATACTCTAAGCGTAATCAAGAAAAGAAAGAGGAGGCGATAGTATGTTAGGAGCAATTTTCGGAGATATCGTCGGATCAGTTTATGAATTCGACAACAATTACAACTATGATTTTGAACTATTAACGGAGGATTCGAGCCCTACGGACGATTCCTACATGACCCTGGCTGTGGCCAAGTCCTTTATGGAGAACATGGGCGAGGACGATGACACCATCAGAAGAGCCCTGGTCAAAAACATGCAGGAGATAGGAAACGCTTTTCCTTACGCAGGATACGGCGGCAGATTCTACAGCTGGCTTAAATCCGTAGATCCCAAGCCCTACAACAGCTTTGGAAACGGCAGCGGCATGAGGGTATCATCGGTGGGCTGGTTATTTGATACTCTGGAGGAGACCCTCCACATGGCGGAAGTATCAGCGGATGTGACCCACAATCATCCTGAGGGCATCAAGGGCGCCCAGGCGGTGGCGGCAGGAATCTATCTCGCAAGGATAGGTAAGGACAAGGCAGAGATCAAGAAATACATCGAAGACACCTTCGAATACGATCTTGACCGCACCCTGGACGAGATCAGACCCACATACAGGTTCTATGAGATCTGCCAGAAATCCGTGCCTGAGTCCATCATCGCTTTCCTGGAAGGAGAGAATTACGAGGACGTGATCAGAAGAGCAATTTCCTTAGGAGGAGACAGCGATACCATAGCCGCCATGGCAGGTTCCATAGCTGAAGCCTACTTCGGCATGCCTGAAGAGTTCAAGAAGGAAGCAATGAAGAGACTACCTTCATCGGTCAGATGGATCGTGGATGAATTCTACAAAGTTTGTGCTAAGAAGTAATAAAGGAGGAGGTATGAAATGGATAGAACTATCAAGGTAACAGGCAGGGGAAAGATCGCAGTGAAGCCCGACACCATCCAGTTGAACATAACTGCGGAAGGCACCTTCAAAGATTACGGAGAGACCTTCAAAAGATCCACGGAAGATACGGAGAAGGTGAGGCGCGCTATAGCAGACGCCGGGCTTGATCCAAAAGAACTCAAGACGGCTTCTTTTGGAATAAACACGGAATACGAAGGCTATAACGACAGAAACGGCAACTGGAAGCAGAGGTTCAAAGGCTACAGATACGACCACCGGATGAATCTCAGATTCCCCATAGACAACGAAGTCCTCGGCAAGGTGCTTTATGAGCTTTCCAGGTGCTCCGTTGCTGTCCAGTTCAATATGATGTATACTGTAAAAGACGTAGAAGCGGTCAAAAACGACCTGCTGGCCAAGGCGGTTTCAGATTCGAAAGCCAAGGCTCAGGTCCTGGCGGAGGCATCAGGCGTAGGCCTGGGAGAAATCGTAAACATCGACTACTCCTGGGGCGAGCTGGATATATACTCCAATCCGCTTACCTTTGGATCTAAGAGGATGAACAGCAAGATGGACTGCGATGAAGCAGCCTTCGACCTGGATATGGAAGCGGATGACATAAACGTTCAGGACACTGTGACCATACTTTGGGAGATCAAATAATTTTGCAAATATGCCCTTTACGGGCAATATGGAAAGGAATGAGAGAAAGTGAAACTGGCAGAAGCATTACAGGAGAGAGCGGATCTGAACCGCAAAATAGATCAGCTCAGACAGAGAATCGAAAACAACGTTTTGGTTCAGGAAGGTGAGAAGTCCCAGGAGGATCCTCAGGCTTTGATGAAGGAGCTGGATGCAGCCATCAGCAGGCTTGAGAAGCTCATGGCGGACATAAACCTGACGAATTGCACCACAAAAGCAGGCGACAAGACCCTCACGGAGATCATCGCCAGAAAAGATGCTCTGAACATCAAGCTGTCCGCTTACAGAGACATCGCTTACGAGGCAAGCCAGAACACCAGAAGGGCCAGGAACACGGAGATCAAGATCAAATCACAGGTCAAGGTATCTGCTATCCAGAAGGCCGCTGACGAGATCGCGGCTGAGATCAGAAAACTTGACAACACGCTCCAGGAGACCAACTGGACAACTGAACTCATAGAAAAATAGCCTTTTAAAGGCGTTGGTAGTTTTAGTCAGGGCGAGTATCACGCGGTGACTGCGCAAGTCACACCCCAAGATCAGAGGTTGTGCCGTCGAGCAGGCACGGGGTTCGAGTCCCCAAGGATGGTTTATGCTCCGATAGCGTACATCTGTATGACTTAATTATTCATATCGTAATACCGGATACTGACTGCTAAAGCGAGGGCGGGAACGGGGAATTTCCGTGAATTCAGAATAGATGCTTCTTAAGGAGTGATTATGAAAGAGATAAATAAGAGACCTTTGATCCTCGTCACAAATGATGATGGTATCGACTCCCTGGGACTGGCCGCGGCTGCCCGGGGCGCTTTGCGTGTCGGAGACGTGGTCATCGCCGCGCCCAACGTGCAGCAGACTGCCATGGGAAGGGCTTATCCTCACAGGGAGGATCTGGGAATAATAGATATAGTTCAGCTGGACATCGGCATCGGCCATTCGGTGGAAGCATATGCGGTCCACGGATCGCCTGGCTATGCCGCAGCCTACGGTGTTGCCGAGATCTGCCCAAAGATCAAAGGACGCAAGCCTGACATCACCGTTAGCGGCATTAATACCGGGGCTAATTGCGGATCATCAATTACATCCAGCGGTACCATAGGGGCGGCATTGGAATCCGTGGACATGGGAGTACAAGCTCTTGCCATGTCTTTGGAGATCCTGGACTACGATTCAAGGATGCCGGACTTTTCGGATCTGGATTTCACAAGTGCTGAAAAAGCGACGGAATACTGGATCAGATACATACTTGAAAAGGGCATGCCGCGAGATGCAGACTTCCTGAACGTGAACGTTCCCGAGGAGGTAGTGGAGCCTGAAGATCACGTCTTCACCTTCCTGGAGACCCATCCATATTACAAAGCTCAGCCCATACCCGAGAGGGACTGGAGCAAGCCCTACAGGATAGGCTTTGACTCGGAGTTCGGCGATAAGGACGCCCAGGTAGGGTCGGACATACACGCGTTGCATTTTTTGCGCAAGACTTCGGTAACGCCGATTACTATAGATATGACAAAGTGGTGAGAACTACAGAGGAAAGACATGAATATCAATGACATTTCATATTTGAACATTACGAAGGCCATGAAGAGAGATACTGCAGAGGTTTTGGAGAATACTGATGACGCCGTATTTATCCGTGAGAAGAGAAGCGGAGTGTTCTTCATGGCTTGCGATGATCCGGATCTTGGCATGAAGCTACTTGAAAAGCACGAGGACATGGGATATCACCTGCTGGTGATCTTCGACACGAAGCTGGCGGACAGAGCCTTCGAAAAGTATGGCTTCACAGAAAGGCTCGACTGCTGGCAGACAGCCTATTTAGGACCCATTCCTGAGGTGAGCGATGAGCTCAGAGTCAGGGTGGCGACTCTCGATGATCTGGATGCCATCACTGCGAATTATGATCTGGTAAGCGCAGAGGAGGTCAAGATCTCCGTTGAATACGGCGATGTCCTGGTAGGCTTCGATAAAGAAGATAACATGGTGGGCTTCATAGGAGAACATACCGACGGAAGCGGCGGAATGCTTTATGTGTTCCCGGAACACAGAAGAAAGGGCTATGGAGCGGAGTTTGAAAAGCACCTGTTCATCAAAAATATAACGGAAGGGTTCATTCCCTTCGGACATGTGGTGAAGGATAATTTTGCATCCATGGAACTGCAGAAAAGCATGGGACTGACCATCGCAGATAAACCGGCCTGCTGGCTTTGGAAGGAAGAGTGAGGTACTGAAATGGAGATCAGGATGGCAACGATGGCTGACTCAAAGGATATCCTTGAGATCTACAGACCATATATAGAAAAGACGGCGATTTCTTTCGAGTATGAGGTGCCGGGGCTGGATGAGTTCGAGGAGCGGGTTTCCGGCATTCTTAGGAACTATCCTTACTTGGTGGCTGAAGAGGATGGAAAGATCCTGGGCTACGCTTATGCAACTCGCTTCAAGGTGAGAAAAGCCTACGACCATGTGGTTGAGACATCCATCTATGTGGATCGCCAGGCGAAGGGCCGCGGCATCGGAAGAGCGCTTTATACAGAACTTGAAAAATATCTTCTAAGGCAGAACGTATTTGTGCTCTATGCCTGCATCACGGAGACAGACCGAAGAGACGATGAGCACCTAACGGATGACAGCATAAAATTCCATGAGAGAATGGGCTACCGCGAGATAGGAAGGCACAAGAATAGCGGATATAAATTTGGGAAATGGTACGGCATCATTTGGATGGAAAAGGTCATAGGTGATAGGCCTGAAGTGCCTGAGCCATTCATCCCGATAAGTGAAATAGAATGAGAGATGAGGGTCTATGGAAATAGTAAAAAGGCTGGGAAATGAATCGTCTAATAACGTTTTTATCCAGATGGTGGACGATCACGATCTGGAAGTGATGGACGGTGAAGTTGAGACCTTGAAAGAACTTTCAGGGGGAGAAGATTGGTTGATCATCGCCGTAAAAGTCGATGACTGGAACCAGGATCTCACCCCTTGGAAGGCGGCGCCTGTGTTCGGAAACGTCGGCTTCGGGGACGGAGCGGCTGAAACTCTGAAATATCTTATGGAGGAGGTGCTTCCCGGTTTAGCCAGGGAAAGGCGTAGATTCTTCATAGCAGGTTATTCCCTGGCGGGGTTATTTGCGCTGTGGGCAGCCTATGAGACAGATGTTTTCGAAGGCGCTGTTGGTGCATCACCCTCTGTATGGTTCCCGGGCTGGATAGACTTCGCTAAGAAGCATGAATTCAAGGCGAAGCGCGCATATCTAAGCTTGGGAGACAAGGAAGCCAAGACCAGGAATCAGGTCATGGCCAAGGTGAGTGAGAACATACTGAAGCAGCAGGAGATCCTGGCTGATTCCGAGGTGGATTGCCGGTTCGAATGGAATCCGGGGAACCACTTCAGAGACGCCGACAAGCGTACCGCCAAAGGGATGGCGTGGATGCTGAAATAAAAGAAGATAGAAGTTTTTTGCGCAGGATTAGAAGAATAAGGAGCGAGTCGATGAAAATCAAATACTGGTCGGACTATGCATGTCCGTATTGCTACATTGGGGAAACGCTTTTGAGACAGGCTCTGGATGAGTTGGACGTGTTTTATGAATTTGAGATGAAGGCCTTCGAGCTGAATCCCTACGCCAAGAAGGGCGCAGGCGGCGACGTGGTGGCCATGTTCGCGGCCAAGTATCAGCTGAATCTGGACGAGGCCCAGGCCAAGGTGGATTCCATCAATGAGATGGCCAAGTCGGCAGGCCTTGACTTCGACTATGCCAAGGTATTCCACACAAACACTTTTGATGCCCACAGGCTGACCAGGATGGCCCTCGTAAAGGGCGGGCGGGAGCTTCAGGCTAAGATAGCGGAGAGACTTTATAAGGCATATTTTGCGGAGCACGTGGACGTGGCGGATCATGAAGTGCTGGTGGGAATCGCCAAGGAAATGGGCCTGGACGAGGCTGAGGTAAGGGCCATGCTTTCAGGAAAAGACTTCTCCGATGAGGTAAGCCTTGACGAGAGGGAAGCACAGCTCAGCAGGATCACTTCGGTGCCTTGTTTTGTAATAAATGAGAAGGTGGCTGTGCCCGGCGCCATGCCCAAGGATCAGTTTAAGGATCTGATCAAAAAATATTTTCCGGGGGAGGTTCCCACTGCCATTTGAGGAGGAAACATGTACGGTAAAAAGGAAGTTTACGCGCTTTTGGATGAGCGCGGCATAGAATACGAGGCCATCGAGCATAAGGCGGTCTACAACATGGAAGAGGCGGACACCCTTGAGCTCCCCCACAGGGAGGCGGGCACCAAGAATCTCTTCATAAAGGATGACAAAAAACGCAATTACTACGTGGTGGTCATTCCCGAGCACGACAGACTGGATCTGAAGGCTCTTCGCGAGAAACTCCAGGCCAGACCCCTCAAGTTCGCTCAGGAAAACGAGCTCATGGATCTCATGGGTTTGATCCCGGGGCAGGTTACGCCCTTCGGGACTCTTAACGACAAGGAGCACAAGGTCAAGGTGATCTTCGCTGAATATTTCAGGCACGGCTTAATGGACGCCCACCCCAACGACAACACGGCGACCATGATTTTAAAGACCGCGGATGTGGTAAAGGTGCTTCAGGAATTCGGCGTGGAGACGCAGTTTGTAGAGTTGTAGGAGGAAGGACAGAAAACCATGTCCCGTAAATTGATCAAAACTATAAAAGATTTGGAGGATCTCGTAGAAGAGTGGGGCTTCCTGCCGTTTTTCAGGGGCAGGATCCCGGGCTTTAGCGTGGGCGAAATTGCAGACCCGGCCATCTGGTATGACGAGGGAGATTTCAGCGTCTGGGATTGGAAGGGACCGGTTATTCAGGATCTAAAGTGCGCCTATGGTAAATTCTTCGAGAAAAAGGCGGCTTTCATAAGCCGGGAATGGTTCTTCGACTTCGCCAACTATCGCCGCGATGGTTACGATTACGAAGGCATGATCGAGGACGAGCTGGTGAGCTACAAGGATAGGAAACTGTACGGGCTGGTAGCCGAGAACAGCCCGGTGCTGTCCAAAGAACTGAAAGCCCTGGGCAACTACCGAAAGGGCGGAAACACGGGCTTCGACACGTCCATAACCCGCCTTCAGATGCAGGGCTTCGTCCTGGTCAACGATTTCAAATACATGACGGATCGTTACGGCAAAGAATACGGCTGGGGTGTGGCCGAATACGCTACGCCGGAGTGGTTTTTCGGGGATGAATTCGTGAAGAAGACATATTCGAGATCGCCGGAAGAGTCCTACGAGAGGATTTTCAAACACCTCAAGGGCTTGTTCCCCGAGGCATCAGAGGCAGACATAAAGAAGGTATTAGGATAAAATGGAATTTAAAATAGTAGAAACAAAAGGCATACAATTCATCGATAATGTGCCCGGCTCGGACCGCTGGTTCTGGGGCATGGACTACACCTCAGGAGACCTCTACGAGGCGGAAGAACTCTTCGATGATGGACATGAAATAAGGAAAAATCGACTGGTGCTGGTGTCCTATCCCGAGGGAATCGTGCGTGAGCCGGTGATCGCTGCGGTCGGACAGTACCTTGGGAGCCCGGTGTTCACGGAGGGCAGGGTGTTTTTGCTCCTGGTGGACTTCAATGAGCGCAGGATCAAAATTATGAGATGTTCGGAAGACTGCGCCAAGGCCGAGGTGTACGCTGAGATTCCCCTGGATGAAGCAAAAGACTGCTACAACCTCATGCTTCACATCGAGCCCCTGACCCTGACCAGGCAAGGCCACGAGGATCGCTTCCAGGTCATCTGGCCGGATAAAGGCGACTTCGAGATGGATCCCAGGGAGAGCCTGGATTCCAGACAGGGCAACGTGCTGATCTTTGGCAAGTGGTTCGAGGACCCGGACTACCGCGAGGTGACGGTGATCCGCCGCTATCCCACGGGGGAAGTGCTGGAGACCATGGAAGGCAGCGTGAGGAGAATGCCCGACGGGAAACTTTGGGTGCTGAGATAGGTTGGATCAGATGCGGCGAGCGAGCTCGCCGAAGCCGGGATGCCTGAAGACCATGATGTTGGAGGGACCGGCAATGCCGGAGATTGAGAGGAGACAGATACCATGATGATAGGAAACACAGAAATAAAGACCGTTCAGGGCGACATCACGAGAATAGATTACGTGGATGCCATAGTAAACGCCGCAAATAATTCCCTCCTGGGAGGCGGTGGGGTTGATGGCGCCATCCACCGAGCAGCCGGGCGTAGACTTCTCGAGGAATGCAGGACCCTGCACGGCTGCGAGACCGGCGAAGCCAAGATCACCAAGGGCTACGATCTGCCCTGCGACTACGTGATCCACACGGTGGGTCCCATCTGGCGTGGCGGCAGCCGCGGCGAAGCCCAGCTCCTCAAAAACTGCTACGTGAATTCTTTAAGGATCGCCCGCGAGAAGGGCATAAGGAAGGTGGCTTTCCCATCCATCTCCACGGGAGTGTACTCGTACCCCCTGGGCGAAGCAGCTCGGATCGCCGTAGAGGCGGTGAAGGAGTGCGTGGCCAAAGACCCGGAGGCCTTCGATCTGGTGCTCTGGGTGCTCTTCGACTCCAGGACCAAGGCGGCTTATGATGGGGCGCTGTGATACTTGCAAAATAGTGATGCTTTTGATGCAAAAAACTCGCGATTAGCGTCAGCTCATCGAGGAGTAGTGTAATTTTTGCAAAAAATTTAGTTTTAGCATGAGGTGCGGGGCGCCCGGCCAGGATGACATCCGGCCGGGGTTCTGGGGAACTTATGCTTTTTTGATTGGAGCAGGCGATTTTACGTGACTGCCAGGCGCCCCGGTGGAACCGTAATGGCCTGCGGGTAGAAAAGCAGGGGGTGAAACTGGGCTTCGGGAGAGTTTTTTGCGAAACTGGGGGATGGAGCAGCATGACACTGGTCTGTGCGATGACGCTAAATGAGGATTTTTTGCACAATTAGCGTCAGTCTCCGATGGGGTAACGCTAATTGCAGAAATTTGCCATATTTAGCGTCACTCAAAGCTCATAATCGCGCGAAAAACCCGTCATCACAGGAGGCCGAAACCATGCAGAATTGTTAGTTTTCAGATTATTCAGAATTTTCTGAAAATTCACTTGACAAAGAACACCTGCAGTAGTATCATAAGCCCATAAGTACTTTGTAAGTCGGCGCCGGAGGCAACTTCAGGCGGACTAATCGAGACGCCGGCACCACAGAGTGCTTATATCATAAGCACTATCACAGGGAGGCATTTTATGAACACTAAGCTTATAAGTATCATCATGTTGGTCGTATTCTTTGCGGTAATGATCGCCGTGGGAATCTCCACCAGGAAGAAGGCAAGGACCGTCGACGGGTTCGTACTCGGCGGTAGGAAGGCCGGTCCGTGGATCACGGCTTTTGCCTTTGGAACTTCTTACTTCTCAGCGGTTATCTTCGTGGGATACGCAGGACAGTTCGGATGGAATTTCGGAATGTCAGCCACTTGGGCGGGCCTCGGTAACGCATTCATCGGTTCGCTCATGGCGTGGAACATCCTCGGCCGTCGTACCAGGATCATGACCCAGCACCTGGATGCCAAGACCATGCCGGACTTTTTCGGAAAGCGTTTTGGATCCATCAATATGAAGGTCATCGCATCGATCATAGTATTCATTTTCCTTATTCCATATACTGCCTCTCTCTATAACGGACTTTCAAGTCTTTTCGGCCTGGTATTCGACGTGCCTTACTGGGCGGTCATCGCTTTGATGGCGGTGCTGACGGGAATCTACGTCATCTTCGGTGGATACATGGCCACAGCTATAAACGATTTCATTCAGGGCATAATCATGCTTTTCGGTATCTGCGCTGTAATCGGCTCGGTAATGAATGCCAACGGCGGCTTCATGGAATCCGTGAAGAGCCTTTCAGCGATTCCCACCGAAGGCTGGGAGGGCGGCGCCTTCACATCTTTCCTGGGACCTGACCCTCTGGCATTGCTCTTCGTAGTTATGCTCACATCCCTTGGTACCTGGGGTCTTCCTCAGATGGTAAATAAATTCTATGCCATCAAGAGCGAGGGCGACATCCACAAGGGCACGGTCATCTCCACGGTCTTTGCCATCATAGTCGCAGGTGGATGTTACTTCCTGGGTGGCTTCGGCAGACTCTATGCCGATAAGATCCAGTATCAGGCAAACGGCGTGACACCGCTCTTTGATACCATCGTACCTTCAATGCTGGCAACACTTCCGGCCATTGTAATCGCCATCGTCATCGTTCTGGTGCTTTCAGCATCCATGTCGACCTTATCATCGCTGGTACTTACATCCAGCTCCACCTTCACACTGGACGTGATCACACCTATGAAAAAGGAAGGCATCCGTGAGGACGATCAGGTTAAGATCATGAGACTTCTCATCGTCTTCTTCATCATCGTCTCTGCGGTCATCGCGGTCATCAAGGACGCACATCCGGAGATCACCTTCATCGCTCAGATGATGGGCGTATCCTGGGGAGCTCTGGCAGGATCCTTCCTGGCACCTTTCCTCTATGGCTTATACTGGAAAAAGACCACCAAGGCAGCATGCTATGTATCCTTTGCCTGGGGCTGCGCTCTGATGGTCGTACAGATGATAGTTTCCTTAGGTGGAATCGATGTGTCCGGCTGGGGACCGATCCTCGGATACCTCTTCGCTTCTTCCGTAAGGTCCGGCGTGATCGCCATGATCGGCGGCCTTATCATCGTACCCGTGGTGAGTCTGTTCACATCCTGCCAGGACAAAGCGGAGATGGACGAACTCTTCTCCTGCTACGATGAGAAGGTTTCCGTTGCAAAAAAGGAAGCTTTAGACTAAAATATACACAGAAAGCATTCGACTTTAAGGGAGTGAAAGTTTTCGCTCCCTTTGTTGTTTTGTGCCTAAAAAGATCAAAATAAAAAGGAGATTGTTCCATGAAAGCAGTAGTTACCGTAATTGGAAATGATATGGTAGGAATCCTGGCCAAGGTGTCATGTGCTCTTGCCGACAAG
The DNA here is from genome assembly GCA_017394515.1 of Bacillota bacterium. Classification (GTDB taxonomy): domain Bacteria; phylum Bacillota; class Clostridia; order Peptostreptococcales; family Anaerovoracaceae; genus RUG754. The sequence goes on along the minus strand of JAFPXY010000016.1, from coordinate 126,666 downwards.
AACGCCAACGTTATCGAGATGACGCAGTCCGTTTTGGACGGATATTTCGCAATGATAGTCGTCATCAATATCGAAGAAATGACCTGCACCATCGACGAGCTTCAGACATACATAAAGAGTGTGGTAGAGGGATTAGAAGTCCATGTAATGCACGAGAATATTTTCAATTCCATGCACCGCATTTAAGGAGGGTAGGACATGCTTAACTTAAATGACATAATGGAAACCATAACCATGATCCAGGAGGAGGATCTGGACATACGTACCATCACCATGGGAATTTCCCTGCTGGATTGTGCGGATACGGATATCGACAAGTCCTGCGAGAAGGTATATAACAAGATCTATTCAAGAGCAAAAGATTTAGTCGCGGTGGGTGAAACCATTTCCAAAAAATATGGCATTCCCATCGTAAATAAGCGCGTAGCTGTAACGCCCATCTCCATGCTGGTGGCAGTGTCCGGAGGGGACCCGGTCAAGTACGCCGTGACCTTGGACAGAGTTGCCAACGACATCGGAGTTAACTTTATCGGAGGCTTCAGCGCCTTGGTCCACAAGGGCTTCAGCGCAGGGGATGCGGAGCTCATCGGAGCCATTCCCAGAGCTCTGGCAGTAACTGAGCACGTTTGCTCCTCTGTAAACGTGGGCTCCACCAAGGCTGGCATCAACATGGACGCCGTGGCTCTCATGGGAAGGATAGTCCGCGAGACCGCCAAGCTCACTCAGGACAGACAGTGCATCGGTGCCGCCAAGCTGGTGGTATTCTGCAACGCTCCTGAAGACAATCCATTCATGGCAGGCGCCTTCCACGGAGTGGGAGAGCCGGATTGCGTGCTGAACGTAGGCGTTTCCGGCCCCGGCGTAGTCAGGGCTGCCTTGGCCAAGGCCAGCAAAGACGCCACCATGGACGAAATCGCGGAACTCATCAAGAAGACCGCTTTCAAGATCACCCGCATGGGCCAGCTGGTAGGAACTGAAGCTGCCCAGATGCTTAACGTGCCCTTTGGCATCATCGACCTGTCCCTGGCGCCCACACCGGCTATCGGCGACAGCGTAGCATATATCCTCGAAGAGATCGGCCTCGAAAAGTGCGGCACCCACGGTACCACCGCGGCTCTTGCCATGCTGAACGACGCGGTCAAGAAGGGCGGCGTCATGGCATCGTCATCCGTCGGCGGGTTGTCAGGCGCTTTCATCCCGGTAAGTGAAGACGCGGGTATGATCGCAGCCGCAAGAGCCGGAGCTCTCAGCATCGAGAAGCTGGAAGCCATGACCGCAGTATGCTCCGTAGGACTTGACATGATCGTAATCCCCGGAGATACGCCGGCGACCACCATTTCAGCAATCATAGCCGACGAAGCGGCCATCGGCATGGTCAACTCAAAGACCACCGCAGTCCGTGTCATCCCTGCCATCGGAGTAGAGGAGGGCAAAGAACTGGAATTCGGTGGACTCCTTGGAGCAGGCCCCGTCATGAAAGTTCGCAAAGAATCCTCCGCCACGATGATCTCAAGAGGCGGCAGGATCCCTGCACCTATCCAGAGTCTTAAGAACTGATATATCGCACCAGCGATTCCGTAGGAGCAGACTCAGCTCAAGCTGCTCATTCACAAGATAATCGAATCCCGGGTAAACTCGCGGCTATGCCGCTCAAACAGTACCCGGGATTTTTAATTTTTTTGAATATTTAGTACATTTTTTTGACATATGGGGGTGGGTGTGATATATTAATATTAGCAGAAACTTAGCACGAAAGTGTTTTGGATAAATTGGAGGAATATATGTACAGAACTGACGGATACAGAGTCCATACCAGTGACGCGATGTATGAGATCGTGCCTTTTATTATGCCCAAACGCTGGGACGCATCCAACAGCATCAAGGTCGATATTGACCTTGAGAAGATACAGGAATATGTCAGAAAGTGCAGGGCCAAAGGCATCAAAATGAGCCATATGTCCATACTGATCGCGGCATACTTAAGGCTGGTGTCTCAGAATCCTTTGCTGAACCGCTTTGCCATGAATAAGAAAATTTATGCCAGAAATCACTTCTGCGTCAGTTTTGTGACCTTAAAGCCGGGAAACGACACAGATACGGTAACCAAGGTATATCTCGATCTGGATGACGATATTTTTACGGTTAATAAGAAGGTAGAAGAGGCCATAGAGAAGGTTCAGGTGCTGGAAGAAGACAATAACATGGACAATTTCATGCATAAACTTCTGGCGGTGCCATTCCTTTGCAGAGGAGTGGTAGGAGCTGTCAAACTTCTGGATAAATACGTTGCCATACCTTTCAGTCTTGTGGACATCAGTCCATTCCATACATCACTGTTCGTAACGAATCTGGCATCCATCAGGACGGATACGGTGAACCACCATCTCTATGAGTTCGGTACCACAGGCGTGTTCATCTCCATGGGTAAGCCCGTAAAGAAGACCTATATCGACGATGAGGGCAAGGCCTACGAGAAGAAGATCATGGAGCTGGGTATCATGACCGACGAGCGTATCGCCAACGGCCACTACATGGGAAGATGCTTCAGAGAACTGGATAGATACTTAAAGAACCCTGAAGTTCTGGAAACTCCGCCCGCAGAGATCAAGTGGGATCCGGATGTAAAGAAGCCCATAAAGTGGAGAAGTAAATAATTTGCAATAAAACAGGAGCTATCACATTTAAGTGATAGCTCCTTATTTTTATATGTTACTTATCTGCTGAATGGTGCTGTTTCCTCTGCCAGCCACAGGGATTCTGCGTCTGTCAGGTGAGGTGCCAGCATTGCGTAAACTCTGGCGTGGTAGGCGTTCAGGGTCTCCAGCTGACCGTCGGTGAGACGTTCGGGAATGATAGAGGCTCTGTCGTAAGGTGCCAGAGTCAGGGTCTCGAAGGAGTAGAAGTCGCGACCGTCGCGGCCGGAGATCTTGGCTTTCTTGGTGAGTATCAGATTCTCGATACGAACGCCGAACTTGCCTTCGATATATACGCCGGGCTCGTTGGAGATGATCATGCCGGGTCTCAAAGGCACTTCATCATTACCCCTTGCAGGACGCTTTCTGATGGAGTGAGGACCTTCGTGGACGTTCATAAGGTAGCCCACGCCGTGGCCTGTGCCATGATTGTAGTCAAGGCCAAGCTCCCAGAGAGGTCTGCGAGCCATGGCATCCAGATGTGAACCCAGAGTTCCGTCAGGGAAGGTAGCGGACATGATGTTCAGGTGACCGCGAAGTACCGCTGTGTAGCATTCCTTCATCTCTTCTGTAGGTTCACCGATGGAGAGAGTTCTGGTAACGTCCGTGGTTCCCTGGAGATAGTGTCCGCCGGTATCCATGAGAAGGAAACCTTCTTCGATCTTAGCGTTGGACTCCTTTGTTGGTTCATAGTGCACGATGGCACCGTGAGCACCGGTGGCTATGATGGACTCGAAGCTCAGAGATATAAAGTCGTTCTGGAGCTCACGCATGTCATCCAGATAGGAACCGATATCCAGTTCAGTCTTGTCAGATAATTTGCCGGCCTTATGCATCTGCTTCACATAGTAGATGGTCTTGGTAAGGGCGATACCGTCCTTGATGTGGGCTTTTTTGAAATTATCCTGCTCGGTGGGATTCTTAACGGCCTTCTCGAGACAGGTGGGATTGGCGCCGAAAATGGGCTCCTTCACGGAGTCTATAAGGGCTTCGCTTGCTCTGTCGGGATCGATCATGATGGGTCCTTCCAGACGAGAAGCTTCGCCGTAGATGGAGGTGTAAGGCCTGAAACGTACTCCCAGCTCCTCGTAGTGATCCTTGATCTCCTGGCTTACAGCCTCTCTTGAGATGAAGATTATGGCTTCTTCATCGGTAACTATGGTAAAGGCCATGGCTACCGGCGTATAGGACACGTCATCACCTCTGAAGTTATAGAGCCAGGCGATGTCATCCAGTGAGGAGATCACGATTCCTGAGGCTCCAGCCTTCTTATATGCGGCACGAAGGGACGCTAGCTTGTCCGTAACACTTCGGCCGGAATACTTTTCTTCAAGGAGCCAGATAGGCGCTGCAGGGAAAGCAGGACGATCGTGCCAGATGTTGTCCACCAGGTCTACGTCCGTCTTGAAACGCGGGCTTCTGCTCTTAAGAGTATCCCTTAAACGAAGTCCGAAAGCTCTGGTGGTGGTACGTCCATCGTATCCCACGGTCTGTCCGAATCTGATCTTCTCCCTGATATATTCGTCGATCTCAGGAACTCCGGGTTCGCCCATCTTCATGAGGATGATGCCAGAACCCTTTAGCTGATCAGATGCCTGAAGGAAGTATCTGCCGTCGGTCCAGAGGCAGGCCTCCGTAAGGGACACCACCAGGGTGCCTGCGGAACCTGTGAAGCCGGACATGTACTCCCTCTCCTTGAAATATCCGTCAACATACTCAGAGTCATGATAGTCGCTGCTGGGTATGATATAAAAGTCTATGTCGTTTTTCATCATCTCGCCCCTGAGGAGCTCGACTCTCATTACAATATCATTCATAATTTTATCTCCCTTCCACAGGTTATAGTTTAACATAGAGCATAAAATCTTTCAATAAAATCTAATTACCTCTTCGCTTTTTGACAAATTGTGTTAAAATACTAATATGACTGATTATGCAAAAAATCCAAATCAGAATAATCCTCTGGGTTCGGCACCTCTGATACCGCTGATCGCCAGATTCGCCATACCCTCCGTCATAAGCATGCTTGTAGGCGCAGCCTACAACATCACCGACCAGATATTCATCGGTCACGTGGTGGGAATGCTGGGAAATGCCGCGACAAACGTAGCCTTTCCGACGGTTACCCTTACTACGGGTATAAGCATGCTCTTCGGACTGGGAACAGCCGCGAACTTCAGCATCAATCAGGGAGCGGGTAGGATTGATGAAGCCAGAAAGTACATCCACACAGGCTTGACCGGTGTGGCCATCGCAGGGCTACTTATAGGCCTTATGGTCTTTATCTTCAGAAGCCCCATCGTGGTGCTTTGTGGAGCAGAAGCCGGCGGAAACGTCTATCCCTATGCGGTGACTTATCTGTCCATTACGGCCTTCGGTCTGCCATTCCAGATGTTCGCTCACTCGAGTTCCACCATCATACGAGCGGATGGAAGCCCTCAGTATTCCATGCTTTGCACGGTATCGGGAGCGATACTTAACGTATTTCTCGACTGGCTTTTCATGTACCCAATGGGCATGGGGATCAGAGGAGCGGCCATCGCAACGGTCATATCTCAGATCCTGAGCTGCACGCTGGCACTTCTGTACTATCCGAGATTCAGAGCTTTCAAGTTAAGCTTTAAAGAACTGGGTATCAGACCTTCCTACATGCTTAACAGCATGTCAGCAGGACTTCCGAACTTCTGCAACCACATGCTGATGATGGTCACGGCCATAGTGCTTAACAACGTGCTGGCTGAATACGGTGCCATGTCCATCTACGGATCGGACATACCCCTGGCGGTTTCAGGCGTAGCCCAAAAAACCAGCATGATCATGGTGAGTTTCGCCGTTGGTATCGCTCAGGGCTGCCAGCCCATCTGGGGCTTTAACCTGGGCGCCAAACAGTATGACAGGGTGAAGGGCGCCTACTGGAGAGCCTTCGCGGCAGCATTCTTTGTGGGAGTGGTGTTTTTTGCAGCACTGCAGCTCTTCCCGAGGCAGATAATTTCCATCTTCGGAACGGGCGATGAACTGTATTTCGAATTTGCGGAAAAATACCTCAAAATATTCATGATGCTGGTGTTCTTCCAGAACATACAGCCCATAACCATCAATTACTTCTCGGCTACAGGCAATCACAAGCAGGGACTTCTGGTGTCTCTATCGAGGCAGGGACTTTTCCTGATACCGCTTCTGATAATCCTGCCGAGATTCATGGGTATAAACGGCGTGCTTGCCGCAAGCCCCATCGCTGACGCCATGGCCTTTGTCATGTCAGTGTCTATGGTGATCGTCAGCTTCAAAAAATTCAAGGAGACAAACAATGAGCAACAAGAAGAAAAAATCCAAGAACAGTGACTACCATTACATGCAGAGGCAGTATGAAGCCCAGAGAGAAGAAAGGGAGAAGGCCGAGCGCGACTCCAAGAGGAAGTTAAGAAGGCTCGTCAGCCTGGGATCCTTCATTATGATCGTCATATCCCTGGGACTTGCCATCTATGCGACCACACAGCACAAAAACGATCTGGCGCCCATCTATACTGTAACTTCAGCCGTAGCCATGATGCTCATGGCCTGGAACAGCAAGGATACCAGACCTACGTTCTATAAGGTGGGAATGGGCCTTGGCGTTGCTATGATTCTTTTAGCTTACTACTTCACGAGACAAAGCGGATTGCTCGGATAATGAACAAAAAATTTATCGGAATAGCGGCGACTCTCATATCAGCCACTTACTTTGGCTTTATGCCGCTTTTCATGAAAACTGTATACGCAAGCGGAGGTAATTCCTTTACGGCGGCCTTCTTAAGGTTTGCATTGTCACTTCCCACCCTGTACATCTATCACAAGGTGAGGGGCATAAGCCTTAAGGTCACCTGGGAGGAGATGAAGGAGATCCTTAAGATAACCCTCTTGGGCTATGGCGGAACCACCATTCTGGTCTTCACCGCCTATAACTATATTCCTTCGGGGCTGGCCACCACCATTCACTTTTTGTATCCAACGGTGACCGTGGCCGGGCTCATGATCTTCTATAAGGAAAAGATAAGCGCAAAGAAAATTTTTTGCGTGATCCTGTGCCTGATAGGCATAGTCCTTTTCTATAACGGAGGAGGGGAGATAGCGCCCTTCGGCATACTTTTGGCCTTCTGCTCATCCCTGACCTATGGTTTCTACACCATCTATTTGGGCAAGTGCTGCCTTAAGGATATGATAGCCACCAAGAGGCTTTTTCATATGCACTGGGTCGGTGCATGTATGATGGGCGTAATAGGCCTTGTTTCCGGAGGTTTCGACTTCCAGATGGCGCCTCTTGGCTGGGGCATCATGTTCCTGGTGGCCACGCTTACCACCTTCGTGGGAGCGTTGGGATATCAGATCGGCGTGGACAGCATAGGATCTGAGAACACGGCCATGCTGTCGACCTTCGAGCCCATAACCAGCATAGTCGTGGGCGTTCTGGTCTACCACGAGACCATGACCGTGAAGATCGTTCTGGGTATCCTGGCGATCCTCACGTCAACGATAATTATAGCGAAAACGGAGGAATAATATTTGAACGTTATAATAACAAATATAGTTGCAGTTTTTTTAATAATGGGAGTAGGCTTCGTAGCTAACCGCATAGGGCTTCTTCCGGAGAAGGCCAACGATTATCTGTCGCCGCTTCTCATAAAGATAACCACCCCTTGTCTGGTTCTGGCTACGATCTCATCCAAAGAGATCGAAGAGGGCATGGCAGGAGTAGTCCTGATGGACATGGCATGCTGCGCCATGTACTTCGTGGTATTTTGCTTCTTGGGCTGGCTGCTCTGCGCCAAGATCATGAAAATACCACCGGAGAGGGATACGGGAGTTTACATCATGCTCTTCGCATCCATCAATAACGGATTCATCGGACTTCCCATAACCTATGCCATATTCGGAGAAGAAAAGCTGTTCTATATGGTATTCTTCCAGATGATCCTCATGGTATATATCTATGGCCCGGGAACCTTTCAGATGCACTACGGAGAGAAGGGCGGCGGTCACGGTCTGTCAGCTCTTAAGTCGGTGCTGGGGCCTGGAACAATCGCTGCTATCCTGGGCATTATCCTGCTCTTCACGGGGACACACCTTCCCGAGGTGCTCTTCAAGGCTATAGAGAGCATTGGAAGCGCCACCACGCCCATATCCATGATCTTAATAGGAGTGCAGCTTGGAAGCAGCAACTTCAAAAAGATCGTAAAGAACAAAGAACTCATGATAGAGTCCACTTTGAAGATGATATTTACGCCGGTGATTACCTTCCTTCTGGTGAACTGGCTTCCAATACCAAATGCGCTGAAGCTGGTGCTGATATTCGGTTCATCCTTCCCTTCAGCTGTGGCCACAGCGCCTATAGCGGCTACAGAGGGTAAGGACTCCCGATTGGCGGCAGAGGGCGTGGCTCTGACCACGTTGATGTCGCTTGTGACAATACCGCTCACGGCCTATGTGGTGGGACTTTTATATCTGTAAAATGTGTATATGTATACAACTCTAACCCCGTTGACAAAGACGGGGTTTAGTTATATAATAAAAACGAACAAATGTTCTTTTGGAGACTGCGTCAAGGGGAAGAGGGACGAAAGATGAGAGTGCTGGAGAAGGCTGTGGACATGCTGAGCGTGTCCTACATTGGCAAACCGCCGCAGCCTAGAAAATTTAAAATAAGATTCAGGGATGGCACTCTTAAGACCGTCAAAGTTGACCAGGTCAAGAGGGTGGACAGCGTGACTCCCGCCGGCCACCCTAATTTCGTCTACTATTGCTATTCTGAAGTGGACGACAGGATCATAGATTACGAGCTAAGATATTTTGTCAAGGAGATGAGATGGGAGTTATATCGGGTATATGAGTGATTTTTTGCTTATTTAAGTAATAATATCATTGAATTCACATATTCTTTTTGATATAATATATCAGCTGGCTTGACTTATAGCCTGTTTTTGTCGTGTAATCACATCAGAAAGGTGAAAATATAGATAAAATGGAAAGAAACTATGACGTATTGATCGTCGGCTGCGGCATCATTGGAGCGGCTGTGGCCTTCGAACTATCCAAATATGACCTTAAGGTTGGAGTCCTGGAGAAGGGTAACGACGTGTCGCTAGGCACCACCAAAGCCAATTCTGCCATAATCCACGCCGGTTATGACCCGGAGTCCGGAAGTCTCATGGCTAAACTTAACGTGCGCGGATCCGAGCTTGCAGCTGAGATCTGTGAGAAGCTGGACGTGCCATACAAGAGAAACGGTGCCATGGTCGTAGCCTTTAACGAGGATGAGGAGCAGACTTTGAAGGGACTGCTTACCAGAGGAACCGTTAATGGAGTCAAAGGACTTAGGATCCTTACAGGAGATGAAGCAAGGATGAGAGAGAAGAATCTCTCCAAGGATGTAGTGGCTGCGCTTTTCGCTCCTACCTCTGCCATCGTATCTCCTTGGGAATACTGCCTGGCTCTGGCTGAAACTGCTATCAGAAATGGAGTTGAACTCCACCTGAATACGGAAGTAAAGAATATCGAGCGTGAAGATGAGCGCTGGAAGGTCACAACGGGTGAGGGAGAGTTTTTTGCTCCTCACATCGTTAACGCAGCAGGCGTAGATGCCATCGCCATCCACGATATGGTTGCTGAGCCCAAATATGTGAGCAAGCCCAGACGTGGGGAGTACTTCCTCTTAGACAAGTCCGAGGGATCCAGAACGGAGCACACCGTGTTCCAGTGCCCCAATGAAGACGGTAAGGGCGTACTTGTAACACCCACAGTCCACGGCAATCTTCTGGTAGGACCGAACTCCAGCGAAGTAGCTTGGGAAGATACGGCCAATACCACAGAAGGACTTAACTTCGTAAGAGAGAAAGCTCGTAAATCCATAGATAGCATAATGTTCAATAAGAGCATCAGAAACTTCGCAGGCGTACGTGCTACCACAAACCATCATGATTTCATAATCGAAGAGGCTGCGCCTGGATTTATCGACTGTGCAGGCATCTGCTCTCCCGGACTTTCAGCTGCTCCTGCCATTGCTGAATATGTGGCTGGTCTTATGGAGAAGAGCGGACTTAGTCTGGAGCGCAAGGAGAACTTCATCTTCGAGAGAAAGCGCATCAGATTCAACGAACTGAGCGACGAAGAGAAGGCTGAACTGGTTAAAGAGAAACCTGCCTACGGTCGCGTTATCTGCCGCTGCGAGACGGTGACAGAGGGCGAGATCATGGCTTGCTTCGACGAGCCTATTCCTCCTGTATCTATCGATGGTATCAAGAGGAGAGTAGGAACCGGCATGGGAAGATGCCAGGGTGGTTTCTGCGGACCAAGGATCTCAGAACTCTTTGTAGAGGACAGAGGCTTCGATGTAAAGGACGTGCTCCAGGACAGAGCAGGATCCGAGATGTTCACGGGTAAGACCAAGGAGGGACGCTAAATGTATGATGTTATAGTTATCGGAGGCGGCCCTGCGGGCATGGCTGCAGCCTGTGCTGCTCACGACAAAGGACTCAGAAATATTTTGATAATCGAGCGTGACGTGGAACTGGGAGGAATCTTAAACCAGTGCATCCATAACGGCTTTGGTCTGGGATATTTCAAAGAACAGCTTACCGGTCCGGAATACGCTTCAAGATTCATAGATAGAGTCAACCAGAAGAACATCCAGGTCATGCTGGATACCATGGTGCTTGACCTTTCCACAGAAGAACCCGAGGATGGCAAAGGCCCTATCCGCAAGTTTGTGACTGTAGTTGGCCGCGAGACCGGCTATCGCAAGCTGGAGGCCAAGTCAGTGATCCTGGCTATGGGCTGCCGCGAGAGGACCAGAGGCGCCATCAATACTCCAGGTATGCGTCCTGCAGGCGTGCTTACAGCAGGAGCTGCTCAGAGATACGTAAACGTAGACGGATATATGCCAGGTAAGAAGGTAGTTATCCTTGGATCCGGAGACATCGGCCTCATCATGGCAAGACGTATGACTCTCGAGGGGGCCAAGGTATTAGCTTGCGTGGAAGTAATGCCATACTGCGGAGGTCTCGCCAGAAACGTAGTTCAGTGTCTGGACGATTTCGGCATTCCTCTCTATCTCTCACATACCGTAACGGACATCAAGGGAAGAGATCGCATCCAGCAGATCGAAGTATCCAAGGTGGATGAGAACATGAAGCCCATCAAGGGTACTGAGATGTATTTCGACTGCGATACTCTGCTTCTTTCAGTCGGACTTATCCCTGAGAACGAGCTGTCACTTAAGGCAGGCATCAAGGTAGATCCTAAGTCCAACGGCACTGTCGTCCATGAGAACATGGAGACCACCGTGGAGGGATTCTTTGCTTGTGGTAACGTGGCTCACGTTCACGACCTGGTAGACAACGTAACCAGAGAAGCAGAGAAGGCCGGAAGCGCTGCTGCCGAATATGTTTTGACGAATTACTATAAGATGTGGCTCAGCAATAACATGTATTATGATTGCGATCCGACCACATACATCAGAAAGCAGGGCGATATCATGCACTTCCTGCCGCCAAGCCCCGATGGAGCTGCATTTAAGATGGGCAAGAACGAGTTCATCTGCACCGTATGCCCCAGAGGTTGCCACCTGAAAGTGGAGCCTGAGAAGGACTACAAGGTAACAGGAAACGGCTGTCCTAAGGGCAGAGCCTACGGTAAGGCAGAGATGATCAACCCGACAAGAGTTGTGACATCCACAGTCAAGCTGAGAAGACCTCAGGTAAGCGCTTCAGTAAACGAAGACGGCCTTAGCCCTGCGTCTGACAGCACCCTTTACGATTTCAGGATCCCTGTTAAGACATCCAAGCCGATTCCAAAGACGGAGATCATGAACCTCATGAAGCTCATCGATGAAATCGAACTGGACGAAAGACCTGAGATCGGTACTGTTCTCGTAAGAGACGTACTGGGACTTGATTCCAATCTGATAGTTACCAAAGGATGATTTCACCCAAGTTTCACTTTATATATAACAACTTTTAGGTTATAATAAAGACAGTAAAAATATTGATTTCGGGAGTGTGAAGTGAATTGAAGTGGACAGATCAGGAGGCCAGCCTTCCTCTCGGTAAACATGATGGATTTGAGAAATTCCATCATGAGTATGAAGCAGCTATGCGAAAGGTCAACGCCAAAGTAGAGATCCTGGCAAGCGATTTCGAGGTGAGGAATGACTATTCGCCTATCCACCATATAGAGAAACGTCTCAAGACCGCAGAATCCATTCAGGAGAAGCTTGAAAGATTAGAGTGCGAGGTATCCATTCCCTCCGCCAGAGAGAATATCAAGGACATCGCGGGATTGAGGATCATATGCAATTTCATCGAGGATGTATACCAGGTTGCAGACATGCTGACCGCTCAGGATGACATTGAACTTGTGACCTGCAAGGACTATATCAAGAATCCCAAGGACAACGGCTATAGGAGCCTTCATCTGGGCTTAAGAGTTCCGGTCTTCCTCATAGATCGTAAGGTCACGGTGCCTGTAGAACTCCAGATAAGAACCGTTGCCATGGACTTCTGGGCATCTTTGGAGCATCAGTTAAGATACAAGCAGAACAATGAAGGCCGCATCTCCGCCAAGACAAACATAGAGCTCAAGGCCTGCGCTGAAGTTTCTGCCAAGCTGGACGTCCAGATGCAAAAGATCTTCGACGAGGTAAAGAAATGACCGAGGGACATCGGCCCTTTGCAATCGACTTATGCAAAAAATCAAACCAGGAAACACAACTATAACAGTATCCCGCGCGGGCTTCGGCGTTCTCGCCCTGGGGCAGACTCACAAGGCTCTCTCTAATGAAGAGGGGGCTGAGCTTCTCCTGTACGGCCTTAGGCGGGGTATTGAATTTTTTGATACAGCGCAGTATTACGAAGAGTATCCTCTGATCAGAAAGTTTCTGGAGAAGGCTCAGGCAGAGAGATACAAAAGGGAGGACATCGTTATCTGCTCCAAGTCTTTGGCATCCGACTATGAAGGCATGATGGATGCTGTGAATGAGGCCTTAAGAGAACTGGAACTGGAATACATAGACATATTTTTCATGCACGAGGTAAGGAGCGACCAGTTTAAAGAACGAATCGGCGCCTGGAAAGCGCTTAAGGAGGCCAAGGCCTCCGGTAAAGTAAGAGCCATAGGGCTCTCAACGCATCATTCCGATGTGGCAATGGAAGCGGCATCCATTGAAGACCTGGACTTCATATTTGCCCTTCTCAATATCGAAGGGTTAGGGATCCGCACCGGCGAGGACGGAGGTCCAGGGGAGAAGCTCCCCGGATACAGAATATCCGATAGGGCAGGTACCAGAGAAGAGATGGAAGCTGCGCTTAAAGCATGTCGCGATGCCGGTAAAGGAGTACTGACCATGAAAGCCTTGGGCGGAGGAAACCTGGCAGCCTCATACAGGGAGGCCCTGGACTACGCATTCTCCAGACCCTTCGTGGATTCGGTAATGCTGGGAATGAGCTCGGAGACTGAAATTGATCAGCTCATCGACTATCTGGAGGGACGCCTTCCGTCAGACTTCTCCCCGGACATAAGCGATAAGAAGCTCAAGGTGAACCAAGAAGACTGTGTGGGCTGCGGGGAGTGTATGAAGGCCTGTGCATCAGGAGCGATCTACTATGGAAGCTACGGCCTGGCGGAGATAGACCTCAATAAATGCATCGACTGTGGCTACTGCGCCTATGCCTGCCCGACGAGAGCGATAATCAGGGTGTGAAAGACGCGTACGGAAGGAATTGACAGAATGACTAAGACCGAGATAATTTCACAGTGCTTCGGCTTGATTGGAGTGCTGTCCTTCGTACTTTCATTTCAGATAAAGTCCAACAAAAAATTATATCTGGTACAGATGTTCAGTAACTCCATGTTCGTCATCCAGTTCATACTGCTTGGAGCGTACTCTGGATGTATAAATCTGGTTATCTGTATTTTGAGGAATCTGATATTTATAAACCGCAAAAAATGGACCTTCGTGGAGAAACCATTGATGCTGGCAGTTCTGATTGGACTGTTCATACTGAACACCATAATTAACTGGCATGCGTGGTATGACATATTTTCACTGATTGCGGTGATAGCTGCGACCGTGGCTTTCTGGACAGGAAATCCCAGAGATATACGGACGCATAACCTCTTTGTAGCGTCTCCATGCTGGATCGTCTATGATATAGCAGTTGGAGCCTGGGCAGGAGTGGCAAATGAAGTCATCGGCATGACATCGATCATCATCTCCATCATCAGATTTGGATGGAAGTCTCTTGGGGCGAGCGGCAAAGAATACGAATAAATTTTGATATATTTAAGGAGGAGAGAAATGGCAAATAAGATAGTAAGCCTCATTGAGGACCTGACACGTGAATACCTTGAATCGAACGACCTGTATCTTTGGGACTGCGAGTTCGTGAAGGAGGGCAGGGACTGGTTCCTCAGGGTGTATATCGACAGGAGCGACGGAGAGTACGTGTCCACCGACGACTGCGAAAAGGTCAGTGAGTTCCTCTCAAAGGAAATGGATGAGCGCGACCCCATCGAGCAGAACTATTATCTGGAAGTCAGCTCTCCCGGTATGGATCGAGAGCTCATCAAGCCTGAGCATTTCAGGGCCTGCATCGGTCAGGAGGTTGAAGTGAAGACCTATGTGCCCATGAAGGCGGTGGCGGTACTTACTGAAGAGGAAGGCATGCTGGATCTCAGACCCTTCAAGATCAAGGAGTTTAATGCTACTCTGCTGGAGTATTTTGATGAGGGCGAAGAGCGCGTGACCCTTAGGACCATAATCGATACCAAGGCGAACAACCGTAAACCCGGTGCCAGAGTGAGCCCGGCGGCCCTTAAGGAATGTGTGATCGAATTACCGCTTAAGGACATCGCCAAGATCAATCTGGCTGTGATATTTGAATAAGGCTGATAACGGACTCGCGGGCACGAAAGGCTCGGAGCTCGTTTTTTGCATCACAATATTTCAATTAGATGATGCGTTAAACAAATAAATGTGGTATAATAAATCAAGGAAAAACTAATTAAAAGTTTTATTTATATAATCTAAGAAAGGAGATAGGATATGAAACGTAACCATAGATCATTATTGATTTTGGCATTGGCGCTCGCGATGGTATTCACCTTTATTCCATTTGTAAATACATCGAATGCGGCATTTGCTGCAGGGCCCACCAACATCAGCCACCTCGACCTGGGGGTTACCGTGCCTGAGGCGGGTGCCAATGCGGATTATAATCTTATATTTTATGAAAACGACTCCGCACAGGCCGACATGAACGAATGCATCAATAAGCAGAATTATGTGCTTGACTGGTACAGATGGGAAGATGATTTAAAGGTAACCTCATTTGAGAAGGGCTGGTCATACTACTGTGTGATCAAACTGCAGACCAATACGCATGACGCTATGTTTGCAAGTTCGATGGAGAATGTGCTCTACGATTACAGAATAAACGACACGGCCGCTGCTAAAGTAGAGAACTACACATGGGATGGAAGCACCAACCAAGCCAGCGAATATGTGGTACTGACATCGGCGAAGTTCGAGGTCAAGGATGATACGCCGGTGACACCGACGGACAAAACGACCATTCAGAATGGTGTGCCGTTTACGCCGGAGGAGGGCGTTGTCTACAAGATAAAGGTCAATGTTGATACACCGGTAACGATTTATGCAGACAGTGGCTACATCCGCTATTATGGTACTGATTCTTCTGCTACTAATCAGCAGCAGTGGTATGGTCCTTGTGAAGACAAAATATATAAATATGGAGAATTCACCTGTAAAACCGGTACTAACTATTTCAAGTTTGAGAAATCCAAGGTAGATCTTGGACCAACTAAAGCCGAATGGGAGGAGCATGAAGTAGTAAATAACACCTTTGAGACAGCTGAGGCGCTTTCTATCTCTAAGGGCAAGACCAAGACCATCGACATGGAGGGCCGTCCATATTACTACACCATGAATCTGACAGCTTCAGGCAAGTATACCTTCACAGCTACGGATAGCGCGTCTATATACATCATTAAAGGACTTAAGGACTGGGAGGGTAATAACGAGTGGAAGCACGTGAGATCCAGTGACGCGAATCCAACGACCGTGGTAATGCCTAAAGGCAAATATACCATCGTTGCATATCCTGTTCCGTCCATTAGCAAGGGACAGTTCTCCATCAAACGTTTGGACTGGACTGGTATATCCTCCATCGACTGCAAAGCAACCTATACCGGAGCTTACGGCAGTACCATAACTTACAAGGTAAACTACACACCTAAAAATGCTGATTCAGTTATCTCCATAAAAGGCACCAGCTACAAGACGGCGGGAGATAACATCACCAAGGTCAGTCAGAAGGACGGAGTAGCTACCTTTAAGATCAAGATCTCCACTCTGTATGATCCCGACCAAGCTAAGAAGTATCGCACATACAAGGTGAGCACCACAGAGGGGATTACCAAGTCCATAGAGGAGAAGGGCGGACCTAAGGCAGCCAAGATCAAGACTGTTGAAGGCGCTGTCACGGGCGGCTCAGTGAAAGTGGAAAAGGGTCAGGCGGACAAACTTGTAATTCAGGTCAAGAACGGCACAAGCTGGAAGACATTAAAGACAGCGAAGAACCTTAAAGCAGCGACTCCTACCATTTCCTTTGCTGGACTCAGTGCAGGCAAGACATATAACTTGAGAGTTGTATCATACACTAACGGCGTGAAGGGCGGAAACAAGACTTTCAAGATGATCACCGCCTATAACACCAAGCCCACCAATATAAAGGCAACCTGCATTAGTACAAAGTACAAGAAGGGTAAAGGGGAATATCTCGTCTTTGAGGATGGAAAGTGGGTCACCAAGATCCAGTCCAACAAAAGCGCAGCCACGATAAAGGTCACGTTCACTAAGGCCAAGAATACCAGCTATACTGAAGTTAATTATTACAAGTTGACAAGTGGAGGAACTTTTACACTTTTGTTTGAAGGCAAGCTCACTAAAGCTAAGACCGTTACCCTATATGTAAGGGGAGTCAGAAAGAAAGATGGCCTTATTGCCTATGGCCCTATAGCGGAGGTCAAATGCACGGTTAAAAAAGCCTCCTGATGCCTGATTGCATCAGATGCATGGCAAATCCTGCAGATGACACCAAAAAACTCAAAAAACCCTTGATTTTTCTGAGGTTTTAGTGTATTATCCATATGTAAATTATAAGTTATTGCTTAAGGAGTGGTCAAAAGCCACTCCTTAATTAATGCAAATATTACAATTTAAAATCAAAACAGTATCGCACAACAGAATCAAAAAACAGAATATGGAGGAAGAGCAAAGAAATGAATTTGGAATTTATTGAAGCTATCGAAGCTTTATCAAAAGAAAAGCGCATTTCCAAAGACGTGATCTTCGAGGCTATCGAGTCAGCAGTAGTTTCAGCTTATAAGAAGAACTTCGGTACATCTCACCAGAATGTCAGAGTAGAGATCAACCAGCAGACCGGCGAGATCCTTGCATTCATGCAGATGGACGTAGTTGAAGAGCTTGAGGACGAAGAGACTCAGATGACCCTTGAAGAAGCCAGAGAGATCGACGACCGCTATGAGATCGGCGACATCATCGAGTTCCAGGTAAACCCTGCAGACTTCGGTCGTATCGCTGCTCAGACTGCCAAGCAGGTGGTAGTTCAGAGGATCAGAGAGGCTGAGAGAGGAATGATCTATGACAACTTCATCTCCCGCCAGGGCGAGATCGTAACCGGTAAGGTAGAGAGAATCTCCAACGACACGATCTTTGTAAACTTAGGAAATACAGAAGGTATCCTTTCACCTAACGAACAGGTGAAGGGAGAGAAATACAGAGTAAACGACAGGATCAAGGTCTACATCATGGATGTAAGAAAGACCAACAAGGGACCTCAGGTATTCCTGTCAAGGAGCCATCCCGGCTTAGTCAAGAGACTTTTCGAGCTGGAGGTTCCCGAAATCGAGGACGGCACCGTAGTTATCAAGGGCATCGCCCGCGAAGCCGGTTCCCGCACCAAGATGGCTGTTTACACTGAGTATGAGAACGTGGACCCTGTAGGCTCCTGCGTAGGAACCAGAGGAACCCGCGTTCAGGCTATCGTAGACGAACTTAACGGCGAAAAGGTAGACATTATCCCATGGTCTGAAGATACAGACGAGCTGATCGCTAACGTTTTGAGCCCCGCTAAGGTAGAGCGCGTTATCGTGCCCGATCCCGACGAAAAGATGGCTCAGGTAGTGGTTCCCGACTATCAGCTTTCACTGGCTATCGGTAAGGAAGGACAGAACGTCCGTCTTGCTGCCAGAGTTTCCGGCTGGAAGATCGATATCAAGAGCCACAGCCAGTATTTTGGAAACGAAGAGATCACCGAAGTCGAGTCTGAAGACAACGAGTAAGAGGTTAAAAATGATTAACAGAGCCATACCACTTAGAAGATGCATAGGCTGTAATCAGTCTAAACCCAAGGAAGAACTGGACAGATACGTTATCCGTCCCATGGAAAAGATCTACCTCTATGACCCTACAGGCAAGGCTCCCGGAAGAGGAGCGTACATTTGCAAGGGCTCCGAAGAGTGCCTCAAGAAGGCGATCAAGAGGAAGAGAGCTGAATTCCGGAGGGGAGAATGAAAAAGAACAAGCAGGAAATTGATCTTAATGCGCTTTCCCCGGAACAGAGGAAGCAATATTACGACAAAAAACTTGCGTCCTACATGGGTTTTGCTGCCAAGGCAGGTAAGCTCGCTGCAGGAACCAATACATGCATTTTCACTATGGCCAGAGGCAAGGCCCGCCTTCTCATCGTAGCTGAAGATCTGGCAGAGAACGGCAAGGAGAAAGTCCTTTTCTCAGCCAAGCAGAACGAAGTAGAGTACAGGGTCTACGGTAAGGCAGAAGACTTAGGTCACTATACGGGAAAGTATGGCGCGGGGGTGTTTTGCATTACCGATGAAAATTTCGCAGAAGTTATCGTGAATACGATTGACAATACCAGTAAATAACCAGGAGGTGTATTATATGACAGAATCAAACACCAAAGAAACCAAAATAGTAAAGGCAACGCCTAAGAAGCAGGATGCAAAGGGCGACGAGCCCCGTGTCACCGTCAAGGCTGCCGTGATCCCCACCAGGAACACAGCTACTGCCAAGCCGGCTGCCACCACCCAGGCTCAGGCTAAGCCTCAGACAGGTGCCAGACGTCAGTTCATCGGCACTCCTGTCGTTAACAAAGAATTAGAAAACAGAACTTCCAGGATTCCCAGGGGCATGACTCCTGTGGCAAAGGAAGTGACCGATAAGGCAATTGGCGATAAGGTTCAGGAAGTTGTAAACAAGGAAGCAGTCGTTGAGACCGCTCCTAAGGCAGAACCTAAGGCTGCCCCTAAGAAGGCTAAGGTTGAAGAGCCTAAAGCAGAAGTTAAGGAAGAACCCGTAAAGGCTGAGGCTGTTAAGGTAGAAGAACCTGTAAAGACTGAAGCTCCTAAAAAGGCAAAGGCTGAGAAGAAGGCAGAGCCTCCTAAGGCAGAAGAGCCTGCAAAGGTCGAAGAGAAGGCAGAGCCTGTGAAGGCAGAAGCTCCTAAGGCCGAGGAAAAGGCTGAAGCTGTTAAAGCTGAAACTCCTAAGAAGGCAGCTCCAAAGGCTGAAAAGAAGGCTGCTCCCAAGACTGAAGAAAAGGAAGCTCCCGCAAAGGCTGAAGCTCCTAAGGCAGAAGCTAAGGCAGAAGCCAAGGCTAAGAAGGAACCTAAGGCTGCTCCTAAGAAGCCTGAATTCGTAGGCCCGAAGATCATCAAGAAGGCCGCAGAAGTAAAGGCTGAAGAGGAAGCTGCTGCTCTCGAAAGAAAGAAGAGAGAGGAAGCCAGAAAAGCTGAAAACGCCAAGAAGAAGAACGAGAGATCAGAAAAGGGCGACAGAAACGACAGAAGAAAGGACGGCGGCAAGCGCGGCGCTGATTCCGATAAGCCCAAGAAGAAGGGCCAGAACCAGGGCAGAGGTGCCGATAAGGACAAGGATTCCGACAATCGCGGACAGTCCAAGGCAGCTGACAAGAAGCCCAGAGTCAGAGATTTCTCCGTTCAGGCAAACCAGTCCCAGAGATTCGGCGGCAAGGCTGATAAGAAGGGCAAAGGCGACAAAGAACACGATAAGTTCAGCAAGCTTGAGAACGGCGGAAAGAAATCAAAGAAGGCTATGGAAATGCGTTCCCTTGAGAAGGCTGAGAAGCCTAAGAAGCACTCCAAGTACAAACAGCAGCAGGTGGTTGAAGAAGAACCGGATATCCTTGACGATATGCCTACAGGCACCATCGCCATCACCGTTCCTATCACCGTCGGCGGATTCTGTGAGCAGGCCGACATCAGCATGAACACCGTCATTATGGCTCTCATGAAGATGGGCATCATGGCAAACATCAACCAGAACCTGGACGAAGATACAGTTACTATCCTTGCAGACGAACTGGGCATCTCCATCGTAGTTGCTAAGGTTGAAGAGGATGACGTTGAAGAAGGTATCGAAGACTTCGAGGATAAGGAAGAAGATCTGGTACCTCGTGCACCTTTCGTAACCGTAATGGGACACGTTGACCACGGTAAAACTTCCCTTCTGGACGCTATCCGTAAGACCAACGTAGCTCTTGGCGAAGCCGGTGGTATCACCCAGCACATCGGTGCTTCCGAAGTATATATCAACGGCGAAAAGATCGTTTTCCTGGATACCCCGGGACACGAAGCTTTCACCGCAATGCGTGCTCGTGGAGCTCACGTAACTGATATAGCAGTTCTCGTTGTAGCTGCTGACGACGGTGTAATGCCTCAGACCGTGGAATCCATTTCCCACGCTAAGGCTGCAGGCGTTCCCATCATAGTAGCCATCAACAAAATAGATAAGCCCGGCGCTAACCCGGACAGAGTTAAGCAGGAACTCACAGAACACAACATCTTAGTAGAAGACTGGGGCGGAGATACCATCTGCGTACCTGTATCCGCTAAGACCGGCGAAGGCATCACCAACCTTCTTGAAATGATCCTTCTCCAGGCAGAGGTTCTGGAACTCAAGGCTAACCCCAACCGTATGGCTAAGGGTTCAGTTGTTGAAGCCAGACTGGACAAGACCAGAGGTCCCGTGGCCACACTTCTCGTGGACAACGGTACTCTTAAGTCCGGCCAGTCCGTCGTAGTCGGTAACTGCTACGGCAGGATCCGTCTCATGACAGACTATCGCGGAAAGAAGATCTCAAAGGCAGGCCCTGCCACAGCAGTTGAGATCCTGGGTCTCGACGACGTACCTGTAGCAGGTGACGAATTCAACGCTGTTAAGGACGACAAGGTCGCAAGAGAGATCGCAGAGAGCAGAAGACAGAAGCTGAGAGAAGAAGTTCTGGCAAGGAACGCTTCCTCCACTCTGGAACAGCTCTTCAGCCAGATCCAGGAGGGCGAGGTCAAGGATCTCAACCTCATCGTCAAGGCTGACGTGGCTGGTTCAGTGGAAGCTATCGTTTCCTCTCTGGAGAAGCTCTCCAACGAGAACGTAAGAGTCAAAGTGGTACACACAGGTGTAGGTACCATCAACGAGTCCGACGTAATGCTGGCATCCACTACAGGATCCATCATCATCGGTTTCAACGTACGTCCTACCACAGCTGTTACCACCTATGCAGACAGCGAAAACGTACAGATCAGACTTTACAGAGTAATCTACGATATCATCAATGAGATCAGTGACGCTATGAAGGGTATGCTCGATCCTGAGTTCAAGGAAGAAGTCCTTGGTAAGGTCGAAGTACGTACAACCTTCAGAGTACCTAACGTTGGTACCATCGCCGGTGCTTACGTACAGGAAGGTAAGGTCATGAGAAACGCTGAAGTAAGACTTGTACGTGACGGTATCGTTATCCACGAAGGAACCATCAGCTCCCTCAAGCGTTACAAGGATGACGCCAAGGAAGTCAACCAGGGTTACGAGTGCGGTATCGGTATCGAAAACTACAACGACATCAAGGAAGGCGACACCATCGAGTGCTTCCACATGGTCGAGGTAGAAAGAAAATAAAAATCGAGCGGACTGCGCCTTTGGTGCAGTCCGCCTCATCCTAATAAAGGCTCTGTCTGCGAATTAATTCGCGGCGGGGCGAAGAGAAACTCCGGGGTGCGAGTTTTTTGCGCGGCGGAGCGAAGAATGAAAGGAGCTAATAATGGGTAAAAATCATAGACCCGACCGTATGGCGGGAGAAATTCGCAAGATCATAGGTGAGCTCCTGGTCAACGGTGTAAAAGATCCCAGGATCACTGAGAACTTCGTAAACGTTACGGACGTGGAAGTGACCAACGACGGATCCTTCGCCTATGTGTATCTGACAACCCTCAGCTTTGGAAACGATCCTGATACCAAGGCTGCACAGCAGGAGGATGTGCTTTCCGGCATGAACTCAGCCAAAGGCCTTTTCAAGAAGGAAATGGCCAAGGCACTTAAGGTGCGTCGTATTCCTGAACTCATTTTCAGGATGGACACAGCCGCCGAGTACGGAAGACACATCGACGAGATACTTTCCACGCTTCCCTTCGATGAGTACCACGCAGTGGATCCCAACGAAGTGGAGGATGAGGAAGATTTTTGATTGACGACGTCGTGTCAGATTTGTGTGAATTGACGTTTTTTGACACGATTTTAAGGGGAGAATCGTGTCAAATTTAAGGAGATATCCAATATTTGACACGCAAAAAATATGCTTAAGAACAATTTGATGCGAAAAAAGGGGATATCGTGTCAATAATTGCAAAAGCATCAACATTTGACACTTTTTAAAGAAAAAAATCGTGTCAATTATCACAAAAGTTTCAACATCTGACACTTTTCGTGAAAGATAATCGTGTCAATTATCGCAAAACTATCAACATCTGACACTTCGGATACGATAAGACAAGTAAATTACAAGAAGGGGTAAAAAATGATTTTTCAAAAGGATTTGAGAGAGGAATCAAAATGGATGCGTTCAAGGCAACTTGAATTAAAAGAACAGCAAAAGCGATATCCTCTGTTTAAACTTATGAAAACCAAAAATGATGGTAAAGTAGTATATTATAAAGTATACAGAGCAGAAGGTAAGCGTAAACGAAAAATCGTAAAACCAAAGGGAACCGAGTTCTACGATATCTTAAAAGGCATATGTATAAACACCAAACTAAAAATGGTCGATGCCGATCTTAATATCTTGGAAAATATACAGCATCTATATCGGGACATCAGTCCTACGGAATTGATGACAGAGGTTTACAGAGACAACCCTAGACTAGATATACACGATATTTCAATAGCTGTCTCGGAACTGGAACAAATAAAGTATGAACCCAGCGAATGGGCTCGTGCTCAGTACAAAATGTCTGAATATAAGCCTGAGGAAAAGATTCATACCACATCACGTGGCCTTAAGGTCAGGTCTAAATCAGAAGTATCTATTTGTGAAGTTTTATATGCTAATGGCATTGAGTTCCGATATGAGGAGGTCATCTATCTGAATGGGCGGCGGATCGTACCTGATTTTACCATCAGAAGGAAATCCGACGGTAAGATATTCTACTGGGAACACTGCGGAATGATGGATGATTTGATATATCGCAGAAGGTATTACGAAAAGACCGATTTGTATACATGTTGTGATATTGTCCCCTGGGATAACCTGATACTTACGTATGATAAAGATGGCAGTATAGATCTTGAATATGTAGAAGCTATCGTGCGGACGATTCTGATCGCGTGATAAACGGAGGATTAAATGAATAATTTGCGAGAGGTCGCGGAAAAATTAATAGGCGCAAAAAACATTCTTCTCTACCCTCACGTGGGAACAGACGGAGACGCTGTCGGCTCCTGCGTGGCCATTGCCAAGGCTTTGAGAAAGATGGACAAGAATGTTTTCGCACTCTACAAAGATGAGATACCTCACAATCTGGATTTCATGATAATAGATGAGAAGGGCATGCCATATTTCACCGATGATCCGGATGTCATAGCAGATTGTAATCTGGATGTTTCCATGGCGGTAGACTGCGGCGGCTGGGACCGCTTCAGACCCTACGAGGACAAATTCAAAGCTGCCAAGACGACCCTTTGTCTGGACCATCACGGCACATCCATAACTACAGAAGAGGATGGAACTAGCCACGGCATAGCTGACTACTCGGTAATCGATCCTGATGCCGCAGCCACAGGAATCCTGGTATTTGATCTTTTGAAGGAACTCAATTCCATGACCAGCTTTAAGCTGGTGCCGGACAAGGAGATCGGCGAAGCGCTTTTTGCGGCCATTACAACGGATACCGGCAACTTCCAGTATTCCAACACCAATCGCAAGTGCTTTGAGGTAATGGCTGAGATAAGCGACTGGGATGTGGATACCAACAAGGTCTCTGTAGAAATCTATGAGAACATACGCTTGGAAGAGGTAAAGATCAGAAATCTCGCCCTGGATCATATGACGCTGGTATCCGAAGGAAGAGGAGCTATCTCATACGTGACCAAGGAAGATCTCACAAATATCGGTGTTAAGGAAGGCGAGACCGATTCAGTGGTAAACGTCATGCGCTCTATAGGAGGCGTGGAGGTCGTCGCTTTTCTCAAGGAAAAGGACCACAAGGTGATCCGTGTTTCCTTCAGATCCAAGTCTGATGCGGATGTAGCGGCCATCGCAAAGGCCCACAATGGAGGCGGCCACAGAAAGGCTGCGGGCTGCACCCTTTATATGTCCATTCAGGAGGCGGTTGAGCTCATTTCCAGAGAAGTGGAAAACGCTCTCAAAGAACTATGAAAGACGGAATAATCAATGTATATAAGCCCGCAGGCATGACCTCCAACGACGTGATCTACAAGGTGAGGGCAGCCCTGGGCATCAAAAAACTGGGTCACACCGGTACCCTGGATCCCATGGCGGAGGGGGTGCTTCCCATCCTCATTAACCGAGGCACTCGAATCGCCGAGTACCTGGACTGGGACCTGAAGACCTACGAGACCGAGATCGAACTGGGAAAGCGGACGGACAGCCTGGACATTACAGGAAATCTGGAAGAGGTGTCATCCGTGGAAGACATCACCGAGGAAGACGTCATAGAAGCTTTTAGGAAACTTCTTCCTGAAAACCATGATGCAAAAAATCCTCTTCCCACATTTTCAGGCATGCTGGACCAGATCCCACCCCTCACATCAGCGGTTCGCATTCAGGGCCGCAGGCTCTATGAATACATACATGCCGGGGAGGAGATCCCGGAGGAAATCAAGGATAAGATCCGCCCGAGGAGGGTGTGGATCGATAGCCTGACCATCGATGAGATCGATCTGCCTAAGATAAGATTCACGGTGACCTGCTCCAAGGGAACCTATATCAGATCCATTTCAAGAGACATAGGCGAGACCCTGGGATGCGGAGCTGCCATGACAGCCCTTAAGCGCACGGCATCCGGCGCCTTTAACCTTGAAAACGCCTCCAGCCTGGAGGAGATCACTGTGGTGGCCGTCAAGGCCGGCAGGGTGTCCTTCATAGATGAGGAAAAGACAAAGGTGAAGAGAAATGTGCCCTTCGGTGAGGAGATCCCGGAGGACATGGAAAAGTTCATCCTGGGAGCGGATTTTCCGCTCACCCATTTCGGTTCAGCTTTGGTAAGCCCTGAAAACGCCAGAAGATTTTTGGACGGCTGGCACCTGGGATACAGAGAAGTCAAAATGATGGAGCATCCCGAAACACCGACCTGGATCTCGGAACTGGGAAGAGAGGCTGCCGAATACGACAGAATCGAAAAAGAAAGAAACATCGGGTCCCACCCGGGACTCAAACTCCACCCGGAATACGCTCTTTTGTACAGAATATACGAGGAGCTGCCGGAGGGTGGCAGGGCCTTTACGGGAATAGCCAAGCACAGTGATAAATATCATAAGTTGGTTCCGGAAAAGGTCTTTAAAAGAATATAGTTTGAAAGGCTTGAAATGATAGTATTTAATAAGCTTGAAGATATAAAAGATATACCTAAAACATCCGTGGCTCTGGGCAATTTCGATGGTGTCCACGTGGGACACCAGGAGCTCATCAAGCGCGCTGTAGCCAACGCCAGAAAGAAGACCTCCCAGGGAAGCCCTGAAAAATCCGCGGTGTTCACATTTTCAAATCATCCAAAAAATTTGATACCCGGAGCAAAGCCCATCAAAAATATCGTGTATAACGAAGAAAAGCAGGCTTTGATTGAATCTCTGGGAGTGGATTATTACTTCGACATCGAGTTCACCCCGGAGATCATGACCATGGATCCTGAGCGCTACGTGAAGGAGCTTTTGGTGGATAGGTTCAATGCGAAGGATGTTTTTTGCGGGTTCAACTATCGCTATGGCTATAAGGCCGGAGGCGACGGCGAACTGCTTAAGACTCTGGGCCAAAAGTACGGTTTCGGCGTGAACCAGATCCCTCCCGTCATGGTGGACGGCGAGGTGGTTTCCAGCACTCTCATCCGTCAGCTCATCAAGGCAGGCGACATGGACGAGTGCGACAGATATCTGGGCAGAAACTACTCCATCGGAGGCGAAGTGGTCGTAGGCAACCGCCTGGGCAAGTCCATCGGCTTCCCGACTTCAAACATTATGATCGACGAGACCATGGTGACCCCACCCAACGGAGTTTACATCACCAACTGCATCTATAACGGCGTGAAGTATCCTTCCATCACAAACGTAGGCGTCAAGCCCACCATCGGTACTTTCGCAAAAAACATGGAGACTCACATTTTCAACTTCGATAAGGAACTCTACGGCAAGCAGATAATGATAGAGTTCATCAAGATGACCAGGCCCGAAGCCAAGTTCGCATCAATCGGCGAGCTTTGCGAGCAGATCACCAAGGACTGCAATGCGGCCAGGGAGTATCATGGAATCTGATGAGATCATGTGATTTAGGGGTAATAAAATGGATGATTATATCAGTACTATTGAAAACATTATAGAGAATAGCGGACGCGGATTGATCTATATAGATGAAAAGGGTGTGATCCGTGCATATTCCAGGTTGGCCAGAAAGGTAACAGGAATAATCCTTGAGAGCGATAATGTGCACGAAGGGGGAGTTATTTCTGATGGCGATATAGTGATCATAGCGGATAATGCCATTGGAAACGACGATGACCTAAAGCTTGAAGATCTGGAATACATAGGTATAAAGGATAAGGACATCAAAGAAGGCGACGCGATTCTCGCGGTAGGAGTTTATTCTTCTTCAGGTTTGAGCAGCATCAATACCGGGAAGAAGAACGGACCTGAATATAAGTACGCTTCCAACTACAATCCCAATGGTGAACTGGTCCTAAGGACTGTCAGAAACGGACAGGACATAGAAAGTATGATTGATTTCGGCAGACAGTCCATAAAGATCAGAGCCAATGGTGAGTCCTACTATATGTCATACTTCGAAGCAGTTGGCCACATGGTGGTGCTGGACGGTAATACCGGATCCGTCAAGTTTTTCCAGGCAAGGGGCTACGGATATCGTAGAGAAGAGATAGGCAAACTCCTGAGGGGCAAAGCCTTCCTGGCGAAACTCACAGAGGGAGGAACTGAGAAGGATCGCATTATCGGCACGCCATATCAGGACAGCATTTTTGGAGAAGAATTCGTAGAACTTATTGATAAAATGTTAAAGAGCAAAAAAGATGAGTTCTATGATGGTATTTTTGAGATATATAAGAGGGGATTTTACTGTAATATCATCAGAAGCAAGCAGTGGTGCAGATATGATGGAGTTTACATTACCATCATGGATGCATCTTCTCTCGCTTATCTGGCTGAAGGCCGTAATAAGCTCATTGAGCAACTTGAGGAATACCAGAGAACTAAGAGACTGCCACACATAAGAGAAAGCATTTTCGAGGATTCGGAGGGACTCAGCGGAAGTACGCCTGAGATCCTTGAGGTCAAGCAGATGGCTTTCAGGGCATCCAAAGGTAAATTCGGTGTGCTGATCACCGGAGAAAGCGGTACTGGTAAAACACGATTAGCCAGAGAGATCCATGATCTGAGCGGAAGCTCCAGACCATTTGTGGAAGTAAACTGCAGCGCTATTCCGCCTAACTTATTTGAAAGTGAGTTATTTGGATATGTTGGAGGCTCTTTCACGGGTGCGCTGGCAAAGGGTAAAGCCGGATATTTCGAAGAAGCTAATGGCGGAACGATCTTTTTGGATGAGATCGGTGAAATACCTTTAACTTCACAGGTGAAACTTCTTCAGGTATTACAGAGCAAAAAAATATATCGCGTAGGATCTGCCAAGCCCATAGATGTAAATGTACGAGTAATTGCTGCGACCAATATGGACATAAAGAAAGCAGTAAATGAGGGTAAGTTCCGTAAAGATCTGTACTACAGGCTCAATGTATTCCCTATTTATATTCCACCGTTAAGAGCGCGTAAGGGAGACCTCAGAGAATTGACGGATCTGTTCCTTGAAGCGGCATGCCGTGAAAACGGAGTAGAGCTTAAAACAATTTCTGAAAGTGCCTATAGAAAAATAATGGAGTACTCCTGGCCGGGAAACGTCAGAGAACTTGAAAACGTCATTATGAGAGCAGTAGCAATGTGCGAGGCTCCAATGATCTATGAAGATTACCTGGCGTTAGATGATTTTGAACTTCCTGCAAACAGTGAAGCAGATGATTCTTCCACTTGGATGGACGGCAATCTAAAACACACGTTGGAGGAAACAGAGAAAAAGATGCTTTTGCGTGCTATTGAAAGCAGTGGCGGAAATAATGCAGAAGCCATAAAAATGCTCGGAATCAGTAAAACGGCATTTTATGAAAAATTAAAAAAATACGAAATAATTTCCTAATTTAAGGAATCGTTATTCCGAAAATCGGGAAAATATCGCTGGATAATAAACGATGCTAGCATGAAAACCTCAGTTTTTAAGGGTTTTGTGATTTGGCATCGTTTTTGCTATTTATTGAGCTAAAGGGCTATGAAAAATGACAGAGGGATA
Organism: Bacillota bacterium; assembly: GCA_017394515.1. GTDB lineage: Bacteria > Bacillota > Clostridia > Peptostreptococcales > Anaerovoracaceae > RUG754. Next base: position 97,958 of record JAFPXY010000016.1, on the reverse strand, counting down.
GGTGATCGAAATGTTGAAACACTGCGGAACGCTGCCAATAGAAACTAAAAACCTTATACTCAGGCCTTTTGAATACTCTGATGCAGAGGCTATGCTCGGATATTGGGCTTCTGATGAGAAAATCCAGTTTATGTATGCAGAACCGATTTATAAAACCCTTGATGAGGTAAAAGGCTTATTGAGCAAGTATATCGGTTCATATGAAAGAAGTGATTATTACAGGTGGGCTGTAACGGATAAGGATGGACATGGGTGTATAGGTCAGATTGCCTTTTTCCTTGTAGATTCGAACAATCATTTTGCTGAGATCGAATATTGCATAGGATCTGAATTCCAGTGCAAAGGCTATGCTACGGAAGCTACCAAAGCACTTATACGATATGGCTTTGAAAAGATAGGCCTTCATAAAATACAAATATGCACAAAGACCATCAATTTACCATCAAAAAGGGTCATCGAAAAGTGCGGCTTCACATATGAAGGAACGCTGAGAGATTATTTTTATTATGATGGAGAATATGTCGGAAGAATGTATTACTCCATGCTTAAAGATGAATATGAGGGTACAAGATAGGAGATAATTATGGAATTCTGGAAAATGAACGGCGCCGGAAATGACTTCATTATCATAAACAATTTTAAAGGGACTATTCCGGCTGAAAAGTTTCCATATATAGCGGAGACCTTGTGTGAAAGGCATTTGTCCATCGGTGCGGACGGATTTATGGTTGTAACCCAGCCTTCCGAGGAATACAAATATAAAGCAGATTTTAAGATGATGTTTTTTAATTCTGACGGAAGTTTGGGAGAAATGTGCGGAAATGGCGCCCGCTGTATATGCCGCTACGGTTACGAGACCGGATTATCGGGCGAGACTCAGAAGATAGAAACCACCGCAGGTCTTGTGACCGGTAAAAGGATGTCTGAACGCACCTACAAAATAAGGCTGAATGATCCGAGTGTAATCAAACTGGACGAGGATATAAAAGTGGGAGATAAACATATCCAAGCATCTTATGTGGAACTCGGTGATCCCGGCATACCCCACAGCGTTGTGGAGATAAAGGACTTGGAAAAGTATCCTTCGGATAAGCTCTTTGAGCTTGGAAGGGCCATCAGGTTTTATGAAGGCTATCCCAAAGGAGCAAACGTCAATTTCTATGAACTGATAGGAAATGACCATATTATCGAAAAAACATATGAAAGAGGCGTGGAAGACTTTACCTATGCTTGCGGCACCGGAACAGGTTCCGTTGTTACAGTACTCACGCTTAAAGGTTTGGTGTCGGGCAAGGACGTCAAAGTAGATGTGAGAGGCGGACGGTTAAACGTTGATATCGACAGGGACAAAAAAGACCCTGGTCATATAAATAATATTTATCTGAAAGGACCAACTAACATAGTGGCTAAAGGTGATGTCCTTGATGAGGAATTGGAATTATAATTGGAGGTGAATTGTAATGCAAAAGAATGAAGTAATGAAGAACTACCGCTTCCTTGCGATACTGATCGGTGCAATGATCCTTGGTTGTATTGCAGGATGGGTAGCGCCTGGATTTGCGGCTGCCATCAGCCCACTGGGAAAAGTCTTTATTAACATGATGTTCTGTATAGTAGTTCCGTTGGTATTTGCATCAATCGCGGGATCTATTGCCGGCATGAAGTCAAAAAAGAGAGCAGGTAAGATTCTGGGAACTACGGTTGTAACTTTCGTGATTACAGGAGCTATCGCAGCTGTTATCATGTTCATACTTATGAAGATCTTCCCGCCAGTACTCACTCCTTGGGAAAATATTGAATCAGAAGAAATGGGTGAATATGCCAGCACAAGCGACATGATCGTAAACTTCTTTACGGCAAATGATTTCGTTGGGCTGCTTTCCAGAAGAGCTATGCTTCCGCTCATTGTATTCTCTCTGCTGTTCGGTTTTGCCACTAACCTGGCTGAAAATGGAGAGGGCGTAGTCACTAATTTCCTGCACGGACTTACAGAAGTCATGCTGAAATTTGTAAAGATCGTTACATATTATGCGCCTATAGCATTCTTTGCTATTTTTGCTGGACTGGTTGCAGACTATGGTTCAATGATCACTGAATCTTATGGACGTGCAATGCTTGTTTACTACCCGCTTTGCTTTGTATATATCTTTACGGCATTTCCTCTGTTCGCATACTTCGGAGGCGGCAAGGGAGCTGTTAAGGTAATGTTCTCACACATCGCAAGACCTGCAGTAGTATCCCTTGGTACTTGTTCATCTGTAGCTACCATCCCTACAAATATGGAAGTTGCTGAAGAGACAGGTATTTCAAAGGACGTATCCGAGATGGTACTTCCTTTAGGAGCGACCATGCATATGGACGGATCTTGCTTCTCCTGCGTACTTAAGATCGCTTTTGTACTCGGAGTATTCGGTCAGCCTCTCAGCTGGGGCCAGCTGATTCCCATCGTACTCGTAGCAGTTCTTTCATCAGTTGGAATGTCCGGCGTTCCCGGCGGTGGATATATCGGAGAGTACATTATTTGCTCAATATTCTTCCCTACACAGATCGAATTGGCATTCCCTATTTTAGTAGCTATCGGTAATCTGGTAGATCCTCCTGCAACTATGATCAACTCTTCAGGCGACTATGTAACATCATTTATCGTATCGCGTTTTGTTGATGGTAAAGATTGGCTTCAAAAGAGGATTGCACAGAACGCATAAAACTATTAAAATATATGTATAAATAGTCAGAATCATAGAAAAGTAGGTGATTATATGATCTGTGATAATTTATCTGTTTCAAAAGAAGGACATCTCTTGTTCGCGGGACAGGATACGGTTGAACTTGCAAAAAAATACGGCACGCCTGTATATCTCATGGACGAGGATAAGATTCGTGAGAAATGCAGAGCATATAAGGCGGCCTTCCTGAAATATTTCGACGATAGAGCGATCCCTCTTTATGCATCAAAGGCCAACAGCTTCAAGCGCATATACGAGATAATGACTGAAGAGGGCATGGGCATAGACGTGGTTTCATCCGGTGAGATTTACACGGCGCTTAACGCAGGTTTCGATCTGTCCAAAGCTTACTTCCATTCAAATAATAAGACCGATTGGGATATAGCATTTGCCATGGACCACGGTATCGGATATTTTGTGGCGGACAATGTTGAAGAGGTTAAGGCGGTAGAAGCAGAAGCATCCAGAAGGGGTATTAAACAAAAGATGCTGCTTCGCCTTTCTCCCGGCATCGATCCTCATACCTTTGAGGAGGTGGCAACGGGCAAGGTGGACTCTAAGTTTGGTACAGCCATTGAGACCGGACAGGCTTTGGAGATCACTGAATATACTCTGAAGCAGCCGCATATAGAGCTCAAAGGTTTCCACTGCCACGTTGGTTCTCAGGTATTTACTGAAGATGTCTTTGAGAGGGCAGCTGTAATCATGCTGGAGTTCATAGCAGAGTGCAGAGATAAGCTGGGCTTTACTGCTGATGAGCTTGATCTTGGCGGAGGCTATGGTGTGCGCTATGTGGATTCGGATCCTTATCTTGATATAGATAACAAAGTAAGAGAGGTGTCAGTTGCCGTTAAGGCAGCCTGTGAGAGATTGGGATTGGAACTTCCGGAGATCCACATGGAACCAGGCAGATCCATAGTAGCAGACGCCGGCATGGTGCTCTATACAGCAGGCACTGTAAAGAAGATCCCCGGATACAAGAATTATGTATCCATAGATGGAGGCATGCCTGACAGCCCCAGATACGCGCTGTATAAGTCTGCTTACACGATCTATGTGGCAAACAAGATGAACGAGCCATGCACCTTCAAAGCATCGGTAGTCGGACGTTGCTGTGAGTCCGGAGATATTCTTCAGGAAGGAGTCATGCTTCCCGAAAGCGTAGGAAGGTATGATATCATCGCACTTTGCACCGCGGGAGCTTACCACTACGCCATGGCATCTCGCTATAATAAGCTGCCCATACCGGCTACAATAATGTTGAGAGGCGGCAATGAAAGCTATGTGGCTGTTAAGGGCGAAACTCTGGAAGATCTGGTGAGAAACGATATATAATAAAGACAACTTTTGCCGGCGACTTGATAAAAAGGTCGCCGGTGTTTTTTATCTTCTTGACATTATTAAGTAAATACATTATAATTATGATATAAACATTTCAAAGGCGGGTATTTTATGTTTATTTTTGAATGGGATAAGAGTGAAAAAACAAGGGTATGTATTGTATGTCATTGTTACAGGGAATCTGAAACTGTAATTCGGATAATATCTGCACGTAAGGCAACAAAGAAAGAGGTACAAAGATATGCTGAAGGAATATGATATTGATAAATTAAATCCCCGCCCAAATCCATACGCCAGGGAACTGAAGAAGCAGATCACGATTAAACTTGCTCCATTCATAATCGATTACTTCAAGGAGCAGGCGGTTGAAACAGGTATCCCTTATCAGACTCTGATTAATCTGTATCTTACAGACTGCGCGAAGAATAAGAGAAAACTTGATATTTCATGGAAGTAGTTGCTGTCTTTGACAAAGCAGTGTTTTGCACTACAATGTGCGACAGAGGAGATTATTGCCTGATTTGCCTCACAAAAGATGAGAAACTTGTCATTCTGGCAATGTCCATAGGACACTGTAGAGATATCTATGAGAAATGAGTGTTTTGCACCAAAAAAATATTGACAATCAAGGGTCAATCGTGCTATTATTAATCGTTCGAAAATTTACCGGATGCTTAGCGTCACGACACTCCAACGTACTACTCAGGATCCGGCGTATTAATGAAAAGGAGAAAACAAATGATCACAAAAGAGAAAAAACAGGAAATCATCAAGGAATATCAGCTTAAAGAGGGTGACACAGGTTCCCCTGAAGTTCAGGTTGCTATTCTTACCTACAGAATCAATGACCTCAACGAGCACCTTAAGGTTCACAAGAAGGACCATCACTCCAGAAGAGGCCTTCTCAAGATGGTAGGTCAGAGAAGAAACATGCTTGCTTATCTTAAGGAGAATGACCTTGAGAGATACAGAACTCTTATCGCTCGCTTAGGATTGAGAAAGTAAAATTTGATATTATGGGCGGGGCAGAACCTCGCCTTTTATTTTTTGTTATACGCATTACAGGAGGTAGTTGCAATGCCAAGATTTACAGATTACAGAACATTCAGATATCCACTTGGAGGAAGACTTCTTCAGCTGGAGATCGGCAAGGTCTGCGAGCAGGCCAACGGACAGGTTTGGGTACAGTATGGTGATACAGTAGTAAGCGTTACCGTATGTGCTTCCAAGGAGCCCAGAGAGGGAATGGATTTCTTCCCCTTAAGCTGCGACTTCGAGGAAAAGATGTACTCCGTGGGTAAGATTCCCGGCGGATTCATCAAGAGAGAGGGACGTCCTTCAGAACACGCCATCCTCACTTCCAGACTTATCGACAGACCGCTGAGACCTTTATTCCCCAAGGGATTCTATAACGACGTAGTAGTAGTAGCCACATGCATGTCAGTTGACCAGGACTGCTCACCCGAGATCGCAGCCATGATCGGTTCATCCGTAGCCATCGCTACATCTGACATTCCCTGGGACGGCCCTACTGCTGCAGTAAAGGTAGGAAGAGTTGACGGACAGTTCGTCATCAACCCCACACTTGCTCAGAGAGAAGTATCCGACATCGACATGACCGTAGCAGGAACCAAGGAAGCTATCATGATGGTAGAAGCCGGTGCTAAGGAAGTTCCTGAAATGGACATGCTGGACGCTATTCTTTTTGCTCATGAAGAGATCAAGAGACTGGTTGAATTCATCGATCAGATCGTAGCAGAAGTTGGCAGACCTAAGATGGAAGTCAACCTCTACAAGCCTTCAGAAGAGATCGATCAGGCTGTAAGAGAATACGCTACCGAGAAGATGAAGGAAGCTATCCATACATATGACAAGCTCGAAAGACTTGAGAACATGGATAAGGTTGAAGTTGAGACCAAGGAACACTTCGAAGAGATCTATCCTGAAGGTTCCAAGGACGTGGACGCTGTCCTTTACAACATCACCAAGGAATCCGTCAGAAACATGATCCTGGACGACGGCGTACGTCCCGACTCCAGAGCCTGCAACGAGATCAGACCTATCTTCTGCGAGACCGGACTCCTTCCCAGAGTTCACGGTACAGGACTCTTCAAGCGTGGACAGACACAGGTGCTTTCATCCTGCACACTGGCTCCCGCTTCTGAATCCCAGACCATCGACGGTATCACAGAGCAGACAGAGAAGAGATACATCCATCACTATAACTTCCCCGGATATTGCACCGGAGAAGCAAAGTCACCCCGTTCCCCCGGAAGACGTGAGATCGGACATGGTGCTTTAGCAGAGAGAGCTCTTCTTCCCGTTATTCCTTCAGTAGAGGAATTCCCTTATGCTATCCGTGTGGTATCCGACGTACTTTCATCCAACGGATCATCCTCCATGGCATCCACATGCGGATCCTGCTTGGCTCTCATGGACGCCGGCGTTCCCATCAAGAAGCCTGTAGCAGGTATCGCTATGGGACTCATCGAGAGAGTTAAGGAAGACGGAGAATCCGAATTCGCTATCCTTTCCGATATCCAGGGAATGGAAGACTTCCTTGGAGACATGGACTTCAAGGTAACCGGAACTGAAGACGGCGTAACCGCTATCCAGATGGATATCAAGGTACACGGACTTTCCAGAGACATCCTTGAGAGAGCTCTTAAGCAGGCTAAGGAAGGCAGAATGTTCATCATGGAAAAGATGCTCGAAGAGATCCCTGCACCTCGTGAAGAGATGTCCAAGTGGGCTCCCAGAGCTCTCAGCTTGAGAATCAATCCTGATAAGATCAGAATAGTCATCGGTAAGGGCGGCGAGACCATCAATGGAATGGTTGACAAGTATGGCGTTAAGATCGACATCAACGATGACGGTCTTGTATCCATCTACGGAACCGATGCAGCCATGACAGAGGCTTGCAAGAAGGAGATCGAGATCCTCACAAAGGACGTTGAGGTTGGCGAGATCTACGAAGGAACCGTTACCCGCATCCTGAACACCGCTAAGGGTTCCGTTGGAGCTTTCATCGAGATCCTGCCCGGTAAGGAAGGACTCCTTCACATTTCCAAGATGGCTAAGCAGAGAGTTGAAAAGGTAGAAGACGTCATGAACGTAGGCGACAAGGTTACCGTTAAGGTAGTCGAGATCGACTCTCAGGACAGAATCAACCTTTCCAGAAAAGAACTGCTCGACGGAAACAACGAAGTTAAGAAAACAACTCGCTAATAAAAGGGGATATAGCAGTGAAGATCATAAAGGGGGCCGGCGGTATCAAGCTGGCATGGACTGAGATAATTGCATTGATAATGGTGATTTTTTGCCTGGGATTTCTGGCGGGTCATTTCCTCCATGGCTCAGACGAGTACAAGGGCTTAGGAGAACCCAAGGAGATCCCTACGCACACCTATGATATGTCAGCCTTCAAGCATAATAAGGCTAACAGGGTTGTGTACAAGGGCGATGATTACGATTACCTTAATGTTATTGATGTATCCTATGTCCAAAAGGACATAAACTGGGATAAGGTGGCAGCGGACAAGATCGATATGGCAATGATCCGCCTGGGCTACAGAGGGTATTCCACAGGTCTTCTGAACCTGGACGAATACTATGAAGTAAACACCGAAGAAGCAGAGGCGGCGGGAATGAAGTACGGAGTGTACTTTTTCTCCCAGGCCGTAAGCGTCGAGGAAGCTCAGGAGGAAGCCAAGTTCGTCCTCAAGAATATCAAAGGCAAGAAGGTCGAAGGACCCATAGCCTTTGATATGGAGCCCATCGCCGGCGCCGACAGGATAACTAATCTTACGGTGCAGGAAAAAACTGAGATCGCGGACGCGTTCCTTAAGGTCATCAAGAAGAAGGGCTATAAAGCCATGCTCTACGGCAATCCCAGCTGGTTCAAGAAAGATGTGGACCTGAGACTTCTCACGGATTATCCCATCTGGCTTGCCCACTATACCGAAAAGACCGAATGGCCTTACCTGTTTGAGATGTGGCAATATACCAGCACTGGTAAGGTGAACGGCATATCCGGAAATGTAGACCTGAGCATTTGCCTGGTTGACAGGAGGTAATAATGAAAAAGATCATAGCTATAATTTTAATACTGGCTTTAATCTTTACATTTGCTGCCTGCGGCAATAATACAGCAAACAACGGGGAAGACAACAACGAGCCTCAGACCCAGGATGGCGGAGAGGAAACTCAGGAAGGTGAGGACGCTCAGGAGGGCGGAGAAGACGCCCAGGAAGGCGAGGATGAGTCGAAACAGACGAATCCCATAAGCGGCCTGACGGGAAACACCAGTGAGCTGTCCCTGGGAAGCGTGCATTCTATTCCTGTGGAAGAGGGAGTAGCCAAACTCTGCGATCTGGTGGAGGAATATTCCACAGGTACGGTTATCATCAAAGAGAACACCGAAGATAACCCGGTGAGCGGCAAGAAGAGACTCCAGAAGGTTATAGATGGCGAACTTGACATAGCCATCGGGCTTTCTGATGATTTTGCTCCTATCATCAAGGACCTCCACGTCTTTGACATGTATTATCTGTTCGAAAGCAAAGAAGAGGTCCATAACGTAGTCCTGACTACGGAGATGGCGGACGCTCTGCAGGCTTCATTTGAGAAGTACGGGCTGAAATGTCTTTCCCTTTGGGGAAATGGTTTCAGGGAACTGACCACCAATAAGAAAAAAGTCAAGAAACCGGCAGACCTCAAAAAACTCAAGATAGCCACTTCCACCAGCGAGATCGACGAAGTTGCCTGGGAGGCCATGGGCGCCAAGGCTGTTACTATGAAAGCCTCCAAGAGGGCCAAGGCTATCGAAAAAAAGAAGATAGATGGCCAGGAGAGCGATCTTGATACCATCATCAACGAAGAGTATCAGAACCTGGAGAAATATTGTATCCTTACGAATCACACCTATAGCCCTTATGTAGTTGTAATGAATCTTGAAAAGTACAATTCTCTGAGTGAGATACAGCGTAAAGCTTTAATGGATTCCGTGGTTTACGCCAGAAATCTGGAGCTGGAACGCTGCGACGCATATAACAAATACGCCATGGATCTGATCGACAAGTCGGAGATGAATCTCATCGAACTGACCGAAAAGCAGAAGCAGATCTTCCAGAAGAAGATCAAAGCTGCCAAGATCAGGAGCAAAGTGCGTAAACTCATGGATGATCCGGAGATCCTTAAATATCTGGAAGGAAAGCTGGAGGTCTACAGGGTCGAATCCACGACGGATGAGACTGAGGAAGTCACCATCGATTTCAGTGACTAAAATCTTTAGCCGGCTGACCATACTTAGAATTTAAACAAACAGGCTGACACGTTTCAGCCTGTTTTTAACGCTGAAAGGGAAGCGAATCTTATGCTGAGCAATTTCATCGTAGCTGCAGAAGCTGTCATCCCCATGTTCCTGATAATCTTTCTGGGCATTTTGATCAGAGAGGCAGGCATCATTACAAGGGATGAAGCAAAAAAATTCAATAAGGTAGTGTTCATGTGCTGCTTCGGGCCTTTGATGTTCACCAACCTTTACGGGAAGGAGAGCAGTCAGGCCATTAATCCGAGGCTGATAATCTTTACCTTGGGAGTGTTTTTTGCGCTGTACTTTTTGACAGTGCTCATAGTGCTCAAGATCGAAAAAAGTCCTAAGAGCCGCGGAGCCATGATCCAGGCCATTTACAGGTCCAACTTCATCATCATGGGCCTTCCCGTAGTTCAGAACGTCTTCGGCAAGGGAGAACTGGCGGTAACGGCGGTGATCATTGCGATCGTAGTGCCCATCTACAACATCCTGGCGGTAATCACCCTTGAAGTTTTCAGGGGCGGCAAGCCGGACCTCAGGGATACCATAAAGAATCTCTTTAAAAATCCCATCATCATAGGCGCTATTCTGGGTTTCCTGGCCATAATACTTAAGATCGAGGTGCCAAAGGTAATCATGTCGCCGGTGGAAATGCTGGCAGATGCGGCAACTCCCTTTGCGCTGCTGCTCCTTGGCGTGTCCTTCGATTTCAAGTCTGTTTCCGTGGAAAAACGGAATCTTATAGTGTGTCTTGTGGGCAGGCTCATAGTCTATCCGGCGGTGGGTCTCATAGGCGGTGCTCTCATGGGATTCAGAGGAGTGCCTCTTCTCACCCTGGTGGCCATGTTCGCGGCGCCTTCTGCCATCACGTCATTTACTATGGCTCAGCAGATGGACTCTGACTATGAACTGGCAGGCAACTGCGTCATCTTCAGCTCGCTGTTTTCATGTATCACCATGTTCCTTTGGATCTTCGTCCTGAAGAGCCTGGGACTGATATGATATAAGTGACATGATGCCCGACAACTGTCGGGTTTTTTATTTAAAAATTACCATTGTACCTTTATGTATTATAGAGTATAATTTATTTGTATAAGTTTGCAAAAAAGTAGGAAAGGAGGGGACTCATGGCTAAAGAACAAACATTGATCGAAATGATCGATATTTCAAAGAGCTACGATGGCGAGATCGTGCTGGACGAGTTCAATCTCAACATCAAAGAAAATGAGTTCATAACACTTCTGGGACCCTCAGGCTGCGGTAAGACCACGACCTTAAGGATCCTGGGCGGCTTCACCAAGCCCGATACAGGCAAGGTGCTCTTTCAGGGAGAGGATATCACATATACTCCCGCCAATAAGCGACCGCTCAATACGGTATTTCAGAAGTATGCTCTTTTCCCGCATATGAATATTGCGGATAATATAGCTTTTGGTCTTAAGATCTCCGGCAAATCCCAGGAGTATATAAACGATAAGATCAAATATGCTCTGAAATTGGTTAACCTGAGCGGTTACGAGAACAGAGCCGTCACATCCCTTTCAGGTGGTCAGCAGCAGAGAATAGCCATCGCCAGGGCCATAGTGAACGAGCCTAGAGTGCTTCTTTTGGACGAGCCACTGGGTGCCTTGGATCTTAAACTCAGGCAGGAGATGCAGTACGAGCTCCGTCGACTTAAGAACGAGCTTGGCATCACCTTCCTTTACGTTACCCACGATCAGGAGGAAGCCCTCACCATGAGTGACAAGGTGGTCGTCATGAACCAGGGCTACATCCAGCAGATGGGCACTCCCGAACAGATCTACAACGAGCCGGAGAACGCCTTCGTGGCCGACTTCATCGGGGACTCCAACATCGTGGACGGAATCATGGTGGAGGACTATGTGGTTAAGATCAACGGCTATAAGTTCCCCTGCATCGACTATGGCTTCGGAAAGAACAAGCCCGTGGACGTGGTTATCCGTCCCGAGGATATCATAATCGATAAACCCGGGAAAGGCGTAATGGACGGCATGGTAACTTCCAACGTATTCATCGGAGTTCACTACGAGATGTGCATCGAAGCCGGCGGCATTGAGTGGCTTTGCCAGAATACCAGAAGCTGGCCCGTGGGCGAGCAGGTATCCATCAATGTGGACCCGGAAAATATACAGATCATGAACAAGCCTCAGTCCGAGGACGAAGAGGCTATCTCACTTGAGGATGTTTTGGGCGAGGAACAGGATCAATGAAAAGACTTTTGAGCGCGCCCTTCATCATCTTCCTGTTGGCGGGCACCCTGATACCCATGGGTGTCATAGCCTACTACGGACTGACTGACAGATCCGGCGCATTCACAATTGAAAATATTTTGGCTGTAGGGACAGGAGACCACGCGAAGGCACTGGGCCTCAGCCTTTTATTGTCCTTTGCGGCGACTTTGATATGCCTGCTTCTGGCGTTCCCTCTGGGCCTTATACTCAAGGATTCAAAGCTGGGAAAGAAGGGCTTCATGGTATTCATTTTCATCCTGCCCATGTGGATGAACTTCGTACTTCGTACCATGGCCTGGCAGGTATTATTAGAAAAAAATGGGCCTCTGGGTTTCCTGGGCATCATCAACACGCCGGTGGCGGTAGTTCTGGGCATGGTCTACGACTATCTGCCCTTCATGGTGCTTCCCATTTATAACGCCATGATCAAGATAGACAATTCTCTCATCGAGGCGGCTTACGATCTTGGAGCATCCAAGTCCACCGTACTCATGAAAGTTATAACACCTCTTACGGTGCCCGGCATCGTTTCGGGCGTCACCATGGTGTTCGTACCGAGCCTTACCACCTTCGCCATTTCCAACATGCTGGGCGGAGGCAAGGTAAACCTCATCGGTAACATCATTGAGCAGGAGTTTACCACCACTTCCAACTGGAACCTGGGCTCCGGCTTAAGTTTGGTCATGATGATATTTATCGTCATTTCCATGGCTTTCATAGAGAAATTTGATAAGAACGGGGAGGGATCAATGATATGAAAAACACCTCTTTCGGACTTAACAAATTAATAAAAGTGCTTTACCTCATCGTGATCGTGCTCTTCCTGTACCTGCCCATCGGGACTCTCATGGTGCTGAGTTTCAACTCATCGAAATCCATGACTTCCTGGCAGGGCTTCAGCCTTAAGTGGTACAAAGAGATGTTCACCAACGATGAGCTCATGGAGGCTCTGGGAAATACCCTGACCATAGCTCTCTGGGCCAGCATCATCGCCACGGTCATCGGCGTTATGGCCTGCATTGCCATGAGTGCCATGACGGACAGGAAGAGAAGCATCTTCATGGGATTGAACAACATCCCGCTTCTTAACGCTGATATCGTAACCGGTATCTCCATCATGATGAGCTTCCTGCTTTTCGGCATTTCCTTGAACTACGGGACGGTATTATTTGCCCATGTGACCTTCTGTATTCCCTATGTAATACTGAGCGTCATGCCCAAGTTCAAGCAGCTGGAGAACCACACCTATGAGGCTGCGCTGGATCTGGGAGCTTCGCCTTTATACGCCTTCTTCAAGGTGGTGCTGCCGGACATCATGCCGGGCATAGTTTCAGGTTTCCTACTGAGCTTCACCATGTCCGTAGATGATTTCGTCATCACTCACTTCACTAGAGGCGCGGGAATCAACACCCTGTCGACTTTGATCTACAGCCAGCTGAAGATCGGTGTCAGACCTACGTTATTTGCGCTTTCCACGGTGATCTTTGTCATCGTGCTTCTGGTACTGGTGGTTTCCAACTTCCTTAAGGGAGACGAGGAGGAAGAGGCCAGAAAGGCCGCTAAATCCGGCAAAGAATACGTCTACAAGGGCGGTATGTCCACCAAAAAGACTTTGGCCATCATCCTCGCTATCGTCGTAGCCATGGCTGTGGCCATCAGGTTCACTCCTTCCACTCCCGGAGAAGTGGGAGAGAAGGGCGTTGTATACGTATATAACTTCGGAGACTATATAGATCCTGAACTGGTGGACGCCTTCTATGAGGAGACTGGTTACACAGTAGTTTGCGATTATTTCGATACCAATGAAGAAATGTACCCGGTAGTAAAGAACAACACTGCCGACTACGACGTGATCTGCGCGTCGGACTACATGATAGATAAGCTCATCAAGGAAGACCTTCTCATGGAGCTGGAGTTCACCAAGATACCGAACATACAGTTCCTTTCGCAAAACATCCGTGACTTCATGGAAGACTTCGACCCGGGCATGTTCTATTCAGCACCTCATACCTGGGGCACCTACGGCATTATCTACAATAAAGAACTGGTAGATGAGGCTGATTTCGCTGGCGACGTTTCCTGGGGCATACTTTGGGATAAGAAGTACGCCGGCAAGGTCATCATGCCCAATTCCATCCGCGAGGCTGACATGGTGGCTGCTAAACTCCTTGGCTATTCCATGAATACCACTGACGAGAATGAAATGAAAGCCATCACGGACAAGCTCATCGAGCAGAAACCTCTGGTGTACTCCTATGCAAACGATAACGCCAGAGACCTGATGATAGGCGACAACGCATCCATGGCTGTCATCACTTCAGGCGACGTGCTCTACGCTCAGGAGGATAACGAGAACCTGGCTTACGTGGTACCTAAGGAAGGAACGGAAGTTTGGACGGACTGCTGGGCAGTGCCCAAGTCCTGTAAGAACTACGACGGAGCCATGGCCTGGATCGACTTCATGTACTCCTATGACGCGGCAGTGGCCAACTTCGAGTACCTGACCTACGCTATTCCCAATACTCAGTTAGAGGATTACGAATATGAGGACTACATCGAAGGACCTCGAGTACTCTCTGAGATCGAGATCGTGAACCCGCCCGAGGACGTGCTGGCTAGATGCGAGACCCTGCAGAACCTGGGACCCGAGGGCGACGACATGTACTCCAAGTACTGGAAAGAGTTCAAATCACAAAGATAAAGTTGCGGGGCCGTCGAAAGACGGTCCTTTTTTATTCGCAAAAGAAAAGTTGAACGAAAATTCCTAGAAATATTGACAAAACATAATAAAAAGTGTAAAATTACACTATAATAAAGCGATGGAGAAATCATCATGGATAGAAATGAATTTGTTGATAAATGCAATAAAATACTCAAACTGATCAGAACAGAATACGGGCTTACACAGGATGAAATGGCAGCGATACTCGGAATCTCAAAGAAGACCCTTGTAGAGAGTGAGAAAGGCAGGCGCAGCATTGGATGGACAGAGACGGCTTGCCTGATAACTATTTTCAGTGGGAGCAACGTTATACAAAATGAATTCGGGGGAGAAGCATCAGATATGGTAAGAGCTCTGGCTTTCAAGGATATTAAGGTGGATTATCCTATGACTATGGGTGGTAAGATCTGGTGGAAGATTGTTCAAGAGGCAGATGGATATGTGGTGCAGCAGAATATCATTTCTCAGCATTACCGTATTTTGGACAGCGAAGACCGAAGGCTGTTTTCATCCTTCGATAAAAATGAGGTTATGGAGTACTTGGAGGGATTAAGGAAGGTGAGGTAAATGTTGGATTTTTTGGGAATGTTAGTTTTGATGATAATAGTTTACGGCGGGCCTTTGCTGGCTGTTGTGATCCCGGTCGCAATGATCATAGGAATCGTCAGTAATTCCATCAAGCTTAAAGACAAAGAGGGCGTCTCAGAAGAACAAAGTATCCTTCTCAAAAGTAAGATTAAAACAGAGGTGACGGTATTGATCGTATTTGCGGTTTGTGCTATCGCGTTGTTTATAGCTTTGCAAAACGGCTTCATGTTCATGTAGGGGGATTGAGATGAACAATAAAACATTTAATAGATTGTTTTTTGCGGTGCTCGTGCTGGGGACATTGAGTCTCGTTGCGCTTACCGCATACACCATATATCTCCATGACCATTGCTCAATAATATCATACATAGCGAACAAGGGGTGAAGACATGACTAAGAAACAGATCGTTTCCCTGGTCATCTTAGGGGCGGCTTTCGTGGTTTTGGATCTGGGGATATATTTCAATTTTACAAAAAACTTTATAAACAGCACCTCACCCGAGATGCAGGCAAAGTCGGTGGAGGTATCCGAATACCTGCCTTTCGATGATGACTCGAAGATCGTAAGGATGGACACGGAAATGAAGCTTGAAGGAGATCTTCCTGTGCTGGACGGAGCAGCGGCACTCTTTCCGGTTTACTCGGCTTTTGCAGCATCAGTATATCCTGAGGAGTCAATAATCTATGACGAGGCGAGCGGCACCTTCACGGAAGAAAGTGCGCTTCAGTATACCAACACAAGAGGTGCTTATCAAAGGATAGTGGACGGCGACTGCGACCTAATCTTTGTCGCTAAGCCCTCTGAAGAGCAGCTTAAATATGCTGCTGACAATGGAGTCGAGCTGGAATTCGTGCCTATAGGCCGTGAAGCTTTCGTTTTCCTGGTTAACGGCAGTAACCCTGTTGACGATATCACCCTAGATGAACTCAAAGGCATCTATTCCGGAAAGATCACCAACTGGAAGGAGCTGGGAGGAGAGGACAGGCTGATACATGCGACTCAGAGAAATGAGGGAAGTGGAAGCCAGACAGCTTTTTTGTCAGTCATGGGGGATACGGAGGTACATCCGAGCGCCTTGGGACCACTGGGCAGTCCTATAGGATTTTCCTTCAGATATTACGTTGAAGGAATTGTAGAGAACGGCAGAGTGAAGCTGCTTGCATTGGACGGCATTTATCCTAATAAAGAAAACATACGAAATGAAAGCTATCCCATCGTGGCAAATCTTTTTGCGGTTTATCGGAAAAACGAGGACAACTCCAATGTTAGAAAATTGGTAGAGTGGATTTTGTCAGATGAAGGTCAGAAGATAGTGGAAGAAAGCGGTTACGTGGCGCTTGAATGAAGTCGGATATTAAGATTTCATTAAAATTGAACTGTACTGCCATAAATCATTTTGCAGTACAGTTTTTTTGTGCTATAATATATACTGTATATTTATATGCATAAAATCAGTACGACAACTAAATGTCGAAAAGGAGTCATTAATGGGGAAAAAGGAGAACAAAGCCAAAAAACGTTGGGGAGACAGACGTGATGGCAGACTAATGAGGGATATCGATCCCATGCACGCCATAGTTCCTTACGTCTATCCCAACAGAGCAGATAACGAAGCATTCATCCAGGAATCCATAGAGATGGATCCCATCTTCAAATATGTGGAGAAGAAAAACGCAGAGCTTAAAGCGAAAGTAGAGAGAGGCGAGCTCCCCGAGAGCGCTCTGGAGGATCCGTATAAGCCCTTCTACGTCATGCTCATGGCCCTTGTGAAGGTCATGCATCTGAGACCGGGCCTCAATCGCTTTGTGGCTAACATGAAGCTTTACCAAAAAGACGAAGTCAGCGTAGGCTTCACGGTGAAGAAGAAATTCGCCGATAATGCTGACGAAGGTCTGGCCTTCGAGAAATTCGGACCGGAGACCACCATGGATATTCTTTACGAAAAGATCGTAAAGGAGATAAACGCTGTAAAGGATGAGAGTACTCTGGACAATTCCGTAGACATTATGGACAAGTTCATGAAGCTTCCACCCTTCCTTCTGAGACCTACATTCAAGTTCATCCGTTTCCTTGACAGACACGGCAAGGTTCCTTATGACTTTGTCAAGAAGGATCCCAACTATGCGTCAGCCTTCATTACAAATTTAGGTTCCATTCATCTTAAATCCGGCTATCATCACCTGTCAAACTGGGGGACCACATCATTGTTCGTGATAATAGGCGAGAGAAAGCTGAAGCCCATCTATGATGAGGAGGGCAATGTAACCATGAAGGTCATGAATGACATAGGACTCACCATCGATGAAAGAATCGCGGACGGCTTCTATTATGCCAAGTCCGTGAGACTTTTCAAAAAACTGGCTGAGAACCCTGAACTTTTGGATCTGAGAGCAGATGAGGAGGTAGAATACTAATATGGCGTTATTCAAAACAGAAGATAAATCACAGTCAAAACATGAAGTTAAAACTCCCTGGATAAAGAATCTGGGAAACGTACCTGCACACCTGGACTACTTCCAGGGATCCATGTACGACAGAGTAGCGGAGATTGCGAGACACTATCCGAACAACATCGCTTATGATTTCATGGGCGGTAAAGTCAGATACAAGGATTTCATCAATAAAGTAGACAACTGCGCAAGAGCCCTTGCTGCCATCGGAGTCAAGGAGGGCGAAGCAGTCACCATCTGCATGCCAAACGCACCCCAGGCGGTAGTCATGTTCTATGCAGTAAATAAGATTGGCGGCATCGCCAACATGGTACACCCTTTAAGCTCCGAAAAGGAAATCGAATTCTGCCTGAAACTTTCAAAGTCCGTAGTGTGCCTCACACTGGACCAGTTCTATGGCAAGTTCGCAAACATAAGAGAAAACGTGACCTTAAGAAGCCTTATCCTTACATCCATCAAGGACGTGCTTTCACCGGTAAAGCGCAAAGGATATTACCTTCTGGAAGGTCGTAAGATCGCCAAGGTACCTGCTACTGCAGAGGTAGTATGGTGGGAGAAATTCCTTTTGGACGGCATGTGGTACAAGGGACCTTATCACGCTAACAAGAGAGCTGATGACCCGGCGGTAATTCTTTACTCCGGCGGAACCACAGGTACTCAGAAGGGCATCTCCCTTACCAACCTGAACTTCAACGCCCTCGCTCAGCAGATCGTGGCCACCAATCCCATGTTCAAGCCCGGCGATAAGATGCTGGCAGTAATGCCCGTATTCCACGGATTCGGACTTGGCGTGTGCATCCACTCCATGCTGGCTAACGGCGGAAGATGCCTTCTGATCCCCAGATTCACGGCTGATTCCTACGCTAAGCTCATCAAGAAACATAAACCGAATTTCATAGCCGGAGTTCCTACTCTCTATGAGGCTCTTCTCAGGATCCATACTCTGGACAGAGCAGACCTCTCATGCCTTAAGGGCGTATTCTCCGGAGGAGATTCCTTAAGTATCGAACTCAAGAAGAAATTCGACCAGTTCCTGAAGGATCACAACGCATCCATCCCTGTAAGAGAAGGTTACGGAACCACCGAGTGCGTTACAGCATCATGCCTGACACCTTCACACTGGTATAAGGAAGGATCCATCGGTCTTCCTTTCCCGGATACCTATTACAAGATCGTTAAGCCCGGCACTGAAGAGGAAATGCCTTATGGAGAAGAAGGCGAGATCTGTCTGGCAGGACCTACGGTCATGAAGGGCTACATCGATAACCCTGAAGAGACCGCGCAGACCCTCCGCAAGCACGCTGACGGCCTCACTTGGGTACATACAGGCGACCTGGGCAAGATGGATGAGGACGGCTTCATCTACTTCAGACAGAGACTTAAGAGGATGATCGTAACCTCCGGTTACAATGTATATCCTTCACAGATAGAGAACGTTCTGGACGCCCATGAGCTGGTTCACATGAGCTGCGTCATCGGAGTTCCTGACCCTCTGAAGATGCAGAGGGTAGTAGCCTTCGTAATGCTGAAGCCTGATGTGAAGGTTTCAGAAGACGAAGCAAGAGAGATACTTATGAAGTATCTCGCAAAACACGTTGCTAAATTTGAAATGCCGAAGGAGATCGAGTTCAGAAAAGAACTGCCGAAGACTCTGGTAGGCAAGGTAGCATACAGAGTTCTTGAAGAGGAAGAACTCAAAAAATACAAGAGGGAAAATGAGGAAAACACTGAGAACAAGGACAACTAAATTTTTTGCGTTTGCCGTAGTAATCATAGCTATTATGATATTCTGCGCGTCACATGCTTTTGCGGAGACCAAAACCTATTCCAGGTATACAGGCTCCACCTACACCCATGACAGTTCGCTGGATGGATACATCATCGTAGATGGCATAGACGTATCCGGGTTCCAGGGGAAGATCGACTGGGCTAAGGTAAAGGCTGACGGAATCGATTTCGCCATAATCCGAGCCGGAGGAAGATACTACGTTTCAGGTGGCTTTTATTCCGATGACAGGTTTGTCGAGAACCTGAAGGGCGCCAAGAATAACGGTATAATGGTAGGCGTATATTTCTTCTCCCAAGCCAACACGAGGAAGATGGCAAGAGAAGAAGTAGACTATACCATCAAGCTCCTGGAGGAAGCCGGATATACGGCAAAGGATCTGGATCTGCCCATCTTCATGGATTATGAAACCGCCGGCGGATCTGATGCTCTTCTGTATGATTTGACTCAGGAGCAGGGGACAAAGGTCGCAAAGGAATGGATGAACTACGCCATCTCCAAGGGTTTCACCCCGGGCATCTATACCGACCTTTACTTCGGCCAGACCAAGGTGAACGGCAAGACATTATCAAAGGATTATAATTACTGGGGCGCCCAGTACTATATCAAGAATCAGTTTGCCTTTGAGTATTGCTGGTGGCAGTATGCTTCAAACGGCAGGGTGAACGGCATCACTGCAAACACCTGTGATATGGATTACTGGTACATCAATCCGGTACCGCCTTCAAGCGCTGTCTCCTCGGGTGGATCATCAGGCACTGTCAGAGAACATTCCGGCTTTATGGAATCCGAAGAAGCTCTAGCAGGCACTGCGCCATACTCGCTGACAGACGCGGTAGTAACCTTGACCGGAGCAGACGATTTCGTCTACGATGGCACGGCGAAAAAGCCCACCAAGGTCACGGTAAAATATAACGGAGTCAAGCTCACCAAGAACACCGATTACAAGCTGAGATATATCAGAAATGTCCACGCAGGCACCGCTTACGCGGTTATCATCGGCATGGGACAGTATGCTGACTATGTGACGGTACCCTTCAAGATCGCCAAGTCCGCAGACCTTGAGAGCCTGACCATTTCCGAGATTCCGGATACGAAGTATACAGGCGGACCGATAATTCCTACGATCACCGTGACTGAAAAGAACGGAAGAGAGCTGGTTAAGAACGCTGATTACACCGTGAAGTGCACCGACAATACCAATGTGGGTACGGCGACCATGACCATCACTTTCAAGGGCGAGTACAAGGGAACCATCACTCAGACCTTCAACATCATCAAGGCTTCCCAGACCCTTAAGATCAAGGACGCCAGGACGGAGACCTTAATAGAGGACGGCCCCTACGATCTCGGCGCAACCACCAAATTCGTCACTTCCGTGACTTACAGTTCATCAGATGAAACGGTGGCGACTGTAGACGAAAATGGAACCGTAACACCTCTCAAGGTAGGCACCACAGAGCTCACGGTCAAGGCTAATTCCACTCCCAACGTCAAGTCTTATACGAAGAGGATAACCCTTACCGTTAAGAAGAAAGAACTAACGGAAAGCCAAAAGAAACTGAGGGACGCCGTGAAGGCCATGGACTTCACCCTTAAAGCCAAGAAGACATCCAAGGGAATAGAGCTCAGCTGGGTGAAGAACGGAAAGAAGAAATTGGATAAGATCCAGGTATATAAATCCACAGTCCTGGAGGCAGGCTACAAGAGGATCTATTCCAAAGCCGGCACCGCGACATCCTATTTGAATAAGGCGAAGTACCTTAAGAAGGGCACTACCTACTATTACAAAATACGCGGATATCGCATTATAAACGATAAGAAATACTATACCAAGTGGTCAAATCTCGTTATTAAAAAATGGAGTTAAGAATATGGATTATAAGAAATTAGCGGAACTGCTTTTCCCGCACATCGATAAGACCCCCGAAGATTATGAAAAGATCTATCCTGTAAGAGATCTCCCTGAGGGAGCTAAGGTAACCAGACTCGGTCCTTCACCTACAGGCTTCATACATCTGGGAAACCTTTACGGAGCTTTTGCTGATGAGAGACTCGCTCATCAGTCAGGCGGATCCTTCATCCTCAGGATCGAGGACACTGACGACAAGAGAGAGGTGGAAGGTGCTGTAGAGATCATCATCAATTCCCTGAGATTTTTTGGAATCAACTTTGATGAAGGCGCTTCCATGACAGGTGATGTTGGTTCTTACGGAGACTATACTCAGTCCCACAGAGGACCGGTCTACCAGTGTTTTGCAAAAAAATTAGTTTCAGAAGGTAAGGCTTATCCCTGCTTCCTTTCTGAAGAGGAGATCGCTGCCATCAGAGAAGAGCAGCAGGCTCAGAAGGCTAACCCCGGAATCTATGGCAAGTGGGCTAAGTCAAGAGATCTCACCTATGAAGAGATCGAAGCTAAGATCAATGCCGGCGAGAAGTTCGTCATCCGTCTTAAGTCCGATGGTAACCTGGATCTTCCCGAAGATCAAATCAGAAGGATCAAGGTAAAGGACGCCATCCGCGGAATTCTGGACATGCCTGAAAACGATCAGGATACCGTTATTCTCAAGAGAACGGGCATCCCGACCTATCACTTCGCTCACGTAGTGGACGACCATCTCATGAGGGTCACTCACGTAGTAAGAGGTGCAGAATGGCTGCCTTCACTTCCTATCCATATCGAGCTCTTTGAGAAGCTTGGCTGGGAGCCTATGCTTTATTGCCATACTGCTCAGCTCATGAAGATCGATGAACAGGGAAACAAGCGTAAGCTTTCCAAGAGACTGGATCCTGAGCTCAGCCTTGACTACTACAGAAAGGATGGCTACCATCCTGCAGCTGTCAGAGAATATCTTCTGACCATCTTAAACTCCAACTTTGAAGAATGGAGACTGGCAAATCCCGATGCGGATATCGACGAGTTCGAATTTACCACCGAAAAGATGTCAAATTCAGGCGCTCTCTTCGATCTCACCAAGTTAAACGACGTTTCCAAGGAAGTACTTCTTAAGATCAGCGCCTCCGATCTCTACGATTTCCTTAAGGCTTGGGCTGACGAGTTCAGAACGGATGACGAGAACGTTCAGACAATGCTCAAGGACAGAGCTTATCTGGAAAAGATCCTGGACATCGGCCGCCATGCTGAGAGAAATCCCAGAAAGGACCATATTTTTGCGGATCAGATGGTAAAGAACCTGAGCTACTTCTTCGACGAGACCTTTGAGATCCAGGACGAGATGCCTCAGGAGGTGGTGAACGCGGGAGACGTGAGCACCATTATCAGCAAGTATCTGGAGACTTACGACCACTCAGACGATAACGAGACCTGGTTCAACAAGATCAGAGCCATCACCGACGAGCTGGGCTATGCCGTTAAGCCTAAGGATTACAAGAAGCATCCTGAGGAATATAAGGGACACGTTGGACACGTTTCCACCGTTATAAGAGTAGCTCTCATGGGCAGACAGCAGTCACCTGACATCTGGGAGATCCAGCAGATCCTGGGTGAGGACAGAGTCAGAGCCAGACTGGAAAAGTTTATCTAAAATCTTCACCATAATTACACAAAAATCATCAAAAACCCTGTTGACATTCTTTGCCGGCAGGGTTATATTATTATTGTAAGTTAGCACTCTGACTAAGCGAGTGCTAACACAAAACGAGAAGGAGATAAGATAATGGAACTCAGCGAGCGAAAACTGAAAATTTTACAGGCCATTATCAGTGAATATATCAAGACGGCTGAGCCCGTGGGATCCAGAACACTTTCCAAGAAGGAAGGCTTTGATTACAGCCCCGCCACCATCAGAAATGAGATGGCCGACTTGGAAGAAATGGGTTATCTGACACACCCCCACACCTCAGCAGGACGTGTTCCTTCAGACAAGGCCTACAGACTCTACGTAAACGAATTGATGGAAAGGCCTCAGCTCTCCAAAGATGAGAAGGCCATCATAGCTAATCGTCTCCACGAGACCACGGTGGACTTTGAGAAGACCATAGCTCATGCGGCATCCATCCTTTCAGAGATCACGAACCTTACCAGCTTCGCCATGACGCCGAAGAAGACCGAAGATGTCATCAAGTACATCAATCTTTTGTCGGTGGACGAAGAGACCGTGGTACTCATGATCGTGTCCGAATCCGGCAAGGTCTCCAACAAGGCAGTCAAGATGTCAGTGCCCTACACGGAGGATAGTCTGGAACTTCTGTCCAAGACTATGACCTATAACTACAAGGGCAAGACCGTTTCTCAGGCACTTACCAATAACATCATCGCCAACTTTGAGACGGATGTGGTAGCCATGAGCGGTATGGCAGAGGACGTAATGCCGAACTTCATGAAGACCCTGGAGGACATGCTGAACGTAAACCTTTACATGGAAGGCCTTTCGAACATCTTCGATATTCCTGAGTACAGCGACGTCAGCAAGGCCAGAAGTTTCATAGAGATGCTCTCCCAGAAGGAAGAGATGACCAAGAAGCTCATCGAGCGTGACGACGGCATCACGGTGACCATCGGAGATGAGAACGAGGACAGCAATCTTCAGGATTGCAGCCTGATCACCGCCAGCTATTCCGTAGACGGCAAGTTGGTAGGTAAGATCGGAGTCATAGGTCCCACCCGAATGAAGTACAGCAAAATAACCTCGATCATAGAATATCTCACAGAGAACCTGACGGATACGTTCAAGCTGGAAAGCGGAGAACGAACCGATGATATAGATGATAAAAAAGGGGAAAACGAAGGAGTAAATAACAATGAATGAAGAAAAGAACATTCCTATCGAAGATGAAATCTTAGAGGAACAGGCAGAAGAAGAGATCAAGCCTGAAGAGACTGAGGTTCAGGAGGAAGAAACCGCCAAGGAACCGGAGAAGGAAGAAGAGAAAGCTGAATCCAAGGAACCGGATCCCAAGGACAAGAAGATCGAGGAACTCAATGCCAAGTACATGAGACTCATGGCAGACTTCCAGAATCAGAAGAAGAGATTCGATAAGGAAAAAGCTGATATCTATCAGTATGCAAATGAAAAAATAGTTAAAAATCTTTTGGAAGTACTCGATAACTTCGAGAGAGCGCTGGATGCCACAAAGGATGCAGATCCCAGCCTCCACGACGGTATGGAGTTGATTTTCAAACAGTTGATGACAGCTCTGGAAAATGCCGGAGTTGCCGAGATAAAGGCTTTAGGGGAAGAATTTGACCCGAACTTCCACAATGCCGTAATGATGGAAGAGACCGATGAGTATGAATCCAATAAGGTCTCCGGAGTCATGCAGAAGGGTTACACACTTAATTCAAGAGTTATCAGACCCAGCATGGTCAAGGTGGCTCAGTAAAATTCGTAAAGTAAGAAAGTTTTTCTAGGAGGAAATAAAATGGCTAAAGTTATAGGAATCGACTTAGGAACCACAAACAGCTGCGTAGCAGTACTTGAGGGCGGCGAGCCCACAGTTATCGCCAATGCAGAAGGAAGCAGAACAACTCCTTCCGTAGTAGGCTTCAAAAAGGACGGAGAGAGATTAGTAGGTGAGACAGCAAAGCGTCAGGCTGTAACCAATCCCGACAGAACCGTATCATCCATCAAGAGACACATGGGTGAAAATTATAGAGTAACCATCGATGGCAAGGATTACACTCCTCAGGAGATCAGTGCTATGATCCTTACCAAGTTAAAGAACGACGCAGAAGCATATCTGGGCGAAAAGGTAACAGAAGCTGTAATCACAGTTCCCGCTTACTTCTCTGACTCCCAGAAGCAGGCTACCAAGGATGCAGGAAGAATCGCAGGACTCGATGTTAAGAGAATCATCAACGAACCTACCGCAGCATCCCTTGCATATGGCCTTGATAAAGAAGAAGGATCACATAAGATCCTGGTATACGACCTTGGCGGCGGTACCTTCGATGTATCCATCCTCGAACTGGGCGACGGAGTATTCGAAGTACTTGCTACAAACGGCGATACAAAGCTCGGCGGAGATGACTTCGATGAAGTTATCATGAACTGGCTGGCTGATGATTTTGCAAGACAGAACGGAGTAGACCTTCGTCAGGACAAGATGGCTCTTCAGAGACTGAAGGAAGCTGCAGAAAAGGCAAAGAAGGAACTGTCATCCGCACAGACCACCAACATCAACCTGCCTTTCATCTCAGTATCTGCTGATGGTCCTCTCCACCTGAACGTAGACCTGACAAGAGCTAAGTTCAACCAGCTCACCGAGCACCTTGTACAGAGAACCATCGAGCCTATGCACAAGGCTATGAGAGACGCCGGCGTTACCAACGCTGACCTTGCAAAGGTCATCCTGGTAGGCGGATCCACTCGTATCCCCGCAGTTCAGGACGCTGTAAAGAGCGTTACCGGCAAGGAACCCTTCAAGGGCATCAACCCCGATGAGTGCGTAGCAGTTGGAGCTGCTATCCAGGCAGGCGTACTTACAGGTGAAGTTCACGACGTACTTCTTCTGGACGTTACACCGCTTTCACTGTCCATCGAGACTCTGGGCGGAGTAGCCACCAAGCTCATCGAGAGAAATACTACAATTCCTACCAAGAAGTCCCAGATCTTCTCCACAGCAGCTGACAACCAGACTGCAGTAGACATTCACGTAATGCAGGGTGAGAGAGAAATGGCAGCAGGAAACACCACTCTCGGCAGATTCCAGCTGACAGGTATTGCTCCCGCTCCTCGTGGCATCCCTCAGATCGAAGTAACCTTCGATATCGATGCTAACGGTATCGTAAACGTATCCGCAAAGGATATGGGAACCGGCAGAGAGCAGCACATCACCATCACTTCTTCCACCAACCTTTCCGAGGACGAGATCAACAGAAAGGTAAAGGAAGCTCAGGCTTACGCTGAAGAAGATAAGAAGAGAAAAGAAGAAGTAGACGTAAGGAACAAAGCAGAAGCTCTCATCTATGACACAGATAAGTCCCTGAAGGATCTGGAAGGCAAGCTTACAGATTCCGAGAAGCAGGAGATCACAGATGCAAAAGATCAGCTTCAGGCAGTTCTGAACAACGGTACAGTTGATCAGATCAAGGATAAGACACAGGCTCTTACCGAGAAGTTCCACATCATCTCCACCAAGCTCTATCAGCAGGCTGCTCAGCAGCAGCAGGCTCAGGGCGGAGCAGGCTTCGATCCTAATATGGGAGCTCAGGGATTCAACGGAGCAGGTGCTGGCTTCGACCCTAACAACTTCACAGGTGGACAGCAGGCAGGACCTGCAAACGACGACAACGTTGTAGATGCAGACTACACCGTAGTTGACGAAGATAAATAAGCAAGCTTTTCAAGGGGGCTGATGAAGCCCCCTGAATCTTGTATTTTGAGGTTTGTAAATTATGGCAGATAAACGCGATTATTATGAAGTCCTGGGGCTCAAAAAAGGAGCATCCGAGGAGGAGATAAAGAAGGCCTTCAGAAAGTTGGCCATGAAGTATCATCCCGACAGGAATCCCGGGGACAAGACGGCTGAGGAAAAGTTCAAGGAAGTAAACGAAGCTTATTCTGTGCTTTCCGATCCTGACAAAAAATCCAAATATGACCGCTTCGGTTTCGCGGGGGTAGACCCGAGCCAGGGCTTCGGCGGAGCAGGTGCAGGCGGCTTTGGCGGTTTCGGCGGCTTCGGCGGCTTTGGCGGCTTCGAGGATATCTTTGGAGATATCTTTGGAAGTTTCACCCAGAGTCAGTCACGCCGTGCTAACCAGCCCAGAAAGGGCAGGGACCTTCAGAAGGCGATCTCTATCACCTTTGAGGAGGCTGCTTTTGGCTGCAAAAAAACGATCAATCTTAACAAATATGTGACCTGTGCAAGCTGCAAGGGAGACGGCGCAAAAGCCGGTACTTCCAGGAAGACATGTCCTAAGTGCGGTGGCTCCGGTCAGGTGCAGACCGTACAGAGAACACCTTTCGGTCAGTTCCAGTCCATGAGCACCTGTGACCAGTGCGGCGGAGCAGGAACCATACTTGAATCACCCTGCCCGGATTGCGGTGGCACCGGCAGGATCAAAAAGAACGTTTCCATTACAGTTGACATTCCGGCAGGAGTGGATAATGAGTCGGTTATCCCTATCCGCGGACAGGGAGAACCGGGATATAACGGAGGACCCGCAGGTGATCTATACATTGTACTCAATGTCAAGCCGCATCAGATGTTTAAGCGTAATGGCGCTGATCTGTATCTTGACATTCCTATCAGCTTTGACCAGGCGGCCCTTGGCGCAGAGATAACTGTGCCTACTCTTGAGGGAAAGGTTAAATATAAGATTCCTCAGGGAACACAGCCTGGCACCAGATTCAGACTTAAGGAGAAGGGCATCAAGTATCTCAAGAGAGAGGCTAAGGGAGACCTTTATGTCACCGTCAACCTGGAGATACCTACCAAGCTCAACGCTAAGCAAAAGAAGGCCATCGAGGCCATGGCGAGTGAAGTCACCGGTGAATGCTACCAGAAGAAATCCGGCTTCGCGAGCAAGATCAAAGAGTGGTTCAGCTAAAGCATGCTGACTGGTTGGACTCAGTGCTCGTCGCATCGAACGGCAAACAAATCAAAGACACTTTTCTTGGGCGGATCGCTACAAAATTACGCGATCCGCAAACCAATCAAAGTGTCTTTTTCTTTGGCCGTTCTTCGCTCCTCGCAAAAGTCCAACCAGTCAGTATGCTTTAGCTTCTTTTTTGATATAAATTGGCATGGGAGGTTTTTTGTGATATACTGAACGCATATGGAGGCCTTACATGAAAGCACTTATAGCCATGAGCGGTGGAGTTGATTCCAGCGTAGCCGCTCTTCTCACAAAGGAAAAGGGAATAGATTGCATCGGCTGCACCATGAAGCTCTACGCGGCGGAGGATACGGACCTCAGTCCGGAAAACTCCAAGACCTGCTGCAGCCTGGACGATACGGAGGACGCCAGATCGGTGGCCTTCAGACTTGGCATGCCTTTTTATGTGTTCAATTACAAGGATGAATTCCGCGCAAAGGTCATGGAGAAATTCGGCCATGCCTACGAACTGGGGAGGACTCCGAATCCCTGCATCGACTGCAACAAATATCTGAAGTTCGGAAGATTGTTTGAACGGGCTGAAGTTCTCGGCTGCGATTATATAGTGACAGGACACTACGCAAGGATCGAGCAAGGACCTGATGGTAAATATGAGCTTAAGAAAGCTTTGGACGAGTCCAAGGATCAGAGCTACGTGCTGTACAACCTTACACAGACGCAGCTTGCGCATACGCTATTTCCTTTGGGCGGACTGACCAAGGCTGAGGCTCGTGCCATAGCCGAAAAGAACGGCTTCGTAAATGCCAACAAGCCCGACAGCCAGGACATCTGCTTCGTGCCTGACGGGCACTATGCCGAGGTGGTTCGCAAGATCACCGGGAAGGATCCTTTGCCCGGGGATTTCGTGGATAAGGAAGGTAAGGTTCTAGGCCAGCATAAGGGCATCATCAATTATACCATCGGCCAGCGTAAAGGTCTGGGAATCGCCATGGGTCATCCCATCTTCGTCTGTGAGATCTGCCCGGAGACCAACAGGGTGGTGCTCGGTGAGAGCGAAGATCTCATGAAAAGGGAGGTCATGGTCAAGGACTTTAACTGGATCTCAGGGGAGGCTCCTTTGGAGCCCATGCGCTGCTGTGCCAAGACACGATATCGCATGAAGGAGCAGCCTGCAACCATATATGCTCTTCCCGACGGAGGAGCGAGGATCATCTTTGACGAGCCACAGCGGGCCATCACCCGCGGCCAGTCGGCAGTGGCCTACCATGGAGAAAAGGTCCTAGGCGGAGGCGAGATAATATGACGAATCCAAGTCTGATACTTTAGGGTATCAGACTTTTTTAAACAAATGCTTGACTATACGGTTACCATATACTTTATCATATGGTCAAGGAGACATTATGAATCAAAATACATCACTTTCATTTAAAAATAAAATAAGTTACGGCATCGGCGGTATCTGCGATAACACGCTCTATACCTTAAGCGGTACCTACCTTCTTTTGTACCTGACCACAGTAGCAGGAGTGGCGCCGACCATGGCAGGCGCTATCAGTGCGGTGGGTTCCGTCTGGGAAGCCATCATCGGTCCATTCATCGGTTTCAGCTCAGACAACCACATATCCAGGTTGGGCAAGCGTAAACCCTTTATGATGTTTGCGGCCATTCCTGTGGCGGTCATCACCAGCCTGCTCTTCACCACCATAAGCGCGGGTCCTGTGGTGAAAGCCATTTATTACACTGTGATGATCGTACTTTTTTGGACTTTCTTCAGCATGGAGTTCGTGCCTTACATGAGCTGGGGCGCTGACCTCACCGACGACTATCACGAACGCACTGTATTAAGGTCTTACGCTTACATTTTCAATCAGGTGGGCATGCTGATCGGCATGGTACTTCCCACGATAATCGTGGACTGGGCCATGAACCTGGGAAAGTCCACTCAGCAGTCATGGCAGCTGGTGGGAATGTTTTGCGGAATCTCGGCGGGAGCGGCGCTTCTAGTCTCGACTCTGACCTTAAGGAAGGGCGACAGGCCCAAGGACGATCCTGAGATCATGGAATTAAAGGCGCAAAAGAGATCTGCCTCGAGGGAATCCATCCTTAAGAAGGCCGCATCCATCCTCAAGGAATATTTTTGCATCCTTAAGCTCAAAGCCATGCGCTATCTGCTGGGAGCGTCCATGCTGTATCTCATAGCCAATACGCTCTTCAGCTCTGACAGAGTGTTCTTCATGACCTATAACTTGGGCATGAGTCAGAAGGCCATCTCGCTCATAATGCTGATAATCACCTTGTCGGGAATTGTATTCGTGCCTTTTATCGAGAGGTTCTCCAGACGTTTTGACAAGAAAAACGTCTTCATGTACGGCATAGGAAGCGCAGGAGTGCTTCTGATCATCTTAAGGGTGATGAACATTTCAGACCTTAAGGGAGTGATCCTGGTGAGCCTCATTTACTCCCTGGCTAATACCAGTTACTGGCAGCTCATGCCATCCATGATCTACGATATCGCGGAGATCGAGGCTATGGAGTCCGGAAGTTCCCACGCTGGTTCAGTCATATCCTTCCAAGCCCTTTCCGAGTCGGTCTGCATCGCCATCGGCCTTCAGGCTCTGGGCATAATTCTGGATCTGTCGGGCTTCGATGAGACATTGCCGTCACCCCTGGAGCAAGCGGGTGAGGCTGCCATTCTCCAGCCTGATTCCGCCCTGACCTGGGTGAGCAATTCCTTCACTTTATTGCCGGGAATCTTCATGGTTTTAGTGCTCATAGTGATGTTAGGCTATCCCATCACAAAGGAAAGCCTCGATAACATGAGAAATGCGTCAAAAAACGCAAAATAATCCTAAAATCGCACAAAAAAATTCTTGCAATTTGACTTTGTACCTTATATAATAATACTCGCGAATTTATGGAGTCGGCATATATATATACAAAGTAGTCCAACCAAGCCGACTAACCAAAAAATAATATAAAGTGGGGTGAAAATTCAATGGCAAACATTAAATCCGCAAAGAAGAGAATCAAGGTTATCGACAAGAAGACTGCAAGGAACAGAAGAGTAAGAAATCATCTGAAGGCTGTTCTTAAGAACTTTGACAACGCAGTAGCAGAAGGCAACTTCGAAACCGCAGAAGAGAAGTTCAGACTTGCAGAGAAGAAGCTTATGCAGGCTGCTTCCAAGGGAACTATTTCCAAGAACGCTGCATCAAGAAAGACTTCCAGATTAGCCAAGAAACTCAACGCAGCAAAGGCTGCAAAATAAGTCTCACCCGTCCCCACAGTGCATAAGTTAAATGCACAGCATGAGCAAACCAGCCCAGAGATTGTGTCTCCTCTGGGCTAATTTTTTTATAAAGACAGGAGAAAAACATGGACGATAAAAAGGTCGAGAAACAGATAGCAATGCTGTATAACGGAGGGGATAAGACGGACTCCGGAGATCTGATCAGATATGTCATCGACAAGACTTTAAGGATCCACCACGAATTCGAAGTCGGAGCTAAGACATATTTTGCCATAGACTATAAGGAAGACATGGATCTCAGCAAGGAGCCGCCCTGCGATATCATAATCTTTGAGAACGTGGAAGGCGAAGCTGCTAAAAGAGAGGCAAGAGACCTGGCCATTAAGGCCAACAGAGCGGGCAGGATCTTCGTACCCCTTGGATCAAATTTCATCACCAAGGATGACGTGGGTCCCTTGAAATCCATTTTCACCTACAGCATAAATGACCAGAGTGCCAATATCTGCGTAAATAGATTGAAGACCCTTCCTGAAGGCGGTTATGACTGCGATCTGGTTTATCAGTTCGCACCTGCAGGACGCAGGAAGAGCCTCAAAGAGATCATGTTCCCTACATATAATCAGAATCTTTTTGGAAGAGCCAGAGTCAATTCCAGAGACAAGGCGGACGTGCTCAAGGTGGTCAAAGCCTTTGCCATGGGCATGGCTTTAAGCGTGGAATCAAAGTTGATCGGCGATGCCATCGGCGGCTATGTCTTCGAGAGTATGGCTAAAGAAGAGGAAGAAAAGAAGGTTTCAAGCCCTACCAGAGGCTGGATGCCTTCCAGAGAAAAAGAATTTGAAGAGGATTGATTTTGATTCCTTGAATATGCTCTTGTTTAGTGGTACAATTAACATGAGAAAATATGGTTTTGCTTTTAAATTTAGCCGATAGGCGGAGGATCTGAAATGGCAAATTTAGACTTAAACAAATATGGAATTTATAACGCAACTGAAATAATCCACAATCCCTCCTTTGAGTTCTTTTTCGAAGAAGAGATGAAACCTGGTCTTACAGGTTATGACGTGGGTCAGTTAACAGAACTCGATGCGGTGAACGTAATGACCGGAATCTACACCGGACGTTCCCCTAAGGATAAATATATCGTAATGGATGAGAATTCCAAGGATACCGTTTGGTGGACCACTGAAGGATATCCCAACGACAACCATCCCATGAGCGAAGAAGTCTGGGGCAAGGTAAAGGCCATGGCTCAGAAACAGCTTTCAGGCAAGAGACTCTTCGTACAGGATGCTTTCTGCGGTACCAATCCGGATACCAGAATGGCTATCCGTTTCATCATGGAAGTAGCATGGCAGGCACACTTCGTAAGGAACATGTTCATTGCTCCCACTGAAGAGGAGCTGGAGAACTTCGAGCCTGATTTCGTGGTATACAATGCTTCCAAGGCTGAGGCTGAGAACTGGGAAGAACTGGGACTCCACTCAAGCACCGTAGCTGCATTCAACATCACAAGCCGTGAGCAGGTCATCCTTAACACATGGTACGGCGGCGAGATGAAGAAGGGTATGTTCTCCATGATGAACTACTATCTGCCTCTTAAGGGCATTGCATCCATGCACTGCTCCGCCAACACAGATATGGAAGGTAAGAACACTGCCATCTTCTTCGGACTTTCCGGAACCGGCAAGACCACCTTATCCACAGATCCTAAGAGACTGCTCATCGGTGATGACGAGCACGGCTGGGACGATAACGGAGTATTCAACTTCGAGGGTGGCTGCTATGCTAAGGTAATCAATCTGGATAAGGATTCCGAGCCCGACATCTATAACGCCATCAAGAGAAACGCTCTCCTGGAGAACGTTACTGTAGATGAAAACGGCAAGATCGATTTCGCTGATAAGAGCGTGACCGAGAACACCAGAGTTTCCTATCCCATAGAGCACATAGAGAAGATCGCAAAGAACGTAAACGGCAGATCTGCAGGACCTGACGCTGAGAACGTCATCTTCCTTTCAGCTGACGCTTTCGGAGTACTTCCTCCAGTATCCATCCTGACACCGGAGCAGACCAAGTACTACTTCCTTTCCGGATTCACCGCTAAGCTGGCTGGAACAGAGAGAGGCATTACCGAGCCTACTCCCACATTCTCCGCTTGCTTCGGACAGGCCTTCCTGGAACTTCATCCCACCAAGTACGGCGAAGAGCTGGTTAAGAAGATGGAGAAATCCGGAGCTAAGGCATACCTTGTAAACACAGGCTGGAATGGCACAGGCAAGCGTATCTCCATCAAGGATACCAGAGGAATCATCGATGCCATCTTAAACGGCGACGTGCTCAAGGCTCCTACCAAGATGATCCCTGTATTCAACTTCGAAGGTCCCACTGAACTTCCCGGAGTTGATCCCGCTATCCTGGATCCAAGAGACACCTATGCTGATCCCGCTGAGTGGGACGCTAAGGCAGCTGACCTGGCAAGCAGATTCATCAAGAACTTCGTGAAATACGAATACAATGAAGCTGGCAAGGCACTGGTCGCAGCAGGACCGCAGCTGTAAAAAAGATAATAAAATAAACGAGAGCTGACTTGTGCAGCTCTCTTTTTTATCGACAGCCTTAGGCCACGCTAAGTGGCCTTTTTCATTGTGCTTTATCAGCAAGGATCGTTCAAAAAGATTTTTATAGCACTTGCGTAAGAAATGTAGTATAATTATTATGTATGATTATGTTCATTTGCGTTCAGTTTTTTAAAGTGAGGGCGGATAAATGGATACAATTAAAGAAACTATCGAAGAAAAGAAGAAGCACGCTAAGAAGTCGCTTTTGAAGGTCGTGGCTGTAGCTGTGTCCACGGGACTTTTGGCTGTGGGTGCTGTAGCCGCGCTGGATAACATCCAGGGGCAGGGCTCCGGCATATCGGAGATATCTGAGCCTGATCCTGTGGTGCTCGAAATTGACGAGGCTGACATGGCTGACGAGAGCGAATCCGAGGAGGATACCCAGGAGGAAAAGAAGCGAGGATTCTTCAGCTGGCTTAAGATCTGGTTCTACGGGATGCTGACGGGCATCGCGGGATTTTTTGCGACCAAGATACCTTGGAAGAAGATCTTCAACAAGCGGAATCTCATCATCCTTATAGTTTTGGTCGTCATCTTCCTTTTGGGCAAATACGTGCTTCCATACTACATGGACGTGCCCTGGGGGCCGGAACCAACCAACGCAAACTAATTTTATAATTTAAGAGGAATATATGGATTATCAGAAATACATCAGAAATTTCAGCATTATAGCGCACATCGACCATGGCAAATCCACTCTGGCGGACCGTCTCATCGAGAAGACGGGCCTGGTGGCGGAGCGTGACATGAAAGAGCAGTATCTGGATAACATGGATCTGGAGCGAGAGAGGGGAATAACCATCAAACTTCAGACCACCAGACTTGTCTACAAGGCGCAGGACGGGGAAGAGTATATTTTGAACCTCATCGACACTCCGGGCCATGTTGACTTTACCTATGAGGTATCCAGATCTCTGGCAGCCTGCGAGGGAGCTGTCCTTGTGGTTGACGCGACTCAGGGCGTGGAGGCTCAGACTTTGGCCAACGTGTATCTGGCTCTCGATGAAAATCTGGAGATCATGCCTGTTTTAAACAAGATGGACCTGGCTTCCGCCAGACCCGACGAGTGCAGGGAGGAGATCGAGGAGGTCATCGGTCTGGATGCCAGCGAGGCTCCTGAGATCTCTGCCAAGACCGGCATGGGCGTGGATGAACTTTTGGAACAGCTCATTCAGGTCATCCCGGCACCCACGGGCAAGGAGGACGGCAAGCTTAAAGCCCTCATCTTTGACTCCAAATACGATAACTATCTGGGCGTTATAATCTACGCTCGTATCTTCGACGGAAAGGTCAAGAAGGGCGATGTGATCAAGCTCATGTCTACAGGCGCTAAATACGAGGTTACCGAAGTCGGATATTGCGCTCCCGGCCTGGTTCCCACCAAGGAATTGAGAGCCGGTGAGGTAGGATATATTTGCGGTTCCATCAAGCAGGTGGCAGACGCCAGAGTCGGTGATACCGTTACCCTGGCAAGCGATCCCACGGACGATCCCTGCCCGGGCTACAAGAAAGTCCAGTCCATGGTATACTGCGGTATCTACCCGGCAGAAGGTGAGAAGTACGAAAGCGTAAAGGATGCTCTGGAAAAGCTCCAGGTAAACGATGCTGCTTTCAATTTCGAAGCTGAGACATCACAGGCTCTGGGCTACGGTTTCAGATGCGGATTCCTGGGACTCCTTCACATGGAGATCATCGTGGAAAGGCTTGAGAGAGAGTTCAATCTGGCAGTCATCACCACGGCGCCTTCCGTAATCTACAAGGTCGTTAAGACCGACGGCACCGTCATCATGCTGCAGAATCCTTCCAACCTGCCTACACCTCAGGAGATCGATCACATCGAGGAGCCCATGGTAAAGGCCACCATCATGATTCCCAACGAGTACGTGGGATCCATCATGGAACTCTGCCAGCAGAGGCGCGGCACCATGAAGCACATGGAGTACATCACTCCCACCAGAGTCGCTCTCCACTATGACATGCCACTTAACGAAGTAATCTACGATTTCTTCGATGCCCTTAAGTCCAAGACCAGGGGCTATGGTTCCTTAGAGTACGAACTCGACAGGTATCAGAGGAGCAGCCTGGTTAAGCTGGACATCATGCTCAACCGTGAGCTCGTGGACGCTTTCAGCATGATCGTCCACGAATCCAACGCTTACCAGCGCGGCAGATTCGTCTGCGAGAAGCTTAAGGAGATCATTCCCATGCACCAGTTCGAGGTGCCCATCCAGGCAGCCATCGGCCAGAAGATAATCGCCCGTGAGACCGTCAAGGCCTACAGAAAGGACGTTATCGCCAAGTGCTACGGAGGCGACATTTCCCGTAAGAAGAAGCTTCTCGAGAAGCAGAAGGAAGGTAAGAAGCGTATGAGACAGTTCGGTACCGTGGAAGTTCCTCAGGAAGCCTTCACCGCAGTACTGAAATACGACGATAATAAATAAAATGAGTTTTGGAGTTTACGTACACGTCCCATTCTGTAAGAGCAAATGTCCTTACTGCGACTTTTATTCGGTGTTCATGAGGGACGCTGAAATCAAAGAAAAATACACCGATGCCCTGGTTAGCGAGATCAGGGCATTCGCAAAATATTTTACCCCCGGTAATGACACAGAGCATCGCTTCATAAAGGAAGCACCGGATTCCATATATTTTGGAGGAGGGACGCCGAGCCTTTTGGAGCCCATCAGGATCAGGGAGATCATGAAAGCTCTGGATGATACCTTCGGCCGTGAGCGTGATCGGGAAGTCACCCTTGAGGCCAATCCGGGAACCGTGGACAGGGATCTTCTTAAGGGCATGAGAGCCATGGGAGTTAATCGCCTGAGCCTGGGAGTTCAGAGCTTCGACGATGAGATCCTTAAGAAGCTGGGACGGACCCACAGGACCGTGGACAGTATAAGGGCTTTCGAGGACGCCAGAGCAGCGGGCTTCAAAAATATAAGCATCGACCTGATCTTTGGTATCGAAGGCCAGACCAGAGAAATCTGGGAAGAGTCCCTTAAGAAAGCTCTTGAGCTGGAGCCTGAACACATCAGCCTCTATTCTTTGGAATTCATGGAGGGCACGGTCTTCACCAGACGCCTCCAGGAAGGAAAGATGAAGGAAACGGATCCTGAAGAGGACAGAGCCATGTACGAGAGGGCAGTGGAGCTTCTGAAGGAGGCAGGTTATGAGCACTATGAGATCTCGAATTTTGCCAAGCCGAGCTATGAATCCAGGCACAATCTCAAGTACTGGAATCTGGACGACTATGCGGGCTTTGGCCCGGGAGCTCATTCCTACATGACCGATGAGACCACCGGCCAGGGACAGAGATATTATCATTTGCCTGACCTTGAGGCTTATCTTAAGAAGCCCTCGAAGGTGGAGATGATGGAGCCCAACGGCTATGCCGACGACATGACCGAGTTCACTATAACAGCACTTCGACTGTCCCGCGGAATCGACAAGATCGAATTCTGTGAGCGCTTCGGACAGGACTTCTGGGAGTTCTACGGAGACCTGGCCCACCTGCAATTCAAGTCCTTCATGGACACAGGCCACGCCTGGGAAAGTGAAGAGGGAATCGGTCTTACACTTAAAGGTTTCAATGTAAGCAATCAGATACTTAGTATATTTGTGTAAATAAGAAAGGATAAGAATATGTCTAAATACATCATGACTCTGGACGAAGGCACTACCAGTGCCCGCACGATCATCTATGATAAGAAAGGCAATATGATCTCAGTAGCTCAGAAGGAGTTCACTCAGTTTTTCCCTAAGGAAGGCTGGGTAGAGCACGATGCGGTAGAGATCTGGTCCACCCAGATAGGAGTAGCTCATGAAGCTCTCCTTAAGGCAGGCCTGACCTATGAAGATATAGACTCCATCGGCATCACCAACCAGCGTGAGACCACCATAGTCTGGGATAAAGAGACCGGAGAGCCTGTCTAC
The DNA here is from genome assembly GCA_017394515.1 of Bacillota bacterium. Taxonomy (GTDB): domain Bacteria; phylum Bacillota; class Clostridia; order Peptostreptococcales; family Anaerovoracaceae; genus RUG754. The sequence continues at coordinate 60,453 of JAFPXY010000016.1, read as the reverse complement.
AACGCCATCGTATGGCAGTGCAGAAGGACAGCAGAGTACTGCGACGGCCTGAGAAATGCCGGATATTCTGAAATGATCAGGCAAAAAACCGGCCTCCTCATAGATCCGTATTTCAGCGGAACCAAATTAAGATGGATCCTTGAGAACGTAGAAGGCGCCAGAGAGAAGGCAGAGAGAGGAGAACTGCTCTTCGGTACCATAGAGACCTGGCTCATCTGGAAGCTGACAGGCGGCAAGGCTCACGTGACCGACTACTCCAACGCAAGCCGCACCATGATGTTCAATATAAATACTTTAGACTGGGATGATGAGATCCTGAGGATATTGGATATCCCCAGATGCATGCTTCCCAAGCCCATGCCATCAGCCTGTGTATATGGCGAGACCATGCCTAACATCTTCGGCGGTCCCATCAAGATCGCAGGAGCCTGCGGAGACCAGCAGTCTGCGCTTTTCGGCCAGACCTGCTTCAATGAAGGAGAAGCAAAGAACACCTATGGCACCGGTGCTTTCCTTCTCATGAACATCGGCGAGAAGCCCATCTTGAGCAACCATGGGCTGGTGACCACCGTAGCCTGGGGCTTGGACGGTAAAGTGAACTATGCCTTAGAAGGCTCTGTTTTCGTCTGTGGAGCTGCTATCCAGTGGCTCAGGGACGAGGTCAATATCGTAGAAAACGCGCCACAATCTGAAGAAATGGCCCTCTCAGTGGAAGATAACGGCGGACTCTATGTAGTTCCTGCTTTCACGGGCCTGGGCGCCCCTTACTGGGATCCCTACGCCAGAGGAGCTATCTTTGGAATCACCAGAGGAGCCAACAAAAACCACCTGGTGAGAGCTACCCTGGAGTCCCTGGCATATCAGGTAAAGGATCTCATAGACGCCATGAATCAGGATCTTAAGGAGACCGATGCTGACGTGGATGAAACTCCTTCCGTAGATAAGACTCTGGGACTTACCACCTTAAGAGTTGACGGCGGAGCTTGCGCAAATAATTTCCTCATGCAGTTCCAGTCCGATATACTCGATTGTCCTGTTGTAAGACCGGTATGCATCGAGACCACATCACTGGGTGCAGCTTATCTCGCAGGCCTGGCTACAGGTTATTGGGAATCCCAGCAGGATATCCTTGATAACTGGCAGATTGAAAGGACCTTCGAACCCAACATGACCGAAGAGAAGAGAGCAGAACTTCTGAAGGGCTGGGCTAAGGCCGTATCCAGAGTAGGAGACTGGGCAAAATAAATGAAAAAGAACAGAGAGTACCTGACAACAGGAGAATTTGCCAAGCTGTTCGGGGTCAAAAAGCAGACCATGTTCCACTACGATCAGATGGGGATTTTTTGCCCGGAGATCGTGGGAGGAAATGGTTACAGATACTACAGTTATGATCAGATGGAAGCCTTTTCCATAATCCTTATGCTCAGAGAGATGGGCCTGTCAGTGGCTGATATCAGGACTCAGACGGACAAACACTCACCGGAGGATCTGGTTAAGCTTTTGAAGGCCAAGAGCCTGGATATCGACGGTATGATCGAGCATCTCAAGTGGTCTAAGGAATATATCGAAAGAAAGATAAAGACCACGGAAGAGGGCATTGCCTTAAGAGATGGTGAAGGGAAGTTCAGGCTGAGGGAGATCCTTACCATGGAACTCCCTGACGAGACCATGGTCATGACAAGATATAAAGGGCCCGGGGATGAAAGGACCATAGATGAAGCCATAGGAGACCACTTCAGATACCTGAAAGGCTTAGGCATGTCCAGCTGCTATCCGGACGGAGCTACCATACCGAGAGACTCGGTTAAACGTAATGATGAGGGCATAGAATTCAGATATGATGAGTTCTATACGGTGCTCACTGAGACGGAGGCAAAGGTGCTGTCATCGAAAGGTCAAATGAAAGGCGAGACCGTATTTGACTGCGGCGGAAAGTTCCTTGCGGTCTACGATGATGAAGGTTACAGAAATGTGGGCGAGTGTCTTTTGCTCCTTCTGGAATATGCTGATACTCACGGCTTGAAGCTTGGCGATAAATTCTACGAGGATGTGATCTGGGATGATCTTTCCACCAAAGGACACGAGAATTACCTGGTGAGATTCTGCATTCAGGTGCTTTGAAAATAGGAGAAATATGAAATATCTTGAACTTGTGATACATGTGAACAGAGAGGGACTGGAGCCCATGGAGGCCGCCCTCATGGAGATGGGACTGACGGATATGGTCGTTAACGACCCTGAAGATCTGGCGGATCTCATGAACAAAAAACACGACTACGACTGGGACTACATCGGAGACGAGGTGTATAAGCTGGCTGAAGAAGAGCCTTCTATCACCCTGTATTTCGATGGAGATGAGACCGGAAACGGTTACGCTCTGGCCCAGGAAGTGGACCTTAAAGTGGACGAGCTGAGACAGGCCATGATGAACGGCGAATATGGAGAAGGCGCGGATTTCGGGCCACTGACGGTGACCACCACCTTACACGACGATTCAGAATGGAAGGACAATTGGAAGGAGTTTTTCAAGCCTACCCTGGTCAGCGAGAGGATCCTCGTCTGCCCCACCTGGGAGCAGTATGAACTGTCCTCTGAAGAGAAGGAAGCCGGCGTAAAGATCCTCAAGATCGATCCCGGCATGGCCTTTGGAACCGGCACTCACGAGACCACATCTCTCTGCCTTAAGGCCATGGAGAAGTACATGAAACCCGGGGACTCCGTCCTGGATGTGGGCTGCGGTTCGGGAATCCTTTCCATCGCTGCTGACCTTCTGGGGGCGGGGGACGTTCTGGGCATCGAGATCGACCCGGTGGCCGTGGGAGTCTCCAGAGAGAATCTGGAACTTAACGGATGCGGACCTCACGTGAGAGCCATCGAAGGCGACCTGACCAAGGGCGTGGACTACAAAGCCGATGTGGTTGTGGCAAACCTCATGGCAGATCTAGTGATGATGCTTTCCAAGGACGTCCGTGCCCATATGAAACCCGGCGCCAAATATATCAGCTCCGGAATCATCGATGAGAAACTGGAAGAAGTAAAAGCTGCGATCCTTGACTGCGGATTCGACATAGATGAAGTGGTAACAGACGGCATGTGGTGCGCCATTGTAGCATCATAGAGGATAAAAAGATGATAAAATTTTTTGTTCCAAAAGAAGATATTCTGGGGGATAAGATCTACCTGACATCCAAGGACGATGTGAAGCATCTAATAAAGGTGCTTCGCTCAAGAGTAGGGGATAGTGTGGTCATCAGTGACATGGAATCCATGGAGTACCAGACCGAGATCGCTGAGATAGGCGATATGGAAGTGGTGCTTAGCGTCCTGGAGAGCCATCCCTTTGAAAACGAACCGGCGACCCGGGTGACCTTGTATCAGGGTGTGCCCAAGGGCCCCAAGCTGGAGACCGTGGTTCAAAAGACCGTGGAACTTGGCGTTGATCGGGTGGTGCCCGTGTTCATGGCCCGCACCGTGGTAGCCGACAAGGGAAATTTCTCCAAGAAGGTTGCGAGGCTTCAGAAGATCGCCGACGAAGCCGTGAAGCAGTGCAAACGTGACAGGATCCCGGAGGTGAGCGAGCCTCTTGATTTTAAGGGTATGATGCAGGAGATCAGGCAGGAAGAATACGATGCTATCCTGATACCCTATGAGAGCAAAGAAGGATATACCATAAAGGATGCCTTGAAGTTTACGGATGATGTCAAACTTAAGAAGGGCAGCCACATCGCTCTCATAATCGGACCTGAGGGTGGCTTCGAGGATAGCGAGATAGAAGATCTTCAAGATGAATTCGACAGAAAAGCTCAGGTCGTAACCTTGGGAAAGATCATCATGAGGACCGAGACAGCCGGAATGGCAGCTCTCGCAATGATAATGTATGAACTGGAACTATAACAATTGCAATCAAAAGGCGCTCACAAGGAGCGCCTTTTATGGTGCAAAGAATTATTTATTTTTCTACCTCAGCTGTTGCGGTGGTGGACCACTTGCCGTAGTAGGTGGTTCCGCTCACCTTCTTGAAAGCTCTTACCTTGACCTGATAGGTCTTGCCGGCCTTGAGGTTCTTGATGGTGTAGGAAGTCTTGGTTGAGGTTACCTTCTTCCAGGAGGAGCTGCCCTTTACTCTATATGAGATTTGGTACTTGACATTTCCTTTGCCCTTGGTGAAGGATACCTTGATGGACTTGCTGCCGGCGGTTAACTTTAAGCCTTTGACCTTGGCAGGATTGATCTTGAAGGTTGCCGTCTTCTTACCGGTGTATTTGCCCTTGCCGGTTACGGTGACTTTGCCCTTGCCGATGTTCTTGTTGTTCTTGTAGGTTACGGTATAATCGGTTCCGGCCTTAAGGGTCTTGCCTTCCAGCTTAACTGTTACCTTAGGCTTAAGAGCCTTTCCTGTATAGGTGGCTGCAGCCACTTTGACAGAGGACTTGGAGATCTTGTAGGTGCCGAAAGCAACTTCTACCATGTGGCTTTCACCAACGGATTTGATGGTGGTGGTCACTTTGGAAGGATCCTTGACGGTGATCTTTTTGCCATCCACAGTTACGGACTTGATGTAGGAAGTCTCATCCGGTACTACAACGATCTTTGCACTCTCGCCGAGAGTATAGTTGCCTGCTCCGTATACGGTTCCGTTACCCTTTCCTGTATTGAACCATGCGATGTTACCATAAGGGTTGGAGTTAAGAGGTATCTTATAGATGTTATATAACTCGCCCCAATCGTCCAAAGGATCCGGTGCGATGAAGAACTGTTCAGCACCAACGGTGGTTCCGAAACCAAAGGATTCAAAGATCTCACCGTTAATGGTGTAATTGAGCTTTTCGATTCTGTCTGTCACATCAGCGCCGGTCTTGTAGATGAAGGTATCTCCGCCGCCATCTGTGGACATTCCGGCGAAGACCAGACCGCAATCGGTAATGCCTACTGATGCGGATCTTTCCAAATCAGATCTGATGGGGTATGGAATCTTTGTATCCAGCTGTTTCCATTCTTTTCCATCGAATTCAAGGACCTGATCGTTGAAGGGATAGATAGAATCAGCAAACATGACATTGATGATGAAGGTGGTCATATCGCAGCCCATGACATAGTAGATCTTATTGTTCTGGGTGAGGGCATAGCCTTTAGCGAACCCTCCCGGGATACCATCTGCCACATAATTAGGAAGTTCAGATCCGGTGTCCTTCCAAACGGGTGTCTTGGCCAGAGGGTCGATCACATATGTCTTTACAGACATGCAGCTATCTAAGGATTCTGCCTGTGAGTTAAATCCACCGATCATGTAGAGCTTACCGTTAAGAGCTGCCAGAGTAGCATACTTGTCCACATTGTCAGGTGTGATTCCGGAAGTAGCTTTGGTACTGTCATAGACCACGCTGATCATTTTTTCGAAATTTGATGCCATTGGATCGAAGGCTATCAGTGCAAAAATATCTCTGCCGCTGACATCCAACTTAATCTCCTCGTAGATCCTTCCGCCGCAGTATACAGCGTTTGAAACCAGATCCGGAGTGATTGAAGTGGTATCTATTCCTACCTCTGCCTCAAGCTTAGACCATTCTTTGAAATTATCGGTGTACTGCAGGAGCTCGTTTAATGAGCCGAAGGTCATGAGGTTGTTATATGGAATTTCAGCAGCACCTTCGTCTTCTGAAGAAGCACCGCCGTTTCTGATCTCTGCCTTGGACAGAAGACCGGAGTTGACATGTTTGCCTACAGCCCAGTCATCATAGTCATCATCATCGTCATCTTCTCCTTCTACAGGAGTCTCATCCAGCAAGTAAATGGCACCGCTTGGATCTACAAAGTAAGGAAGGTCAGCGCCTACTACGGGTTCAAGGGAATCACCGAAATTACCAATGATATCGTCAAGAGTTGTTATCGCTTCATTGGTGGTGCTGGCGTCCTTACCATTTGTAACGGCATCTTTAAGGAGTTCCTTATCCTTCTCGAAGAAGAAGAAATCATCGCCGCCATCGTAGTAGAAGTTCATCTTCGCAGTATTGGTATATGGCGTTTCGCCTTTAACGGTATAGAAGACTGACTGGCTGCTTCTTCCGGAGGCGGTGGAAATAACGAAGGTTACATCCGCGGATATCAGATCTTTTGCGTTCTTGATAGTGATCTTATCCTTGCTCCAGGTGATGTTTGCAGGATCTACGGTTCCTTCAACTTCGCTATAAGGACGTGAGAAGGCAACGGAACCTTTATCGCTTCCGAGGTTCTTACCGTAAAGGGTCACGGTATTCTTCTTGAAGTTTACCTTTGCATCATAGATCGCTGCGCCGGGCTCATTTATATCGAAATCCTTGAAGTCGATATATCCGCCTGTGGTGCAAATATTGCTCAGAGCATCTGTCTTGGTGGTGGATGCCAGAAGCATGCTCTTCAAATCGAGAGCGTCACAGTCGGGATAGGCTGCTGCCAGAAGAGCACCTGCTCCGCAGGCTGCAGGTGTAGCCATGGATGTACCACTGTAAAGATCATACTTTCCAAAGCTCTCTGTATCTGCGTCCTTCTTGGCAACTCCCAGTGAGTCGAATACGAAGGTAACGTCCTCAGGGGATTCTACCTTAAACATAATGCCGATACCACCGAATCTCACACCATCTGCATCACCGAAGTGAGATTCTGTATATTCGGAGCATCTTGCATAGGTCTGTGAACCGAGATAGATATCATCATAGGTGGAGTCTGTAGCACCAAGCATGAAGTAGGCTTCGTCATCCATCATGTAGAAAGGATTTTCATCTACGGTTACATTTCCGTTGGCGTCCTCAGCCCTGTATCCAACGTCTCCCATGAGGAAAATACCTGGATAAGGGGTGCTTTCCGGATCGTCTATGGTATGGAAGGTGACATTGAGATAGGATGATAAGATCTGCACTCCGGATTCCTTTTCATAAGGGAAGTACAGCATATATACATCTCCAACTGAAGGATTGGAAATGGTCCACTCCAAAGATCTGGAGGTGCTGGTCTCTCTGGATTCTCCATCATAGTTGAAGGCGCTGGGCTCGCCTAAGCTTAAGCTCATGGTGCCTTCGCTTCCGGGAGCCAGTGAACTCTTCATGACTGAGGTTCCCAGAGGCTTAACGGCTCCTTCATTGGACTCGCCGTTTACGTCGGTTCCCACTGTAGGAGTAACGTTTCCGTTTTCATCGATAACGGTGGTCTCATCAAATTCTCCGTAGTAAGCGGAAGTTTCTGCCAGCTGTTCTTTGGTGTAGTTGAAAGGCATGTAGTTGTCATAGCTTACGGAGGAGATGATGTTGGTTCCCGGAGCTCCTACGTCTGTGGTCTTTCTGCCGTAGCAGGTGTAGGAGGATGGAAGCAGCTTCTCGTTTAAGGAGTCAACTACTACGCTATATGCGGAGGGTTCATTGGCGGGTGAGTTGAGGTTGAGGTCGTTATCATAAGCATCGTTTCCGGAAGCGATGAAGCTGACAGCTCCCTTTTCACCGGCCATGTCGATGACCTTGTTGAAGATGCCTGATCCAAGGGCCGCGCCCCAGGAATTGTTAATGGCAACGACGTTTACGCCGTCATCCAGTGCGCGTATGATATAGCAATATGCTGCAAGAGCGTCATTTAAGTCTCCGCTGCCGCTTTCATCCAGGAATCTCAGGGCCATGATCTTAACGTTGGGAACATCGCCTGCGATACCGAGGGTACCTACATCGTTCTTAGCCTGAGCAGCGATGATGCCGGCACAGTGTGTGCCATGGCCGTTTTCGTCCATGGGATCCGCATCCTTATATACGAAGTCGTATCCGTAGGTTCCGCTTAAGTCCTTGTATCCGGGATTTACCCACATGGTCTCTGCCAGCTCTTCGTGGTTGTAGTCAACACCGGTATCGATTATGGCCACAACTACTTCCTTTTCGGAATCTTGAGGGATGGCGTCTCTTACCACCTGAGTATTCATTACCTGAGTCTGGTAAGCATATTTGGCTGTGGGATCGCCAGCGCCTGTTCCCGCAGGACCTAAAGCGTGGCATCTGTAGTTAGGCTCAGCCAGAAGGATGTCGTCCTGCTCATTGAGGATCGCAGCAAGCTCTTCTGCAGAATACTTGCTGGAGGATACAAGGCTGATGACGCTGTCTCCTGAGATCACAGGAGCCTTTACAGAACCCTTGTATACTAAGGTATCCTTGATGGTGTAGCTCTTGAGAGCCTTGTCCAGGATCCTCTTCTGATCCGCCAGGGTGTTCATGGCCTCAGCTTTGCCATCCTTTGAGATGGCGGCCATGGCCTTACCGAAGGATTTGGCGGTCTTGACATCTACAGATGAGCGGTCGATATTCGGCAGTGTGATCGTATTCACCTTGCCGGTCTTGTAGAGTACCAGGACACCGTCAGCCTCGGTTTCCTTGGGCGTCTTGGCCTGTACATACTGATCTGAACTGAAATCAGTATTCGGATAGAAAAGTTCTCCTTCAGTGTCATTCGCCTCACCTTCAGCAAAAGCCATGGCGGGCATCATGCACATAACGAGCATGACTGAAAGAAGAACTGCAAAAAATTTTCTTTTCATTGTCTTACTCCTTTTCCGGGTAATACCCCTTTGTAATAAAAAAATCTCCAGATATGGAGATGGTAAACAAATCCATTTCCCCTCTCCATGAATGATATATATATATTATAGCTAAACATGTATATAATTTCAATAGAAAGAATACATTTATTTAACGCACTAAAGTAATTGTTTATTTTCGCGAGTTGTGATAAAATGGGCCTATGAAGATAGCGTTTCATACATTAGGTTGCAAAGTTAATCAATACGAGACGGAAGCCATGAAGGAACAGTTCCTCGAGAGAGGCTGGACCGTGGTGGAGGAGACCGAAGAGGCGGACTGCTACATCATAAACACCTGCACCGTTACCAATCTGGCGGACAGAAAATCCAGGCAGTTCATAAGGAGGGCCAAGAAGGTAAGTCCGAATGCGGTGGTGGCGGTCACCGGATGTTATTCTCAGGTGAAACCTGAGGAACTCTGGGACATGCCGGAGGTGGATGTGATCACGGGAAACGGCGACAAGCCCCATCTGATCGATCTGGTGGAAGATTGCCTGAAGGACCGTCATAGGATCAGAAAAGTACTGGAATACGGTGAACTCAAGGACTATACCGATCGCGGCATCATTCTATCCATGGAGGGCCGCACCCGGGCGTACATAAAGATCGAGGAAGGCTGCAACAGATTCTGTGCCTATTGTCTCATTCCTTTTGCCAGAGGAAGGGTCAGATCCAGAGATCCTGAGGAGATCGTAGAGGAAGCCAGAGCTCTCATAGAGAAGGGGTTCAAGGAGATAGTCTTAACGGGTATCAATACCGCTCTATATGGAACCGAAGAAGGCTTCAAGGAGAAGTACGGAGTTAAGGAAGACGGCATAGAGTCCATTATTAGGATGATAGACAGCCTGCCGGGAGACTTTAGGATACGTTTAAGTTCCCTGGAACCCACTGTGGTGAACGCCGAGTACGTGGGAAGACTTATGAAATATCCTAAACTCTGTCCACACCTTCACCTCAGTATCCAGTCCGGGTCTGATAAGATCATCAGGGCCATGAACCGGCACTATTCGAGACAGGACTATCTGGATATCGTGAAGGTTTTAAGAGAGTATGATCCGGGCTATGGCATTACCACTGATATAATAGTGGGCTTCCCCGGAGAGACCGAAGAGGACTTCGAGGACTCTCTCAGAATGGTGGATGAGGCAGGTTTCTTAAAGGTCCACGTCTTCAAGTATTCCAAGCGCAAGGGCACCAAGGCTGAGTCCATGAAAGACCAGGTCAGGGGAGAGGTGAAGAACTTCAGATCCGACAGACTGATGGAGGCGGGAGATATAGCCGCTGGCGAGTTTTTTGCGAAGGAAAGAGGCAAGGTTAGAACCGTGCTCTTTGAAGAGGTGCTTAAGAATGGACTGGTGACGGGCTACACCGAAAACTACATCAGGGTCTATGCTGATGCATCCGAGAACCTGCTCAATGAATTCGTCAAGGTTAGGCTGGAAGAGGCCTATGAAGATGGCATGAAGGGAACAGTGATTCCTGAAAGATAAATGATAAATAAATAGAAAGGAGATAGATCATGGCAGATTGTATTTTTTGCATGTTGGCGAACCACGACATACCTACTAACGTAGTGTATGAGGATGATGAGATGTTTTGCTTCCATGACGCGGAGCCTCAGGCACCTGTGCACGTGCTCCTGATCCCTAAGAAGCACATCGAAAGCATCGATGACATCAAACCCGAGGATGCGGAGCTCATCGGCCGCATGATGCTTAAGATCCAGGACATTGCCAAGGAGCTTGGACTGGAGAACGGCTACAGAGTTGTATCCAACAACGGAGAGGATGCTTTCCAGACGGTCAAGCATCTGCACTTCCACATCTTAGGCAAGCGCAAAATGCTTTGGCCACCGGGCTGATTTATTTAAAAAATATGCTTGCATATTGTCTTAAAAGATAGTATAATACTTGCGTTATAGACTTAACGGTTCTAAGGCTAAACTCATATATAGCAAGGAGGTGAATCAGGAATGGCAACAGTAATCGTTAGAGAAGGCGAAAGTTTAGAATCTGCTCTTAAGAGATTCAAGAGATCATGTGCCAGAGACGGCGTCATGAGCGAACTCAGAAAGAGAGAGCACTACGAGAAACCCAGCGTTAAGAAGAAGAAGAAATCAGAGGCTGCTAGAAAAAAAGCCAGAAAGTATTAATCTACTTGTTTAAAATGAGATGATCCAATGACCGCCTTAGAACGAAGCAGGATTTGATCCTGGAGTCAATGACATTCACCTCAAACCAAATTAAAGATCATCACAGACCCCTTGAGAAATCGAGGGGTTTTTTGTTTTGTTGATTTAGTGCGTTGAAATTTAAGGCGGAATGAGTTATACTAATATAGTTAATGGAATTTAATGTCAGAAAGGAGATCGACATGACTATAAAAGAACAGTTAATGGAAGATTTCAAGGCCGCTATGAAGGCTCACGATGAGATGGCTAAGAACACCATCAGCTTCGCCAGAGCTGCAGTAAAGCAGTATGAGATCGATCACAGGGGAGAGGAACTGGATGATCAGGGCATCATCGCCATCCTTTCCAAGCAGGTAAAGATGAGAAAAGACGCCCTTGCGGATTTCGCAAAGGCTGGAAGGGACGACCTTCTGGAACAGTATAACAAGGAGATCGAGATCCTGGAGAAGTATCTTCCCGCCAAGCTTTCTGAGGATGAGCTTATGAAGGTCATTGAAGAAGCAGCAGCTGGCCTTGGTATCGAGAAAGGTGCCGGACCGAAGCTCATGGGTAAGCTCATGGGTCCTGTCATGGGCAAAGTTAAGGGAGTTGCTGACGGCGGTGACGTAAAGCGCCTGGTGCAGCAGTTTTTGAGCTGAGATTTGTGATGCCTTCGGCGTTCGGGTGATCGGGCGCTGAGGGTTTTTTGTTAGATGAGAACATGGAGGAACCGACATGAATAAATTTATCCAGTACAGAAGAGAGTTCCATCATTTCCCTGAACAGGGATGGGACGAGGTAAGAACCACGTCCAGAATCTATGAGATATTAACGGACATGGGCTACGACTGCCTTATGGGCCTTCAGGTCTGCGATGAGGACACCATCGATGATATGATGAGGACGCCGGAGCAGCGTCAGGCAAACATGGAACGCGCCATAGCGCAGGGTGCTAAGGCTGATATCGTAGAGATGACCCACGGCTTCCCCGGAGTCATCGCGGTCTTCGATACCGGTAAGCCGGGACCTGTGACGGCCTTTAGGTTTGATATCGACTGCTTGCCCGGAAACGAACCTCATAAAGAAGGTTTCAGACCCTTCGACGAGGGATATATTTCCTGTAATGAAGGCTGTGTCCATGCTTGCGGACACGATGCTCATACGGCCATGGGCTTGGGAATCGCCGAGGCGCTCCTGGCTAAGAAGGACGAATTCTCAGGAAAGGTCAAACTGATCTTCCAGCCCTCTGAAGAAGTCTACCATGGAGCGGAATCCATCGTGGCTAAAGGCCATCTGGATGACGTGGACAACATGATCATCATGCACGTGGCACTGTCGGCTGAAGGAAAGCCCTTGACTTCACATACGATCTGCTGTGGATGCAAAGATTTCCTGTCCGATCGTCAGATCGACGTGACCTTCCACGGCCGTGGGGCACATCCCTGCGGAGCAGCCCAGGAGGGCAGGGACGCCATGCTGGCAGCCTGCTCAGCGGTGCTAAATCTAAGAACTATAGCCAATCACGAACTTGGCCTGACCAGAGTTAACGTAGGAGTAATCCGCGGCGGCACGGTAGTTAACACCATTCCCGACGAATGCTTCATCTCCCTGGAGTGCAGAGGTGAATGCCCGGAGATCTCCGAGTACGTAGAAAGACGAGTATTCGAGATCCTGGATGGAGCTGCCGCCATGCACGGCTGCACCTATGATTACTACAAGTGGGGACTTTATCCAGCCTCTAAGTCTGACGATGCCATGATGGAGATCATCCAGCGTGCAGCCCTTAAAGTACCCTGGTTCGAAAAGGTTTACTTCGAGGGAAGCATCGGTGGTTCCGATGACGCAGCGGCCATGATGAACGCCGTCAAGGAGCACGGCGGAATCGCCACCTATCTGGGCATCGGTACGGACACCACCCAGCCCGTCCACAATGACGAATTCGACCTGGACGAAGAGTGCATCCCCGCCGCCATCGACATGTGCATGCTGGCCCTGGAGGAGATACACGGAGCGTGATGTAGGATTTTTTGCACCATAAGTTCAATAAGAATAAAACAGCTCTGAAAAATGAGCTGTTTTTATATGCAATTCCCGCAATTGCTTGCTATTTGACTCGTTGTGAGTTACAATATATTTGGATGAGATTGACTTCTGTAAGTCACGCAAAAATTATCCTCGCAACCAATGGAAGCCATCCATCGAAGATATTATTACCATAATTAATTTGGAGGAAGAAATGAAAGGTTTTAAGTACTACACACCTACTGAGATCAAATTTGGAAGAGACGCTGAGCTCCAGGCCGGCAAGATGCTGAAGAAGTACGGCGCAACCAAAGTTTTTGTACATTATGGATCCGAAAGAATCGTTAAAGACGGTCTCTTAAAGAGGATCCTGGATACCCTGGATAAGGAAGGGATCGCTCACGTTGAACTGGGCGGAGTAGTTCCCAACCCCAGACTTTCCAAGGTAAGAGAAGGCATCGAAGTTGCCAGAGAATTTGGAGCTGACTTCCTTTTCGGAGTAGGCGGTGGATCCGTGCTTGACTCCCTTAAAGCCATAGGATACGGACTTGCCAACGAGGGCGACGTTTGGGATTTCTATGAACATACAAGGATGCCCGAGGCATGCATGCCCATGGGACATGTACTGACTCTGAGCGCTACTGGTTCCGTAATGTCAGACTCTTCTGTAATCACCAACGAAGAAGGATGGAAGAAGCGCGGCTGCAACAGCGACCTGTGCAGACCTGCTTTTGCACTTATGAACCCTGAACTCACTATGTCCGTAAGCCCTTACCAGACAGCCAGCGGTTCTGCGGATATCATGATGCACACCATGGAGAGATACTTCAACAAGATGGGCAGCATGGAAATCACAGATGCCATCGCTACCGGTATCCTGAAGACAGTTATGAGAAACACCAAGAAGGCTCTGGAGAATCCCAACGATTATAACGCAAGAGCTGAGATCATGTGGTGCGAATCCCTTTCTCACAATGGACTTACCGGCTGCGGTACCGACGGCGGCGACTGGTCCTGCCATAAGATGGAGCACGAGATCGGCGGACTCTATGACGTAGCTCACGGCGCCGGCCTTACAACCATCTGGGGATCCTGGGCAAGGCTCGTCTGCGACGATCTTCCCGAGAGATTCTACAAGTTCGCTGTGGAAGTCATGGACGTAGAACCCGTGGGCGATGAGATGGATGTTATCTATCAGGGCATCGAGAGAATGGAAGATTTCTTCAGATCCATCGGAATGCCTACAAACTTCAAGGAACTGGGCGTTGAACCCACCGAAGAAGAACTTCACCTCATGGCTAACAAGTGCGAAGAAGCTAACAACGGACACATCGGATCAGCTTTGACCCTCTACGTTGAGGATATGTACAGAATCTATAAGGAAGCAGCAAAGAAATAAAAATTGAGAGGTCTCCATGAAAGTATTTTTTGAAGATGAAACCATCATATCTGAAGAGTTGCTCAATACCATGGTGAAGGCAGCCAACTTGGCTTGCGAAATAGAAGGACTTGACACTGAAGTCTGCCAGCTTTCAGTGACCTTCGTGGGACTGGACGAGATCCGGGATTTGAACTCCACTTACAGAGGACTGGACAAACCCACGGACGTGCTGAGCTTTCCGCAGTTTGAAGTGGAAGATCTGGACTTCTATGTGGCGAATCCTGAGGAGACACCAGATGAGCTCATGCTGGGCGACGTGGTGATCTGCAAGGAGAAGGCCGAGGAACAGGCAAAGGAATTCGGCCACAGTTTTGAGAGAGAACTCATTTATCTCTTCACACACTCAGTGCTGCATCTTTTGGGCTATGACCATGAGGAGCCCGATGAGAAAGCTGTAATGAGAAAGCGTGAAGAGGAGATCATGGATCAGCTGGGAATTCCCAGGATGAACTGATCAGCCAAAATCTTTTTGAACGGAGTAAGGAAATGACCGACAAAGAATTATACAGAATAGCAAAAGATATGACCAAGATGAGCTATGCTCCTTTCAGCAAGTTCTGCGTAGGAGCAGCTTTGGAGTGCAAGGACGGCACCATCTATACGGGTTGCAATGTAGAGAATTCCTCCCTGGGAGGGACCATCTGCGCCGAGAGGACAGCTATGTGCAAAGCCATCTCGGAAGGACGCAAGGATTTCGCCAAGATCATGATAGCATCATCCGGCGGAGAAGCCTGGCCCTGCGGTATCTGCAGACAGTTCATGAAGGAATTTTGCGATGATGATTTCATCATCATGACCGCAGCAGACGAAGATCACATCAGAAGCTATACCATGGCTCAGATCTTACCGGAAGGTTTTAGACTGGGCGAAGACCTTAAACAGATATGATTAGCTTGTAAAGGAGACTTGAATTTGGAAAAAAGACTTAAGATCATCGACGGCATAGACACTAAAGAACTCTTCGGCAACCTGGATCTTAATATCAAACTTGTCAAGGAAGCCACCGGATGCGACGTGGTACAGAGAGGTGACGAACTGGTGCTGATCTGTGACTCGGAGCTTCCGGACCGCGACTTGACGGGCATGGACATGTCCGCAGTCAATGAGGCGGATCAGGACGAATCCCTGGATCTGGCGGAGAGAATAATCACGGAATACATGAGCCTTCTTAACGCAGGGGAGACCATCGACAGACAGAGAGCGTCATACATAGTCAACCTGGCCAAGGAGGGCGTATCCTACAGGGACAACAGCGTCGGAAAGGATGTGATTTGCTTCACCCATTCCGGCAAGCCCCTGAAACCTAAGACCATAGGTCAAAAAACTTACGTACAGGCCATAAGAGAGAAGGAAGTGGTCTTCGGCATCGGTCCTGCCGGAACCGGCAAGACCTACATAGCCGTGGCCATGGCAGTCAACGCTTTAAAGTCCAAGCAGGTCTCAAAGATCATTCTGGCGAGACCCGCAGTAGAAGCCGGAGAGCGTCTGGGCTTCCTTCCCGGAGATCTGCAGGACAAGGTGGATCCATACTTAAGGCCTCTTTATGATGCCCTTTACGACGTGCTGGGAAGGGACGCAGCCTTAAGGCTTAAGGAGAAGGAAGTCATCGAAGTGGTGCCTCTCGCCTACATGAGAGGACGCACCCTTGATAACGCCTTCATCATTTTGGACGAGGCTCAGAACGCCACCAGAGAGCAGATGAAGATGTTCCTCACCAGAATGGGCTTCGGCTCTCACGTTGTAGTCACCGGAGATGTGACACAGATCGACCTTCCCAGAGGCAAAAAATCCGGCCTCGTGGAAGCGGAGAGAGTGCTGAGACCCGTGAAGGATATAGGGTTCTGCTATCTTAAGGATACGGACGTAGTAAGGCATGAACTGGTTAGAAAGATCGTAAACGCCTACGACGTCTTCTACAAAAAACATCCCGAGGAAGTGGGAGAGTAAGGAGAGAGCTGTGAAATCAGGTTTTATTGGAATAGTAGGAAGGCCCAACGTGGGCAAATCCACCCTGCTTAATACCATCTTAGGCGAGAAGATCGCCATCACAACGGACAAGCCCCAGACCACCAGAAACAACATCAGGGGAATCTACACAAGAGTGGACGAGAGGGAAGAAGCCACATCTTCAGATGATATCATAAATGCGTTTTTTGGAAAGACTTCAGAACCCGCTAAGCCCACCAAGGGAGTCCAGATGGTGTTCATCGACACCCCGGGCATCCACAAGCCCCACTCCAAACTGGGAAACTTCATGACAGAGTCAGCCATGGGCACCTTTAAAGAGGTAGACGTGGTGCTTTTCCTGGTGGATGAAAGGCTGGGAAACGCAGGCGGCGACAGATATATTTTGGAAAAGCTCCAGTCCGTCGATACGCCTAAGATCCTTATCATAAACAAAACGGACACCATGGATCCCGGAGAATTCAGGGACATCTACGAAGAGTATGAGGCCCTGGGAGTCTTCGAGGACATCTTCGGCATCAGCGCCCTTAAGGGCAAGGGAGTGGACAAGCTCCTTGAGAAACTGGAAGACATGATGCCCGAAGGACCTATGTACTTCCCTGAAGGCATGGTAACGGACCATCCCGAGAGGTTCATCGTTTCAGAGATAATCAGAGAGAAACTTCTCATGTATCTGAGAGATGAGATCCCTCACGGAGTGGCTGTGGAGATCGAGAGCTTCAAGGTTGAGACCGACAAAAATGGAAACGACCTGGCCAGGATCAGCGCCATCATCTACTGCGAGCGCAAATCCCACAAGTCCATCATCATCGGTAAGGAGGGCAAAAAATTAAAGGGTGTAGGCAAGGCTGCCAGAGAAGAGATCCAGTGGCTTCTGGGAATGAAGGTCATGCTGGAGCTTTGGGTAAAGGTAAAGGAAAACTGGAGAGATTCAGACTTTGCCTTGAGTAATTTTGGATATAAGGAGAATAACTGATCGAAAATGATCACTGATACAGAGGGAATCGTTTTAAAACAGGTAAAGACAGTTAACGGAAGGACCATGCTGGTGATCTTCTCCAGAAAATTCGGGAGGATCTCCGTAGGAACCAACCTGACGGGCACCGGCAAGAATAAATCAGCTTTGGCGACCCGCCCCTTTACCTATGGAGAGTATGAGCTCTTCAAGGGAAGGGACGTGTACAACCTGAACAGCGGAAGAGTCATAAAGAGCTACTTCGACATAGGAGAGGACCTGGATAAGTTCATGGCTGCATCCTACGTCATGGAGCTGACAGATCACCTTTTAATGGAGGAGGATCCGCAGCCGAAACTCTTCGTAGACCTGACGGAATTTCTGGAGACCATAGAGAAGAGGACCAAGAGTCTGGACACTCTGGTCATCGCCTATATAATCAAAGCTCTTGATTCTACGGGCACCATGCCGGAGCTGGATTACTGTGCGGCTTGCGGCAGGGAACGCAAGGCTCCGAAGGTGAAGTGGTTCAGCGTTGAAGAAGGCGGTATAATCTGTCCGGATTGTGCTAAAGATGCCACGGAAACGGGAGATAAATCGTTGATTTATTCTGTGGACTTTGATATAATTAATATCCTGGGTTATTTCAGGAAAATGCCCTTTGACAGATTCAGTAAACTGGCTTTGGACGAAAAAGTTTCATCGAAATTGATGGATATATTGAAAAGCTACATGGCTTATCATTTGGATATATCGAATTTAAAAAGCGAATTTGTAACGATTTAAAATACTTTTAAGAGGAGGATTTGAAATGGAAATAACTCTCGAAAAAATCGAACTAGTTAAAGACAGAACCGGAGTATCTTACAGAGAAGCCAAGGATGCTTTGGAAGCCTGTGACGGCAGTGTCGTTGACGCCATCATTTCCATCGAAGAGAACATCGATGAGAAGAAGGGCGGCAAGACCGGAGAGTATGTTAAGGCTACCATGTCCAAGGTAAAGGAACTGGTAAACAAGGGCAATATCTCCAAGATCAGCGTAAAGAAGGGCGATGACTCCATCGTGAACATCCCCGTTAACGTAGGTATCGTAGGAGCAGTGCTGGCACCTTGGGGAGTGATCGCAGCTGCTATCGCGGCCTTCGGATTCAAGTGCAAGGTAGAGCTCACCACCGACGACGGTAAGGTAATCGACGTTTCCGAAAAGGTTGGAAACGTAGCTGAGACTGTCAAGGAGAAGAGCAGCGTTGTAGTTGACGAAATCAAAGAAAGAAGCGGCGCAGTCATGGGCGACCTCAAGGAGAAGGCTCCTGACTATGTAGAGAAGGTAAAGGATGCATCTCAGGATGTCATCAATAACTTCAAAGAAAAAGCTCCGGAATACGTTGAGAAGGTAAAGGACGCTTCTCAGGAGAAGTTCAACGACCTTAAGGAAAAGGTAACCGGAGATGATGATTTCGAGATCGAGATCGAGATCGAAGACGAAGACCTTAACGAAGAACTCAACAAATAATGACAGAAAGGTAAATCTAATATGAGCAATGAAGTTACAATGGATAAAATCGTAGCCCTTTGCAAAAACAGAGGCTTCATTTTTCCGGGATCAGAAATTTACGGCGGTCTTGCCAATACATGGGACTACGGCCCTTTAGGCGTAGAGTTCCTGAACAACGTTAAGAAGGCCTGGTGGAGAAAGTTCGTACAGGAGTCCAAGTACAACGTAGGACTTGATTCCGCCATCCTCATGAACCCTATGACATGGGTGGCTTCAGGACACGTGGGAGGATTCTCAGATCCTCTTATCGACTGCAGAGCCTGCAAATCCAGATTCAGAGCTGATAAGCTCATCGAAGACTGGAACGCTGAGCACGGCATCGAGGACATGATCGTAGACGGATGGTCCAACGAAGAGCTGGAAGGATATATCAAGGAACACGAGATCTGCTGCCCTGAATGCGGCAAGAACGATTTCACCGGTATCCGCCAGTTCAACCTCATGTTCAAGACCTTCCAGGGCGTAACCGAAGACTCCAAGGCTGAGATCTACCTGAGACCAGAGACAGCTCAGGGCATCTTCGTGAACTTCAGAAACGTTCAGCGTACAGCCAGAAAGAAGATACCTTTCGGTATCGCTCAGATAGGTAAATCCTTCAGAAATGAGATCACCCCAGGAAACTTCATCTTCAGGACCAGAGAATTCGAGCAGATGGAACTTGAATTCTTCTGCGAACCCGGAACAGATCTTGAGTGGTTCAAATACTGGAAGGACTATTGCTGGAACTTCCTCATGGCCCTTGGCATGAACAAGGATCACCTGAGAATGAGAGATCATTCACCTGAGGAACTTTCACACTACTCCAAGGGCACCACGGATATTGAATACACCTTCCCGTGGGGCTGGGGAGAATTATGGGGAATCGCTGACAGGACCAATTTCGACCTGACTCAGCACATCAATACTTCAGGCCAGGATCTGAGCTATGTTAACTCAGAGAACGGCGATAAGTATGTTCCCTTTGTAATCGAACCATCATTAGGAGCAGGCCGTGTAAGCCTTGCATTCCTGATTGATGCATATAACGAAGAAGTACTGACTTCCGAGAACGGCAAGGAGGATGTAAGAACCGTCCTCAAGTTACATCCCGCCCTGGCTCCTTTCAAGGCAGCAGTACTCCCGTTAGCTAAAAAATTGTCACCTATAGCTGAACCCATCCATGAAGAACTTTCCAAGTATTTCATGGTGGATTATGATGCGGCCGGATCAATCGGAAAGAGATATAGAAGAGAAGACGAGATTGGAACGCCATTCTGCATTTGCGTAGACTTTGATACTGAAAGCGACGGTTGTGTAACTGTTCGCGATCGTGACACCATGGAGCAAGTCAGAATTCCTGTGTCAGAGGTGCGTAATTACATTGAAGAGAGACTTATATTCTAAAATTTCAAACTCTCTTCAGCGTGTGTACACGCAGAAAGGATATAATGGAACACAAAATTGTTTACTCCTTCAACGAAGGGTCAAAAGACATGCGTGATATCCTGGGAGGAAAGGGAGCTAATCTGGCAGAAATGACCAGGATCGGTCTTCCCGTACCTTTTGGATTCACCATCTCTACAGAGGCATGCAACAAGTATTATGAGGACGGAAGAACTATTTCTCAGGACGTGGTAGACGCCATCTACAGCAAGCTGGAGGAACTTGAACAGGTTACAGGTAAGACTTTCGGGTCAACGGAGAATCCTCTCTTGGTATCCGTACGTTCAGGCTCAGTCATCTCCATGCCGGGCATGATGGACACCATTCTGAACCTTGGACTGAACGATGATTCAGTGGAAGGTCTGGCCAAGAGGACAGGCAACCGCAGATTCGCCATGGACAGCTACAGGAGATTCATCCAGATGTTCGGCGACGTAGTCCAGGAAATCAAAAAAGACAAGTTCGACAAGATCTTTAACGCCCAGAAAGAGAAAAGAGGCGCTAAGTTCGACGTTGAACTTA
This sequence comes from Bacillota bacterium, assembly GCA_017394515.1. Lineage (GTDB taxonomy): Bacteria > Bacillota > Clostridia > Peptostreptococcales > Anaerovoracaceae > RUG754. Next base: position 39,817 of record JAFPXY010000016.1, on the reverse strand, counting down.
CAGCGGAAGACCTGGAAGAGGTCATCCGTAACTACAAAGCTCTCGTAAAAGAGGAGACCGGTAAGGACTTCCCTCAGGACCCCAAAGATCAGCTGATCGAAGCGGTCAAGGCCGTTTTCAGATCCTGGATGAATGAGAGAGCCATCCTTTACAGAAAGCTGAACGGAATTTCTTCCAAGCTGGGAACAGCTGTAAACGTTCAGTCCATGGTATTCGGTAACATGGGAAATGACTCCGGTACAGGAGTTGCTTTCACCAGAAGCCCGTCTACCGGTGAAAAAAAGATCTTCGGAGAATTCCTTGTGAACGCTCAGGGTGAAGACGTAGTAGCAGGAGTCAGAACTCCTCTCAACATCGAAGAGATGGAGAACGCCTTCCCTGAAGCCTATGCGGATTTCGTAAGAATTGCAGATCTTTTGGAAAAGCACTATAAAGATACTCAGGATATGGAGTTCACCGTAGAGGATAAGAAACTCTATATGCTGCAGACCAGAAACGGCAAGCGTACAGCTCAGGCAGCTGTAAAGATCGCCGTAGACATGGTTGAAGAGGGACTCATCGACAAGGCTACAGCGGTAACCAGACTGGAGCCCAAGCAGATCGACCAGCTCCTTCACCCTACTTTCGACAGCGAGCAGCTCAAGGCAGCCACCAAGGTTGCCAAGGGACTTCCCGCATCCCCCGGAGCAGCTTCGGGCTGCATATACTTCTCAGCTCAGGAAGCTCAGGAAGCAGCTGAAAGAGGTGAAAAGGTACTTCTCGTAAGAGATGAAACATCACCTGAAGACCTGGCAGGTATGGTAGTTGCTGAAGGTATCCTTACAGCAAGAGGCGGAATGACATCACATGCCGCTGTAGTAGCCAGAGGAATGGGCAAGTGCTGCGTAGCAGGATGCTCAGAAGCCAAGGTAGATGAAGAAGCTGAAACCATCACTTTTGATTCAGGATTTACCTTCAAGGAAGGCGACCTGATCTCCATCGATGGTTCCACAGGAGAAGTATACAAGGGCGCTATCAAGACCGTAAAGCCTAATGTATCCGGTGACTTCGCGACACTTATGGGCTGGGCTGACGAGATCAGAACCCTTAAGGTCAGAGCAAACGCTGACAATCCCAGAGATGCTAAGCAGGCTGTTGAATTCGGCTGCGAAGGCATTGGCCTTTGCAGAACTGAGCACATGTTCTTTGAAGATGAGAGAATTCCCGCTATCAGAAGAATGATCGTGGCGGATACTCCTGAAGAGAGACAGGAAGCTCTGGAGATCATCAGACCTTTCCAGCAGGGCGACTTTACAGAAATGTATAAGGCTCTCGGAGAAAGACCGATGACCGTTCGTCTTCTTGATCCTCCTCTCCATGAGTTCCTTCCTAAGACCGACGTGGAGATCGCAGAACTGGCTGACGCTATGGAATTGGATTACGCTAAGCTTCAGGACATAGTTGATGACCTTCACGAACTCAACCCAATGCTGGGAACCAGAGGATGCAGACTTGCGGTACTCTACCCTGAGATCGCTGTAATGCAGACTGAAGCCATCATCGGAGCCGCTATCGAAGTAAAGAAAGAGTGCGGTTACGATATCGTACCGGAGATCATGATCCCTCTGGTAGGCGAAGTCAAAGAGCTAAAATTCGTCAAGGATAAAGTTGTCCAGACCGCGGATAAGATGATAGCTGAATCCGGCATTGAGATGAGATACATGGTTGGAACCATGATCGAGATCCCCAGAGCTGCCCTTACGGCAGACGAGATCGCCAAGGAAGCTGAGTTCTTCTCCTTCGGTACCAACGACCTGACCCAGATGACCATGGGATTCTCCAGAGACGACACAGGAAAGCTTCTGGAAGACTATGTGGACAAGGGAATCTACGAAGAAGATCCCTTCAAGACTCTGGATGTAAATGGCGTAGGCAAACTGGTAGAGATGGCTGTAAAGCTTGGCAAGCAGGCAAGACCCAACATCAAGCTGGGCATTTGCGGCGAGCATGGCGGAGATCCTAAGTCCATCGAATTCTGCCACAAGGTAGGGCTGAACTATGTATCATGCTCACCTTTCAGAGTTCCCATCGCCAGACTTGCAGCAGCACAAGCTGCCATTAAGAACAAATAGGATCAGTATGGACTGCCGCACTGATGTAATTGATAATACGAGGCGCGGCAGTCTTTTGTTGCTTATCAAAAACTACCCGGAAAGGTGTTCAATTGAAAGGTATTTTATACACATTTTTTATATCGATGGTTCCGGTTATCGAACTGAGAGGCGGCATACCGGCAGGCGTTGCGGCCGGGCTTCCCGTTTTTTGGGCGGCTCTGGTGGCCCTGGCGGGCAATATGCTTCCGGTGCCTTTTGTACTGCTGTTTTTCAGAAAGGTGATCTTCTGGATGGAAAAGAAAAGTGCTTTTCTCAATAAACTGGCGGGCAAAATGAAACGCAAGGTAGATGCCAACAAGGACAAGGTCTTAAAGTACGAGTTCTGGGGACTTGTGCTTCTGGTAGCCATACCGCTTCCCGGCACCGGCGCTTACACGGGCGCCATGGTAGCTGCCATGGTGGACATGCAGCTTAAGAGAGCTGTACCAGCCATCCTGATAGGAGTTATCATAGCGGCCATAATCGTAAGTTTTGCCACTGCAGGAGTCGTAGCCATATCTTAATTTAAGACTTAAATACAGCAAAAAACATGATCAAGGACTATGGAATCGACCGCGTCATCGAGCCTAAAGGCTCCATACCGGTCACGGCGTGGAAACTGGATAATTCGAAGAAGATCCGACCTAATGAGGTCAGGGTCTCTTTGGAATTGATCGATTTTGAAAGAGATAATCTGGATCAACTGGCATCCATCGCGGGATACGGTAAGGCCGAGACCGCAGAAAGGATCATGACCATCATAAGAGAACGTGGTAAATTCCACAATCCATATACCGAATCCAGCGGAATATTCACGGGAATCATAGAGGCCGCGGGCAAAGAAAGCGGACTGGAATCCCAGGGATTAAAAGTCGGAGACAGGGTAGTGGGCTTATGCCCTTTGGCGGGGCTTCCCATGCAGCTGGAAGAGATAATCGACATAGATAATAACCTGAGTCAGATGAAGGTCAAAGGTTATGTCATCTGCTTCCAGGCAACGGAACTTCGCAAGATAAATGAGGATATGGACGCAACTCATCTCCTCAGGGCTCTCAATGAAGAGGGCAATTTCGAAGGCATACAGTACGAACTCATCACCCGCAGATCAAAGGATGTAGCCATCGTGGGAAGTAATATCTGCGAGGCAGTGCTTTACGCTCATCTGGTTAAAAGGACCTGGTATGGCGACGCGAAGGTTTCCTTCATCATAGACGCAGCATATGCTGTGAACGGCCTTGATAAGGAACTTGTTAAAGTTTTTGGACCGGTCGTGGACAAGATCTATACAGTCAATCTGTCCGCACCCTTCGAGGCTGCCGTTGAGATCGCCGATCAGAGAAGAGGCGAATTATTTGACTGTACCATCAATCTTGAAAATATCTCAGGCTGCGACAGCTTCACCGCCCTGATCACCAAAGCAAGGGGCGAGATCTGCTTCATCAGCATGAGTAACAGATACAACCAGAGCTTGCTGGCGGCGGATTCTTTGGGAAAGGAGATCTACTTCTATTCCATGGACGGTTTCCGCAAGTCCACCTTCGAGTTCACTTCTGAGCTTCTTAAGGATGCTGAGCCTGCGCTGAAAAGGCTGGATAACTTCTACAGGAAGCATTCCGATAAGAGCGGCAGACCAGTGCTTGAGGCGAACCTGGGGGAGAGGACCAAAAGGGCCGCCAAGCGCATAGACAATTTCATCTATGAGTCTGAGGTGACCGGACGCATGGTGGACGAGGTGCTGAATATCGCCAGATATGATGCCAACGTCATAATCCAGGGTGAGACCGGTGCCGGTAAAGAAAAGGTTTTTGACCTGATACTCCAGAATTCTCCCAGACGCGACAAGGCGGCTGTGAAGATCAACTGCGCCACCATCCAGGAAAATCTGGCTGAGAGCGAATTCTTCGGCTACGAGAAGGGTTCCTTCACAGGGGCGTCATCAGAGGGCAAGGAGGGTTATTTCGCTCTGGCTAACAACGGAACGCTCTTCCTGGACGAGATCGGCTCTCTATCTTTAGAGATGCAGGCCAAACTCTTAAGAGTACTCCAGGAGAACACCTATTACAGGGTGGGAGGAACGGAACCCAGACATGTAAATGTCAGGGTAATCTGCGCCAATAACATCCCACTCAAAAAACTCATATCCGAGGGCAAGTTCAGAGAAGACCTGTATTACAGGCTGAACATCTGCCAGATCAACGTACCGCCTCTCAGGGCAAGGACCGAGGACATAATCTGCCTTGCGGATAGTTTTCTTAAGAATTACTGCGAGAGGTATGGTTTGAAGAAGTCTTTTACCAACGATGCCTATGCGGCCTTGATCTCCTATCACTGGCCGGGCAATGTGAGAGAGCTTGAGAACACCGTTCACAGACTCTATATCACGGAGAAGAGCGAAGTCATCGATGGTACGGACGTGGAGAACATGCTGAATGAAAATGCTTATGATGATACAGTAATAGATGTAAAGAGCGAGTTCAGCAGAGAGGGAGATATGACCTTTGACTCAATAATGAGTCAACAAGAAAAGCGTCTCATAGCCTTTGCTCTCAAAAAAGAGGGCACTACCAGAGCTGCAGCAGCATATTTGGGTATGAGCCAGGCAACTTTGGCACGCAAAAAACTCAAATACGGGCTCTAATTTGTGGAAATGATTCAAAAATGAGTCATAACAATGGTATGTGAATCAAATATGAATCAAAAATGGCGAAACACACACACTAAGAAATACTGATCCGAAGGAATGATAATTTTCTTCGGATTTTTTTAATAGGCGAGAAGTCTTGAAAATCAAGGGGTTTGGAGTTTTTTGCGGGAAAAATAAAAAAATTCGGAAGTTTTTTGCGAGTTTGGCACGGCGGTTGCTTTATATATGGGCGTAAAACAAAACCGTTTAAAATATCGAATTAATAATATATGGAGGAACATCATGAACACACAGAAATATTTAGACTTCGCTTTTGAAACCGCAGCAGATACCATCGACGTTGGAGCATTCAAGCCCGAGGAAGCACTTAAGTTTATCATCACCGGCATGAAGGCTTATGCTAAGAGAAACGGATATGAATTCACCGACGAAGAGATCAGAGAGAGAGCTCTTAAGGGAATCAAGGAACTCGGACATGCAGAAGCAGACTTCGACGAAGCTCACAGAGCAGATTCCGTAAACGTTCTCCCTACACACACCGCAGAAGATTACCTTGAGGACGCTTTCCAGTATGCAGCAAGCACTCTTGATCTTGGCGGATTCAAGCCTGAGGAAGCTCTTAAGTTTGCTGTAACCAGCATGAAGGACTTTGCTACCAGAAACGGCCACAACCTGACCGACGAGCAGATTGTAGCTAAGGCTAAGGCTGGCATCAAGGAACTTGACAGAGCAGCAGCTGACTTCGATCCCCTCCACAGAGCAGACTCCGTTAACGCTCCTATCAAAGAGACTGAAGAAGATCATCTTGAATATGCTTTCGAGAGCGTTGCTAACACCCTTAACCTCAGCGGATTCGCACCTAAGGAAGCTCTTCAGTTCGCAGTTACAGGCATGAAGGCTTATGCTTATGACAACGGCTACAAGTTCACCGAAGAAGAGATCCTTGAAAAGGCTAAGAAGGGTATCAAGGAACTCCACAACGCTGCTATCGACTTCGAATTCCAGAACTGGAGCATGAAGAGATAATCACCAAACAAGAAATACTCAGAACCTCTTAAATAAGATAATTAATCCAAAAAACTGCATCCCAGGATGCAGTTTTTTATTGACTTGAGACCTAAAAATAATGTATATTTATCTATGGAAAAAACATCTTTAAATCGGTACAGAGAGACCGGCAAGATCTAACATAGGGAGACAGACTGCTTTGACTTGACTTGCCGGAAGGCAGGTCTTTTTTGATTCTTCGATCCCCATGCCAGGCAGATGTTTTAGAGAAAATATCACTGCTTACCATAAGGAGATAATTATGGGCAAATCACAAAATCATGTAGCCATTTATGACGCCAGAAGAGAACTGGGTTACAGCAAAGTGGCGATCCTGGGACTTCAGCACATGTTCGCCATGTTCGGAGCGACCGTACTCGTCCCCATCATCACAGGTTTAAGCGTTTCTACAACACTTCTTTTTGCGGGACTGGCCACACTCTTCATGCACGTGGTCACAAACTTCAAAGTTCCTGTATTCTTAGGATCATCCTTTGCATTCCTCGGAGGATATGCATCGGTAAAGGCAGCAGGAGTTGCTCTTGGGTACACCGAAAGAGTTTCACTTAACTACGCGTGCTTAGGCGTTGCCTGCGCAGGCCTGGTATACTTCATTCTGGCCCTCATCTGCAAGGCTTTCGGATCCAAGAGGGTAATGAGATTCTTCCCTCCTGTAGTAACCGGACCTATCATCCTTTCCATAGGACTCATCCTGTCACCTTCAGCTATCAACAACTGCTCCACCAACTGGCCCATCGCGCTGGTAGCCATCTTCGTGGTTATCATCTGCAACATCTGGGGCAAGGGAATGATCAAGATCGTGCCCATCCTGCTGGGTGTCATCGCATCCTATGCAGTAGCGGCAGTTTCAGGAAACGTTGATTTCTCACAGATCGCTGACGCTAAGTGGATCGGACTTCCCGTTATTTGGGAAAACACCGGCCTTTCAGTATTCACCGGCGGCGAAGCTGATTTCGGTCTCTTCCTGACAGCGGTAATCACCATCGTACCTATCTCCTTCGCTACCATGATGGAGCACGTAGGTGATATCAGTGCCATCGGAGGAACCGTAGGCAAGAACTTCATCGAAGATCCCGGTCTCCACAAGACCCTGATCGGTGACGGTATCGGTACTGCTATCGCATCCTTATTCGGAGCCCCCGCCAACACCACATACGGCGAGAACACCGGAGTACTTGCTCTTACTAAGGTATATGATCCCTTCGTGATCAGACTTGCAGCCTGCTACGCTATCATTCTTTCCTTCTGCCCTAAGTTCGCTGCTGTCATCGAGATCATGCCTGCAGCTACCATCGGCGGCGTATCCATCATCCTTTACGGTATGATCTCCGCCATCGGTATCAGAAACATGGTAGAAAACAAGACTGACTTCCAGCAGTCAAGAAATATCATCATTGCAGCTCTCATCATTGGTCTTGCTCTTGGAATCAACTTCTCTGAAGCAGGAGCAGTAAGCTTCATGATCGGATCCATGAGCGTAAACCTTTCCGGACTGGCAGTAGCCTCCATCGTGGGTATTTTGCTGAACGCCATCCTTCCCGGAAGAGATCAGGCCTTCGGAGAGCAGCCGGATGAGACACTGGCTTCCTCACTTGGAAAATATTGATTCTTTGCGAGGTGACTAGCTATGAAGATCAAAGCCGAGATTATGACCGGTGACCAGATGAGACGCGCGCTGAAGCGCATGTCTCATGAGATCCTGGAGAGAAACTCCGGAGCGGACGATCTGGTGCTTCTGGGTATTTTGAGCAGAGGCCTGCCCCTGGCTGAGGAGATCGCATCAAACATCCTCGCCATTGAAGGCGTGTCCGTACCTGTGGGCACACTGGACGTGTCGGCTTTCGACGACCGCAAAAGAGTCGATCCCCAGGAGACCGCAGCTGACCCCGGCGTAGACATTGAAGGTAAGAATGTCATCCTGGTGGACGACGTGATCTACACCGGAAGAACCACCAGAGCAGCTCTTGATGCTTGTTCATCCGTAGGTCGCGCAAAGACCATTCAGCTGGCTGTTTTGATCGATCGCGGGCATCGTGAGATACCCATCAGAGCAGACTACGTAGGCAAGAACGTTCCCACATCAAGAGATGAAAGAGTCAACGTTAAGATCGCCAGCATGGACGGTGAAGACGGAGTCCAGGTGGTAGAAAACTAAATATATTGAATAATTTGGGCGCCCTGAGGGGCGCCTTTTTATGAAGAAAAAATGAATCTGTTGTAGAAATTTTGAACAGAATGAAGAAAGTGTGATTACTTTTGCCAAAGAATCACACTTTTTCTTTGTTTTTTGCACCAATTTTCTTCGCTTTTTTATCAGATGTCTCATTTATTATGTTACCAACAGAACGAAAAAAGGAGAAAACCTTAATGGATAAGATAAGAGAAACCATCATAGTGATCCCGGCCTATAAGCCTTCTGAAAGGCTCATATCCCTTGTGGACGAGATAAGCGGTCTGGGATACAGAGTCCTAGTCGTGGATGACGGAAGCGGCCAGGAGTCGGAAGAGATATTTAATTCCGTCAGGAGGATCAGTAGGACGAGGGTCCTTACCCACGAAGTAAACCTGGGGAAGGGAGCGGCTCTGAAGACCGCTTTCAACTTTATACATAATCAGGATATAGGCTTTAACTACATTGTGACACTTGACGCGGACGGCCAACACCTGGTATCGGATATGCAAAGGGTCGCTGAAGCTTCCTGGAGACATCCCAGATGGCTGATCCTGGGAAGCAGAGAATTCGACAAGGACGTTCCCTTCAAATCCAGGTTGGGTAATAAGATCACAAGAACCGTGTTCCGCATGATAAGCGGCAGGGCCGTAAACGACACCCAGACCGGCCTCAGAGCCTTCAACAGAGTCAACCTCTCAAACTTCCTTGAGGTGGAGGGCACCAGATATGAGTATGAAATGAACGTGCTCATGTCCTGCAAAAAATACGACATTGAGATTATGGAAGTGCCCATCGAGACGGTCTATCTGGATGCAAAAAACTCCGATTCGCACTTCCATCCCGTAAGAGACGCGGTAAGGATCTACGGCAACATAATCAAGTTCGCAGGCGCGTCATTCATAAGCTTTCTGGCTGACTACTTGCTGTTCATAATCTTTCTGCCGCTTTTGTCCGGCCTGACCTACGGAGTGGTCATAGCCAATGTGGCGGCAAGGGTGTTAAGCGCCATACTGAACTACACCCTAAACTCCAAAGCGGTATTCAAGGATGACCAGCCTGCCGCTAAGACACTCCCCAAATATATCGCTCTTGCGGCTTTCATTCTGGCAGCCAACAGCGTGATCCTGGGATTCTTCACAGGAGTCTTAGGCATCTATCCTCAGTTAGCGAAGATCCTGACAGAGATACTTTTGTTCATCATAAGTTTCAGCGTGCAGTCTCTGCTGATCTTTGGTAAGAAGCGGGACAGATCCGTGGGCCGCGTCGTGTGGACGCAGCCCGGAAAGTGAGAAGAGGAAGCATCATGAAAGCAAATAAAAGATTCTCACTTATATATGGCATCTTCCTCTTGGCCTTTACGCTATTTACGGTCCTTGAGACCTTCGTGATCCCTCAGACCTATCAGGTGGTGGCGGAAGCCGCAACGGAGACGGAGGTCGTAGAACAGGCGGAATATGTGGTTGAAGATGAGGATGAGACTGCATCCGAGACGGCACAAATTACGGATACATCATATGAGGCGGATGGCATCTCCATAAAGATATCCACCTACTATGAATACGATACAGTAATTTATGTGGCTGACATCCTGCTGGACGATCCAAGTAATCTGAGTACCGCCTTTGCATATAACACATACGGCAAAAATATTACTGACACAACTTCGTCCATCCTTGAGACTACGAGCGGGATCCTTGCCATAAACGGAGATTACTACAGTGCGAGAAGAGGGTACGTCATAAGAAACGGAGTGCTCTATTCGGAGTCCAGCGCAGAATCTGATCAGGAAGATCTGGTCATTTGGGCGGATGGAACCATGGAAGTAATCAAGGAGGGCGATGTGACAGCCAAAGAACTTTTAGAGCAAGGTGCTCAGCAGGTATTTTGCTTCGGCCCCGGCCTAATCGAAAACGGTGAGATCGCCGTGGACGAAAACGACGAAGTCTCCAAATCCATGAGCAGCAACCCCAGAACGGCCATCGGACAGATCAGCGACAATCATTACGTAATGGTCGTCTCGGACGGAAGGACCGATGAGAGCCGGGGCCTCAGCCTCTACGAACTTGCAGAGTTCATGACAAGCCTGGGCTGTGAGACCGCATACAACCTGGATGGAGGCGGATCTTCCACCATGGTCTTCAACGGCACGGTAATCAATAAGCCGACCACCAACGGCCACCATATCAAAGAGAGGAGCGTGAGCGACATTGTATACATCGGTTGATAATCGGGCAAATGACATAAGAGGCATCAAGGGATACACTGCAATGAGCGTTTTTTGCATAGTATTCAGCACGGTATACGAATACTTCAGTCACGGAGTGTACTCACCCTTCATGATCGGGCTCTGTCTCTTCCCGCTGATCCTGGGAGTCGTGCCTATGATCTTAAGAAGGAGAGTGGGCTTAAAGCCTGCGTCACTCATGAACAGGACCATACGTATGTGGGGGATCATAACCCTTACCGTAGCCTCCTGTCTTACCGGAGTCTTCGCCATATACGGAACAGTTTCAGCCTTCACCATATATTTCTGGATCATGGGTGCGCTTCTGATGATCACATCCATAGTGGCTTATCTTAAGGAGGTCTAAGATGAAAGACGGATCAGTTTTTAAAAGATATGAACTTAAATTCCTGATAACTGAAGAGCAGATGAGAGAGATCCTCTGGAACATAAGAGATCGAATGAGAGAGGACGAACATGGCAGAAGCACCATCTTAAGCCTCTATTATGACACCCCTGACCACCTCCTGATCACCAGATCCATGGAGCATCCGGTCTACAAGGAGAAGCTGAGGCTCAGGAGCTACGGCGTGCCTAAGGACGACGATAAGGTCTACCTGGAACTCAAGAAAAAGTATAAAAAGGAAGTCTTCAAGAGAAGGATCACGATCCTGGCGAAGGATGCCGCGATCATGAAGGACGCGAATGGCAATTTTGAAATCAAGCTTCCGGAGGGTAGCGGAGAGGACTTCAGAAAGAACCAGATCGCCAAGGAGATCGCTTACTCCGCCAACAGTTATGAAGGGCTGGCACCCATGATGCTTTTAAGCTACGAGCGGGACGCCTGGTTCTGTAAAGATGACGAGAACTTAAGGATCACCTTTGACAGAAATGTGCTGTGGAGAGATTACGATCTGGATCTGAGAGTCGGCATCTACGGCAAGCCTATCATTCCTAAGGGACAGGTTCTTATGGAGATCAAAGTTCCCGGAGGCTTTCCCCTCTGGCTCACAGAGATCCTAAGCAAGGAAAAAATATATAAAGCATCATTCAGTAAATACGCACATGCCTACGAGGCCATGATGCAGCAGAAAACCACAAGAAACAATTTGAAATTATACTCTAATGAGAGGAGCATATTAAATAATGGATACGATTTTTCAAGGGCTGTTTGACAGCACACAGACAGGTACCATGGGAGTTACAGGCTTCATGATCGCTACACTGTCGGCACTGATAATTGGGATAATAATAGCATTAGTCTATTCATATAAAAGCAGATACACTAAAAGTTTTATCATGACACTCATCATGTTGCCTGCCATAGTCGCGGTAGTCATAATGATGGTAAATGGCAACATCGGAGCAGGTGTGGCCGTAGCGGGAGCTTTCAGCCTCGTTAGATTCCGTTCGGTCCCCGGTACGGCTAAGGAGATCGCCACGATCTTTCTGGCCATGGGAGCCGGCCTGATCTGCGGCATGGGATACATCGGATATGCATTCCTTTTCACCATCATCATGGGACTTGTCATGGTAGTTATTTCCGCAACCGGTATCGGCGGAGAAAGGAAAAACGACACCGAAAGAAGGCTTAAGATCACTGTCCCTGAAGATCTCAACTACTCTTCGGCCTTTGAAGAGGTTCTGGACCGCTTCACCTCAAGGCATGATCTGATGAAAGTCAAAACCACTGCCATGGGCAGTTTATACAAGTTAACTTACGATTTAAGCATGCGCGATCCCAGCAAGGAAAAAGAGCTGATCGACGAATTAAGGATCAGAAACGGCAACCTGGAGATCGCGATCATGAGACAAGGAGCAGAAACAGATGCGTTATAATAAATTGAAAAAGATCCTCGCGCTTATCTTAACGGCAGCTATGATATTCACCTTTGCTGCCTGCAGCAGTGCAGAAGCAGGAACAAATACAGACCAGCAGACAACAACTGCTGAGGAAACTACGACGGAAGAAACTACAGAAACAACTGCAGATGATGATATGTTCACGGAAAGAGATCTGGCAGGGACCTACGACGAAGCAGAAGCAAAAAATATCACTCTGGCAGACGGCAATTCTTCAACGGATGTTTCAGGCGTAACCATTTCAGGTGACACGATAACCATCACAGAAGATGGAGTCTATGTGCTGAGCGGAACGCTTACAGATGGTCAGATCCAGGTGGAAGCTGACGATAGCGCCAAGGTACAGCTTGTACTTAAGGGCGTGTCCATCACCAATAACTCCAGCGCAGCCATCTACGTAAAGAGCGCGGATAAGGTGTTCATAACCCTGGCAGAAGGCTCTGAAAACACTCTGGCAGTAACCGGAGATTACGTGCAGACGGATGACAATTCCGTAGATGCTGCTATCTTCTCCAAGGACGACCTCACCATCAATGGAAGCGGTGCACTCACAGTAAAAGCAGCCTACGGCCATGGAGTCGTATCCAAGGATGACCTTAAGATCACCGGAGGAAATATCACAGTAGAAGCAGCCAAGAAGGCCTTGAGCGGAAACGACAGCGTCCGCATCGCAGATGGAGATATCAAACTCATCTCCGGCACAGACTCCATCCATGCTGAAGACTCAGATAAGGATATCGGGCTGGTATATATTTCAGGCGGAAACATCGAGATCGAATCCGGTGACGATGGTATCCACGCCCACAAAGATCTGATCATCGATGGCGGTACCATTACCATCAAGAAGAGTGTTGAGGGTCTGGAAGGAAACACCGTAACCATTAATGACGGAACCGTAGACGTAACTTCTTCTGACGACGGTATCAATGCTGCAGGAGACAGCACCAGCGGTAACAAGAACGACATGATGGCAACGGATGATTCATGCATGATAACCATCAACGGCGGACATGTACATGTGAATGCTGAAGGTGATGGCATCGACTCCAACGGAAACATTGAGGTAAATGGCGGAGAGACCTACGTTGAAGGCCCCACCAATAGCGGCAACGGAAGTATTGACACCGGCGGAAGCGGCCAGGCTGTGATCAACGGAGGATACTTCATAGCCACAGGGTCATCTGGCATGGCCGTGAACTTCTCAAGCGAATCAAAGCAGTGTGCCATCATGGTCAATGTAAACCAGGCCACAGGCACCGCAGAACTTAAGGATTCTGAAGGCAATGTCCTGATCTCCTCAGATACTAAAAAGCAGTACAGCAACGTGCTGGTAAGCACCCCCGAGATCAAGGACGGCGGTACCTACGTTATCAGCGCAGGAGGAAACGAACAGAGCATTACCATGAACGGAACCATCTATGGTGAAGCCGGCGGCATGCAAGGCGGCAGAATGCAAGGCGGCCCTGGAAACTTCGGCCAAAGCGGAGGCCCCGGAAACTTCGGTCAAAATGGTGATCAGGGTGAAAACTCTGATGATGAGAATAGTGACCAAGGAAGAGGCCCTGGAAATGGCGGACACGGTGGTGGACCAGGAAACTTCGGACAGGGCGGTGGCCCCAGTGGCGGCCCCGGAAACTTCAACCCCGGTAATGGTGCCCAGGACGGAGAACAGTCCAACAATGACAGCCAAAGTGACCAAGCATCAGACGATGAAGGTGGCATAGGCGTTTAAAGTGCAAAAAACTATTTACTAAAGAGGCGTCCCGGAAGGGGCGCTTTTTGCGTTATGCAATTCATATTTTATTTATAAGAGCACTTGACAAAAACTGTATTACTGCTATAATACAGTTAAAGAAACCGTATTAATCGAGTAATACAGTTTGCGCAGCTGATCAGGCTGCTAAACACGCGTAAATAACATAATTGATAACCGCTAAAGCGGAAAGGGTAAGAGGACAACATGTGCACATCAGATCAGGAAAGATTTGAGATGAAAGGGAAGAGGCAGAAAAGATGATTACATTCGACGATTTTAAAGCGTCAGGGGGAATGCCGATCTACCTTCAGATATTGAACTTTGTGAAGAGAGGTATAGTAGCAGGGACCATCGTAGATGGTGACGAGCTCCCTTCCAGGAGGGTGCTCTCAGCAAGACTGGGGATCAACCCCAACACTGTTCAAAAGGCGTTCAAGGCTCTTGAGGATGAAGGACTGATCCTTTCCCGCTCGGGAGCCAAGAGTTACGTAAACGTAACTAAAAGGGTAATTGAGAGATTAAAAGAGGAATTGCTTATGGAAGATGTGAGGAACATCACAGATGTCCTTAAGCAGATGGGGATAACCAAAGATGAGGCGCTTAACCTCATCGCTAAATATTGGGAGGTGGATTGAGATGGGTAAACATTTATCCTTACTTATGATGAATACGGGGAGGAAGTTCGATAGACTTGTGATAATCATGGCTGCCATGGCTGTTTTTGAATTGATCTGCTACTTTGCCATTGGCAGCAAGGCAGCGGATGCTGTAGGAACTCCGCTAAACAGCTTTTCCATTGTCATTTCTACATCAGGCATATGGACGGGATACATAGGAGGCCTGCTTTTGACAGCGCTTCTGGTCTCAAGGGAACCGAGCAAAAAATCAAACGCTCAGACCGAACTCACTATGATGAGACTCGAGATATCTGAGAGAACCGCATACTTCTGGTCCATCATAGGAAACGCTTTAAGATGCCTGCTTATCACAGCATACCAGACAGTTCTGATCTTCATGATTTGGAAGATATATCAGGGATCAGGAGTATCCAACACTACAGAGCTTCAGCAATACATGGAATTCAACGGAATCAGGATATTAAGCTGGTTCTTCCCGACATCAAGCCTTATGGGCTGGCTGGACGTACTTATCATAGCGCTTAGCTTCGGCCTTCTGGGAACTGCCATTAACATCAAACGCATGAAGGTAAGCAAGATCATACTGTTTATTTGGATAGGATACCTAATGATACACTTGATGACTCAAATAGGCTTTTCCTTCGATGACAGCATGATGCTTCTCAGGGTGACCCTGCTTGGGACCGATTTGGGCTTCATGTTCTATCTTCTTGTGATCGCACACGATGGAAAGAATGCAAATAATACAGAATTAAGGGGTGAAACCATATGATAGAGATCAGAAATCTTACAAAAAAATACGGAAAGACGCTGGCACTGAATAACGTCAGCCTTGATATACCCAGGGGCCAGATCATAGGTCTCTTCGGAGAAAACGGAGCAGGCAAGACGACACTGATCAAGAGCATCCTTGATTTGATCACCTTCGAGGGAACCATAACCCTGGACGGCAAGCCTATCACCAGAAAGAACATCGGCAAGCTCTCCTTTGCAACTGCGGAGAAATCATTTTTCCCGAATCTGAACGCCAAAGAGCATGCTGAATTCTACGATATGCACTTCGGCACCTTCAGGAAGAAAAGATTCAAGGGACTCATGGACTTCTTTGAACTTGACATGAAAAAAGACATCGGCACCATGTCCATGGGCCAGCAGAACCAGTTCGAAGTGATCATGGCTCTCTCTCAAGGCGCGGACTACATTCTCATGGATGAACCCTTCGCCGGAAATGATATATTCAACAGGGAGGATTTTTACAAGGTACTTTCGGGTATTCTTGAACCGGAGGAGACGGTGATGCTCAGCACTCACCTCATCGAAGAGGTGTCTAACTTCGTTGGCCGCGCAGTGCTCATCAGACGCGGGGAACTCATAGGGGATGCGGATTGTGAGGAACTTGAGGAACAGGGGATGACTTTGGTGGATTATGTAAAGAAGACATACAATTATCACGAAGACCGTGTGGCCAAAGCCCTGTTCGACATTACAGGGGAGGCAGATTGATATGAAATTAAAGACATGGATCTTTTTTATAGCGTTGATACTGATCGCATCTGGTGCGGTATATGCCAACACAGTTGTTAATCAGATCAGCCACGATATTTCCATAACCAGCGAGAATATCTATGGTGACCAGGCTGTCATGGACGGGGTATCCATCGGCCTCTCATACGAAGCTGAGAGCAGCCTCAGATGGGACAGCAATATCAGGTATGATGCAAAAAATATAGCCACAGATACCGAACTTACCAAGGGTAATTTCAATACCTGGGAAAATGTCGTTTCAGCTATAGGCATGGAACCTACAGGTGAATATACCAATGACCAGCTGGTCGAAAACTTCATAAGGGATACCTACTGTAAGGAAGCAGGCGGTAAATATGCTGATGGCAGGGGATATTTCTACATCAAAGGCGAAGCCGTATATCCTGCAGATTATCTCGAAGATTACGGTGAATATCCTACTCCTCAGGGAGAACTTCCCGATATCAATGCTGTGTTCACCATGGATTATGATATCTATGAAGGAACGGACTTCATCACAAGACCGCTTAAGGACAGCATCAGACCCATCACAGAGTTTGAAGAGGGATGTGAGATCATGGATCTGGGACTCTCAAAGGATGCGAAATGTCTGGAAGTTATCTACAAAAAAAGTGATGATGTCAGGATCAGGATTGTGGATGCTGCATCCGGTGAGATGATTTATGATGACAGGATCGGATTATCCGATGACGAGTTTAATGTGCTTTTCCCTGAAGACATGGAGGAGAGCGCTGAAGATGCTGTCATAGTATTTAGTGATAAAGGTTTTACACTGGTCGCAGAGGAGGCCGGGAAATATGCTAAGGTCATCGAGAAATCTTTTGATTCCAATGATGGACCGGAAACTCTTGGCAGATGGTACGAGGCTAACCCTTACAGATTCAAGAAAACTTTCTTTGATGGAGACAAACTGGTCTTCGCATACAGAATTGCAGCGACTGACCCCATATATGAAAATTACAAGGGTACAGCAGTAATCGCATATGAAAGAGATGGACTCAAGTATATCGGCACCATTGGTTCCGAACTGAACGATATAAAAGGAGTGAAGGCTTTAGATTTCTATGCAGTGGATTACGAACTCGGTCAGTTCGTAGGCGTTGACATAGATGTACTCTCAAAGGACACAACCGTTGGAAAGGAATACGTGGCTTCCAAAGAATATCGTGAGGTAGCTGACAGGCTTGAGGAAGTACAGCTTGCAGAAGACAAGAAATATCCCATGAATAACCTCTACGTCAATAGTGGTGATGGATACTATACCGTAGAATATATCAGGATGGGTGATTGATATGAGAAAGCATTTGTCAGTCCTAATGCTGGACTTAGGCGAAAAATTCAATATTTTCATGGTAAGTTGCGCTATCATCATCGGCATTAAGGCAATATCCTTCACAATCGCTGCTGTGAAGGCTTCAAGCTACAACGACATTCTAAATAATATATTCAGTTCATGGCAGATATGGGCAGTTTTTTGCATCATTCAGGTCATCATTCTGATTAAGGATCATATTAAAAAGAAAAGATCGAAAGCAGGAGAGCTGGATGATGAAATAATCTATTCTGAAACGCACAGTGAGTACTTTATAGAAAGACTTCTGATATCAGAAAGAGGAGTATATCTGTGGCGCTTGACAGGCAATCTCTTAAGGCTCATATCTCTGGTATGCCTTAATATCATACTGGAATACGTGATACATGAGGTATTCATGCCTATGTTACCGAGTGCCGGTGGAGAAACTTCAGTGTATGTCGGCTTAGGGCAAATCGAATGGTCAGGAACTCTGGGCATAATAGCTATTATGTTTTTCTGTTCGGCAATTATGACCTGGGCAGATTCTCGTAGTGCCGGTACAGGATCGCTGATACTTTTAATACTTGCTGTAATAATAGCCTTGGCGGGTATGGGATTGGTTGGTGAAACAGATCCTATGACATCTGTCCTGTTTATGACAGGTGGTATTTTAGTCGTGTCATACGTTATGTACAAAAGCCACACGGGGAAACGCCCTGCAAGAAGGGAAGAGGAGATAGAACAATGAAGGGGTTTGATTACGATAGATTAAGAGATTACGTCCTTCCCGGAAGGGATCCCAAAGAGGACTATCAGGGTGCTGTGGTCTGCGGGATCATCTGGGCGGTGCTTACGGATATATTGTTTTTCCTTGTTAAGTATGTTAAGGCCTGGAAAGCGGTCACATACTTTAGGACGGGAGTTGGGGATACCTGGAACTTTTTGGATGAAGGAATTGTACATATTCTTCAGTTCAACGGCAATCAGACGTACATGCCGACTTTTGCAGCACTTCTGGCAGGCTCATTCTCGGGAGTGGTCATATACTCCTTGTACAGGGCTGTCCGCGCTTTATCTGATAAGAACTACTTCACCAATGGATCCAAGAGTATCTACCTGATGAATAGACTTGATGAGAAGCACCCCATCGCCAAGAGATGTTGGGGAAGAGCCTTGGCAGGAATCGCTTCTGTGGTGCTTTGCACGATGGTTCTGGTCATAATCGACTATCTGATATACAGGTTCATTACACCTAACGACTATCTGCTCATGGGGGTGATAGGATGAAGAAGAAAGCCGAGATATTTATTGTTATTTCAGTGCTTCTCATAACTGGAGCTCTCTACATCAGTCTTTATGGCAGCCACAGGGATATCAGCCTTGATCACAGAATAGAGACTTTGGCAGGTGATGAAACCTCCCTAAACGGCCTGGAAGTAGACCTTAACTATAAAACCGGTGGAAAGGTGATCAAAAGCAAGCTCACGTTCAATAATGATGGATTGAATGAAAAGACCGTAGTTACTAGGGATAAGGGCGATCAGGGATGGAGTGCTCGTGAATTCTATCAGGATATGTTCAGTGAAAGGGATTACCAGAAGCTGGAGATATGGCTTATGGACCATTATGGCGAGTACACGCATGCTATAAAAGACGATCAAAGAGGATATTTCTACAGAAGACCTCCTGAAGAATTAGCTGATGGAATCCTTTCCGGTTATTTCTTTAATACATCAGATTTTACGGATGAGTACAGATCAAGTATCGAGAAACAAGAGCTTCAGAAGGATAACGGCATATATCTTATCGAATACAAGGCTAAAGAAAACGCTGATTATGTAGTAGAGCCTGATACATCTACTACAAGGCTGATGATCCCATTATCCGATAATTGCGTAATAAGGAAGATGGGAGTGACTGAGGACAGCAAATTCCTGGAGGTTTTATATACGAAGGAAGGTAGACTCAGGATGAAGGCCGTGGACTTAAACTCCGAAACAGAGGTTGCGGATATGGATCTCTTCAGTGAAAAAGATGCAGCGAAGAGTCTTGTGGTATATTTCCCCGGTGACATTATGGCATCAGGAGAAAGCGACATCACCCTAGTGGGGTGTGAAAAAGGGCTGGTGGTAATTAAGACCGGGGGAGGATCTTTTGAGAAGGTCGTTGACAGAACGTTCAGCGAAGAGGATTCACCTTTAACTATAGGTAAATTCATGGATCATTCCATTTTTAGATCCACAAAAGCGTGCCTTAAGGACGATAAATTTGTTCTCCTGTCTAGAGTCGTCAAAACCGATTCCATATACCCTGAACACAAGGGAACTCATATCATGGTTTATGAGGGAGAGGATCTCGGGTTCTGTGGCATCATCTCTTCATCTTACTACAGGTCAGATGATGAAAAGCTGTATGACACGTACTGCGGGGAGTATATTGACTACATGAACAATGACGGATGGATCTATGAAGAGGATGAGCCCGAATTAAGTGATGAGATGATGTACTCAAATATCTACGATATCGAGTATGTCGGATTTGAGAGTGGGGATAAAAAATGAAAAAGTATTTGTCAGTATTCAGCCTGGGGACAGGAAGGTCGCTAATGAAGATCCTGATAGGAGCTGTGCTTCTTATGGCATTAGATGCGGGGCTGTTCTATTATGCACTGGGTCATGAACCCGGCGACTTAGCTTTCATTATCGGAAGGAGTCACATGAGCTGGGCCTTCCTCGTGATCTCCATAGGCTTTACCTTATCTTCAGTGCTAACATGGAGAGCAAAGAATAAGACCAACTACACATATAGCAACCTTAAGGTCTCAGAGGGTAAGGCATTCCTAACTACAGCTCTGGCGGGTACTGTGGTTTACCTGTTTTATTGGTTCCTTCAGGTGATAATCGTTTACGCCTGCTACAAGTACTACATGAATTGCTTTGGAGATGGCGAATTTGATCTTGGCATATTTACGCTCTTTCACCAGGATCCGTTCCTTGTAAGTCTCTTTCCCATGGGAGTTACCATAAGATGGCTTCTCACTATTGGGAGAGCCTTAATGGTAGGAGCAGGCTGTGCTTCACTTGAGCACAACAAACTTGCTCCGATGGGAAGCCTGACCATTATGTTAACGGCCATTTCAATAGTAACTGACGCATGCGGAGCAAACTTTCCCTATGTGCAGGTTTTCTTTGGAATGGTATGCGCTATAGCTTTGCTGGTAATAGGAGGACTCGGCAGGCGTTTTACTATGTTTGATGATGCTGAAGGGGGTGCTGATCGATGAAGATAAAGACTATCATATTGCTTGTCTTAGTCCTGATCTTTGCAGGAGGGGCAGCATATGCCAATCACGATCTGGATGAACTTAAGGATCACATGAACTACAGCCTTGAAACCGTTTCAGGTGATCCAACTCTTCTCGATGGAACAGAGCTCAGCCTGACCGGCGGTATCAATTATCAGATGAAGTGGACCAGCAGCCTTAAGATCCATGAGGGAGAACTGTCAGAGGAGAAGACGGACTTCAGTATCGACTCGAACTTTGGTGGCATTGGATATGAGACGATCGATCCCAGACGCACATCCATAAATATAAGGAATAGCGCTTCTGAAGAAATGAATGATTTTATGGAAAACGGCACCTACTACTATGACTGGGTCAAAGAGCTCGGAGTAGAGATGCTTACATCCGACAAGAGTTCTTTTGTTTTCAAACTTAAGGACTATATGGAGTACTATCCTCTGAGTGGATCAATACAGATCGGCGCAGGAAGTCAGGACCTTGTAAAGTGGGATAATAAAAAGATTCAAGGCTGGAGTATGAAGTATCCTTCAAGATCCACAAAGCAGGAGTTTAAAGAAAACATGAAAGGTTTCATGGATTTTTTTAAGATCCCCGTCCTTGAGGATGAGAAATATGAATTTGAGATCACATCAGGCGATATCACGGAAAAAGAGGTAAACATCAGCGAAGGACCTTCGGACTTTTTCGAACTGGATTTCAGCTCTGTGTTCCAGGATGACAAGGTGTACCTTTATTTCGATGACAGGACAGAAAATGGAAACATCGTAGATACATCAAAGATCCCGGGCGGATATGGCATCTATGCGTTCGATTACAAGATCACAGGCGATAGTGAGAGCAAATACAAGATGGATATGTCCACCTTAAAAAATGTAATGCCCCTTGATCCTGAGACTAAGATCCTTAAGATAGAAGCGTCTCTTGATGGTATGCACATAAAGGTATTTACTGCTGAGAAGGATAGAGTGATTCTGAGGGTAATGGATACGGATTCCTTGGTTGTAACCGATGAGAAAATTCTTTGGGATGATTTGGATACGGATTCCTTCAAGAGGGAGATGTATTCAGAATATCACGACCACTGGAAGCTCATCTTTAGTGATAAGGATCTTGGAATGGAGGAGAAGGGACTGAGCCTTGTAAACCTTCCTGAAAACGAGGGAGTGATACTCGTTAAGGATGAAGGGGATAGAGCAGATATACTGTTTAAAGGAAGTTTTGATCCCGGTCATAAACCCTACGAAGAGGGAACGAGATTAGGTCCTGATACTGAAACCAAATTTTCGTGGGATGGCGATCGTTTGGTCATAGCAGCTATCCGCGGCATAATAAAAAAGGATGACCCCATCTCAGAACTAAACACCGTAATAGTCTATGCTCTGGATAAAGAAGGAAACTGCTTTGTCGGAGAGATCAAAGGAGATTTGACCCGCGTCCTGGGATGGTACGAAGAGCCTGAAGATTATTACGAATATTGGGATGATTTCCAGGATTTTGAAGAAGAAGATATAAATGATATGATACTGGACTACTGGTATCTCGGTGGTAGAGTTACAATGACCATAGATGATGTACAATCCGAATAATTTGCTATTCACAAACTCTTTATCAGGTGATATAATGCACTTGATATTTATGAAGTGGAGAATGAGGAATGGCTGAGAAGATCACCGCTATATCGAAAAAGATAGAATCGAAGGTAGGCATCAAAAAAGAGCAGATCATGTATCTCATCCTGGCTG
Organism: Bacillota bacterium; assembly: GCA_017394515.1. Taxonomy (GTDB): domain Bacteria; phylum Bacillota; class Clostridia; order Peptostreptococcales; family Anaerovoracaceae; genus RUG754. The sequence continues at coordinate 17,434 of JAFPXY010000016.1, read as the reverse complement.
ACATAGTTTATGCCCTGGCGCTGAATCTGTTCTATGTGGGCAATAAGATCGCAGCGGGTGGCTTCGCCGGAGTTGCTACGGTCATCAATTCCTTTGTGCCGATTCCGGTAGGATTAGCGGTCTTTGTCATGACCATACCGGTGGTACTGTTCGCTTGGAAGATCAAGGGCGGAGCCTACACTATAATGGCTTTGCTAACCACGGCTCTCTATTCTTTGATCGTGGACCTGCTGTCCTTCCTGCCAACTTTGACCGATGATAAGCTGGTCGCAGTCATCTGCGGCGGCATTCTCTATGGCTTTGGAGCATCACTTGCCATCAAGGCTCACCTGTCATCAGGTGGTACGGATCTTTTGGCCAAGATACTCATCACCAAGTTCAGGACTTTGAGCATAGGAACGCTCTTTATGATGATAGACGGTACTATCGTGGTGCTGGCTGCAGTCGCTTTCAAAGATATCGGCGCTGCCATCTATGCCATACTGGCCATCGCCACCTGTTCAGTCATCACGGATCTCATGAACAAGGGCTTCAACCGCGCCCAGATGTTCTATATCTTTGCTAACCAGAACCTGCAGGAGATCTCTGACGCCATCCTTTATGAGATGAACAGAGGAGCTACTTCCCTCAAGGGCACCGGCAAGTATTCAAATAATGAGAAGGAGATACTTCTCGTCGTTGTTAAGCCCAGCGAGACACACGTCTTAAAGGAGATCGTGCATCGCCTGGATCCCACGGCATTTGTCATTCTGGTATCTGCCAATGAGATAATAGGCGAGGGCTTCGAGGATACAAATCTTACGGAAACTGTAGCTGAGAAAAAGATGATAGAAGAGATAAGCCGCAAATAATGCGGCTTTTTGGTTGCTCTTTACTGGAAGAGAGCACTTGTGATATAATATTCTAAGCAAAATAATCGATTTTTTGGGCATACTAATATAATTACATTGCGTGATTTTTTGTTAAAATATAAGTACTTGGAAATCGTTTTACAAGGAGGCCAAACATGAAATTAGTAGTTGTCGGAGGAGTAGCCGGAGGCGCTTCAGCAGCAGCCAGAGTCAGAAGGCTTGATCCTTCCGCCGAGATCGTAGTATTTGACAGAGGGGACTATGTGTCATATTCCAACTGCTCACTGCCATACTATCTTGGCGGTGTTGTACAGGATGACAGATCCCTCATTATGATGACTCCTGAATCCTTCAGGAAGAGCCATGATATAGACGTAAGAGTAAGAAGAGAAGTAACAGCCATCGACCGTGAGAAGAAGGAAGTCTCAGTGATCAACCTGAACACGGGAGAGGAATACAAAGAACCCTATGACAAACTGGTATTAAGCCCCGGTGCAAGTCCCATCATGCCGGCTTCCATCAAGGGAATCTTTGGGGATAACGTATTTTCCGTAAGGACTGTTAATGACGTAGTCAGGATCAAGAATGCCATTACCTCCGGCAAAGGTAAGAAGACAGCCGTTATCGGCGGTGGCTTCGTAGGTATCGAAGTGGCTGAGAACCTGGCTAAAGCAGGTCAGGAAGTCACTTTGGTAGAAGGTCTGGATCAGATTCTTCAGCCCTTCGACTACGACATGGTACAGATGCTTCACAAGGAGATGGATGATAACGGAGTGAAGCTCTATTTGAGCACCCTCCTTAAGGAAATAAAGAGCGACAGCATCGTGGTAGAGCACGATGGAGAGACCTTTGAGATCGAAACTGACAACGTGGTAGTCGCCATAGGTGTCAAGCCCGAAACAGACCTGGCCAAGGCTTGTGGCCTTGAGATCGGTGTGACCGGAGGCATCAAGGTAAATCACTACATGCAGACATCGGATCCCGATATCTATGCTGTGGGAGATGCCGTAGAGCAGCCCAACTTCTTCACGGGCAAGCCCGGAAGACTCGCCATGGCAGGCCCCGCACAGAGGCAGGCCAGAGCAGCAGCTGATCACATGTACGGCAGAGAAAACCACATGAAGGGCTTCATCGGTTCATGCTGCATCAGAGTCTTTGGACTTAACGCTGCAGCTACCGGTTTAAACGAGAAGGCCTGCCAGAAGGAAGGAATCGACTATGACTATGTGATCATCTTCCCTTCAGACAAGGTTGGTATCATGCCCAATGCAAACTACATGGGATTCAAGCTCATCTTCGAGAAACCCAGCGGCAGGATCCTGGGAGCTCAGGCCATCGGTAAGGGCGAGGCTGATAAGAGAGTGGATGTTATCGCAGCCATGATCACCATGGGCGCTACCCTGGAAGACCTGAAGGAGCTGGAGCTCTGCTATGCTCCGCTCTTCTCCACAGCTAAAGATGTGGTAAACTTCGCAGCTCTCGTTGGACTCAATGTCATGAACGGAGATATCAAGCAGGTACACTTAAGAGATGTGAGAGAACTGGTTGAATCCGGAGCCTATATAATCGACGTTAGAGAAGAGAACGAGTTTGAGATCGGGCACATCAAGGGCGCACACAACATCCCTCAGTCCGAGATCAGACAGAGACTCCGCGAGATACCTAAGGACAGACCGGTATACCTTCACTGCAGATCATCTCAGAGATCATATTACTGCTTATGCGCCTTGAAGGGCAGGGGCTTCGATAACGTGGTCAATATTCAGGGATCCTTCCTGGGAATCAGTCTCTATGAGTACTTCAATGACAAGACTCTGGGAAGAGAACCCATCGTAGATAATTATAACTTCAACTGACAGACTTAAGAGGAGAGAAAAAATGACTGATTATTCCAAACTCACACCGGAAATGAAGGAAGCTTTAGTAGTTAAGGCTAAGAACGTGGGATACTCCACTGAGACACTTTACGGAAACTGCATTCAGAGTACTTTGCACGGAATCTACAGGGCATTCCCTGATTTTGGCATCACTGAAGATATGATCAGAGCAAGCTTCGGACTGGCCGGCGGCTGCGGCTGCTGTCTGGATGGCACCTGCGGAGCTCTTAACGGAGCAGCTTGGGTAATCTCCGTAGCTAAGGGCAGACCACTCTCCGATCTGGGCGGCAATTATGAAGAAGGCCACGCCATGGTAAGAGACGTCATCGAGACTTTCAAAAAAGAGTATGGCAGCATTCTTTGCAGAGACGTGCTGGCACACAACATGGGAGAAGCCTATGACTGGAAGACTCCTGAAGGAGACCAGGGATATATGGAGCACTTTGGAACTCATCACTGCGCTACCGCCGTTTCATTCTGCACCGAGATCGTAGCCAGAATGATCGTTGATGGAATTCTGAAGCCCGTAGAGAAATAAGCAAAAAACTCTCGCACCGCATGATCGAAAAGGATTGTGCGGTGTTTTTTTGTTCATTTTTTGGCTGACCTAAAAATAGTTATAAAAATACTAAAAAAAGATACAGAAGCGCACTTTATTTCGTTATATTATTAAATCAGTTTAGTGGAGGAATTATCATGAGTAAATTTGTCTATGACAATAGCCCCGGAATCAAGGTGCTGACTGAAGAACAGGTAAAGAAAGTCCATGAAGAAGCTCTCAGAGTTTTAGAGAACATGGGAATAATCTTTGATTATCCTGAAGCCAGAGAAGCCTTGAAGAATGCGGGCTGCCGTGTCGATGAAGAAACTAAGAAGGTTTACTTCCCGCCTGAACTGGTGAACAAGTGCATCGAAAGCGCTCCTAAGACCTTCGATCTCTACGACAGAAACGGCGATTACTACTGCACCTTCGGCGATGGCAAGACCAGATTCAACCCGGGTTCCAGTTCATCAAATGTTCTCGAACCCGACAACCATACGGCTAGATTATCAGCTGTGAGAGACCTGAAGCTTCTCACCAAGGTAGCTCAGAGCCTGCCTCACATTGATTTCGTTTCTTCTTCCGTTGTCTGCGAAGAAGCACCAGGCGAGCTGGGTTCCCAGTATCTCTACTATACTGAGATGCAGAACTCCATCAAGCCCATCATCGGCGGCTCCACAGATGTGGAAGGAGTTCCCAGAACCTTTAAGCTTTTAAAGGCGGTTCTCGGTTCTGAGGAAGCGGTAAGGACCAAACCTTATACCATCTTCGATATCTGCATCACTTCACCCTTTAAATGGTCCGGTATAGGCGCCAGAAACGTGGTGGACTGTGTCAAATACGATATCCCCATCGAGATGATCTCTGCTCAGATCGCAGGTGCTACAGGCCCTGTTACTCTGGCCGGAGCTCTTCTGGAGCATACGGTAGAGATGCTGAGCGGTCTGGTACTCATTCAGGTGCTTAAGCCCGGATTCCCTACGGTTTACGGAGGAGCACCCTGCATCTTCAACATGAAGACCATGTATACTCCTATGGAGGCCATGGAATGCAGCATGATCACCATGGGCTACGCTCAGATGGGTAAGTACTACGGACTTCCCATCCACACCTATGCAGCCATGTCAGATGCTAAAGTTGTGGACTATCAGGCAGGTTCAGAGACAGCCAGATCCGGTCTCATGGCCTTATCTGCAGGCTTCGATAACGTATCCGGTCCTGGAGGTCTCAACGTCATCGCGGAGATGAGCATTGAGAAGCTGGTCATCGATAACGATTTCATCGGCACCCTCAAATTCCTTGAGAATGGCATGAGATTCGATGATAACACTCTGGCCGGGGATCTTTTGATCGAAGTCGGTCCCGCCGGAAGCTTCATGGGTAAGAAGCACACCCTGAAGAATTACAAGAAAGAACAGAACTACTCTAACATCACCTTTAACTATGAGGAGAGGGCTATCTGGGAGAAGGAAGGCTCTCCGAGCATCATGGACAGAGCCAGAGACTATGTGGATAGCTTAAGAGACAAGGTGATCTGCCCCATGACCGAGGAGCAGAGAGCAAGACTGGACGAAGCCTTCATCGAGGTCTGCGCTGACGCAGGACTCTCTGAAGAGGTTGCAAGAGACCTCATCAAGAAGTATGATGAAGCTTAAATTTTAAACCGTTTTATGTAGGCTCAAGCCTAAATAAATAAAGAGATTACGAAAGTGAATCATTTATTCGTTATTATTCGTTTTATTTGAGAAAGGAGACGTACAGGATTTATCCCGTACAATTTCAACAATGGGTAAAAAAATTCCAATGTGGCAGATTCTTATCTGCGTAGTATTCACACTGGGAATCATCATGTACTCCATCTTCAAATCCTATGGTGAAGCCCATATGCCTTTGGTCCTGTCATCCGCTCTTGTATGTGTCGTTGCCGCTCTCAATGGTTGGAAGTGGAACGTTATGGAAAAGGGTATGATCGCAGGTATCAACCGCTCCATGCAGGCAAACCTCATCCTGCTTACAGTAGGTATGCTGGTATCCACTTGGAAGGCCGGCGGAATCATTCCTTCCATGATCTACTATGGACTGAATATTCTTAATCCTTCCATCTTCCTGGTAACAGCTTGTCTGCTTTGCTCCATCGTATCACTTGTTATCGGTTCCTCCTACACCACAGCAGGAACCATTGGAGTAGCCATGATCGGTATCTCCATCGGTCTTGGCGTTGACCCCGCTATGACAGCTGGTGCTGTAGTATCCGGATCATACTTCGGAGACAAGATGTCCCCTATGTCCGATACAACCAACCTGGCTCCCGGTGTTGCTGGTTCCAACGTATTTGAACATGTTCGTCACATGATCTATACCGTAACACCTTCCTACATCATCGCTCTGGTAGTATTCTTCATCCTCGGAAGAGGAGCTGCTCCCAGCGGTGAAGTTCAGATGGAAATGAAGGACATCCTTCAGGAAGCTATTCAGAACGAGTTCACAGTAAGCCCGCTCCTGATGCTCCCTGTACTCATCCTTCTTATCGCTGTAATCCTTAAGATCCCTGCACTGCCCGCACTGTTCTTCAGCGTAATCATGGGTCTCTTCTGCATGGGAGTAGTACAGCACATCCACTTCGTTGATTTCTTCAACATCATGCACTATGGATATGAATCCATCTCCGGAGACATTCCTCTTTCCGATGATTACACGGTAGGAGATGTAGTCGGAGGCGGTGGCTTCGATGGAATGCTGTGGACGGTATCCATCGTACTTTGCTCCATGTCCTTCGCAGGAGTTCTGGAAGTTACCGGAATGCTGGGACAGATCGTAGAAGGCATCCTGAAGGTTGCCAAGACAACAGGTCTTCTGGTTCTCGTTACCATCTGCACCTGCATCTTCATGAACCTTCTTACTGCTGACCAGTATCTGGCAATCATCCTTCCCGGCAGAATGTACAGACAGGCTTTCGAAGACAGGAGACTCAAAGCAAAGAATCTCTCGAGGTGCTTGGAAGACTCGGCAACTCTTACATCACCGCTCATTCCTTGGAACGTATGCGGTGCTACCATGACCGGTTTCTTAGGACAGCCTACTCAGGCATATGCTAAGTATGCAGTTCTGAACTACATCAACCCGATCGTATCCGTCATCTACGGCTTCACCGGATTCACCATGGAAAAGATGACCGATGAGGAATACAACAAGATGATCGAGGCAAGAGAAGCTGAAGCAGAAGCAATGAGAAAAGAATTAGAAGCTTAATCTTTAAAGAAATCAGATCTGAACGAAACACACTTTGGTATTAATACTTTCGTAATTAATAAAGAGGAGCGAACCGGTCGCTCCTCTTTTGCTGTCTTATTTATCATCTATCATGTAATTCTGTCGGTAGTGCCTGGGCGTGAGGCCTGTGCTCTTCCTGAATATTTTGGTGAAGTAACTCTGGTTTTCGAAGCCTGAAGAAGCAGCCACGTCCACCAGATCCATATTGGTGGTCTTAAGTAGATTCTGAGCTTTATTGATCCTCAGTTCCAGAATGTAGTCTGTAAAGGATCTTCCCATTTCCTGACTGAACAATGCCGAAAAATACGAAGGATTCACGTGAAGTTCTGAAGCTATATCGCTCAGTTTGATCTTGTGAGTAAAGTTGCTTTTGATGTATCTTAAGCTGCGGGCGATCAGAGGAGATGCTCCCGGATAGATAGAGGAGACCAGATCCACGGATATGCGCTTTGTCAGAGAACGGAAGGTCTCCGACAGCTCATCGGTGGTGGAAGCTTCGTTTATCCTGTTTATGATATCCATGTCCATCTCATCGAATTCGCCGAAATTGAACCTGGCTTCTTCGGAGAAGTTTTTGATGATGGTAGCAGTGATCCAAAGAGCCATGGTCTTGATCTCGTCCAGATCTCCGACACAGATGACGTAGAGCCTCTCCAGTATCTGAGAGGAGATCTTCTCTGCCTGAATGGTTTTGCCGGAGATAATGGCGTTGATGAGATCCTCCGTGAGTTCCGTGGGGAAGGTGGAGGAGAGACGGTCGCGCTTGCTCTTTCTGATCATTTCACCTAAGGTTATCTGGTCAGAGAAATTCTTCTTGGCGGTCTGATAGTCGGCAGATGATTTCAAGACGGGCACCACGGAGTTGTAGAAAAGTATGGACAGGTCGGAGATGCCATCGGTGCTGAAGACGGGCAGGGAATCTGCAAAAGATAAGATATCCGAGAGTTCTTTGTCGTCTATGGAGTTCATCTTTACGAAATTCGATATGCTTCCGCTCTTAAGTTTTTTCATTACGAAGGGACCTGCGATGAAGTAGCCCACAGGAGTTCCCTTGATGACCAGAGGGAAGGCCATGTTTGACAGGCCAGCCCTGCAAAAGAATATATAGGGCTCCCCAAGACCCGACGAAAAGCTCCCTGCAAAGCTGAGAAGACTTCTGCATTTGCTGTTCTGTTTGGAATAGATCTGGAATTTGTTACAGATTTTTCTATCAGAAGACCATTCCCGGGTTATGCTTCCGTCGCCATCGTAATATGTGACGGGTACACCGGTTATTCTGCTGAAGGCATTTATGGATGACTCAAGTCGCTCGGCCACTTCTGCGGATCGGAGCAGATGAATAAAAATATTGTCTGCCATGCTCATTACCTTTAAATATTCATATAAAATATAACTATTATTAGATTTATTATATCATATTTTGGGTAAAGGTCAAAAAATATTATGAACAGTTGTATTTTTATGCTAAAATAGTATAAAAGCAAGTTGATCAAGTTTAGGTAAAAGAAATGAGTGCAGAGCAAGCTGACATTTTAGAAAGAGCAAGATTATCGATAATTGAAGGAGACGACGAAGAGGCTCTTCAGATCATGGATCAGGCTTCGGAAGAGGGCATGGATCTGATGGATCTTTTGATGGAGGGCTTCGGCAAGGGTAACCAGGAGATCATGGATCGCTTTGACAGGGGCGAGATCACCGTGGCTGAACTTTTGTATGCGTCGGATACCATGAAGGAAGTGACAGACGAGATCTTTAAGCGCCTTGGCCTCAATGACACTCCCGGACCTGTGGCTACGGGCAAGATACGCGTGCTCCTTGCTACGGTTTCCGGAGACATCCACGATATCGGTAAGACCATAGTGGCCGCTTTCCTTAGAAATGCGGGCTTTGAAGTCATCGATCTGGGATGTGAGGTCTCGGTAGAAGCCATCGCTTTGGCTGCCAGAGAGTTCAACGTGGACATCATAGGCACCAGTGCACTCCTCACGGCCTCCCTTAAGGAGCAGAAGAAACTTGAGAAGTACTTGAGAGATATAGGCGAGAGGGACAGATACATCACCATGGTAGGCGGCGCGCCATGCACCCAGCGCTGGGCGGAGAAGATTGGAGCTGATGGATACTCAGAGACCGCCAGCGAAGCGGTGGAGAAGGCTTTGGAGCTTATCCAAAGAAAAAAGCAAAACGGTTCAGAATAAGAACAAGATAATTGGATTTTTTGCTATCCAATAAGAGACCGTTTTGTAGTAAAATTATTATGTTAGGCTATGAATAATTAATATTATCAGTTAATAAAGTTAATGCAAAATATTAAGAAAAGGTAAAAGAATATGGGAAAAGAATTAATTTTTAAGACCTTAAGACACGAAAAGACAGATGACATTCCTTGGGTACCTTTCGCAGGCGTACACGCAGGCAAACTCAAGGGCTACACCGCTCAGGAACTCCTGACTGACGAGGACAAACTTGTTGAATCCCTTCTGGAAGTTCACAAACTTTACATTCCTGATGGTATGCCCATCATGTTCGACCTTCAGGTAGAAGCTGAAATCATCGGCTGCGAACTGAAGTGGGCAAAGGACAATCCGCCTTCAGTTAAGTCACATCCTTGGGAAGGCCCTAACAAGGAGATCCCTTGTGACTGCAAGATCCCTACAGAGGAAAGCGGCAGAATCCCTATGATCCTGAACGCCATGAGAAGAGTTAAAGAAGCCGTAGGCGAAGATACAGCTCTCTATGGCCTTATCTGCGGACCTTTCACACTGGCATCTCACTTAAGAGGTACAGAGATCTTTATGGATATGGTTACAGATCCTGAGTACACCAAGGCTCTCGTAGGATACTGCGCTAAGGTTGCCATCGAAATGTCCAGAATGTATATTGATGCAGGTATGGACGTCATCGCTGTGGTAGACCCTCTGGTATCCCAGATCTCACCTAAGATGATCAAAAAACTCTTATCTGAGCCTTTCAAGGCAGTATTCGATTACATCAGAGCTCGTGGAGCATTCTCTTCATTCTTCGTATGCGGAAACGCTACCAAGCAGATCGAAGTTATGTGCGAGATGGGACCTGACGGCGTATCCATCGACGAGAACGTAGATATGCCTAAGGCTAAGGAAGTTACCGACAAGTTCAATATCACCCTTGGAGGAAACATTCCTCTTACCACCACCATGCTTTTCGGTAATCAGGAAGACAACATGAAGTGCGTTGTGGACCTCATCGATTCCGTGCGCGAAGTATCCGATGGAAACTTCATCATCAGCCCCGGCTGCGACATGCCTTATGACACTCCTATCGAGAATACCATAGCTTGCGCTCAGGCTGTTAAGCATCTGGATTCCACCAGAGAGCTCATCAAGAACTATGAGACCGTCATTGACACATCCAACGTTGAGATTCCTGACTATGCTAACTCTGACAAGGTCATCGTTGAACTCTTCCTGCTGGATCCCGACCAGTGCGCTGCTTGCTTCTACATGAGAGCTGCCGTTGAGGACATCTACGATGAAATCAAGGATTACGCTGAATACAGAGTTTACAAGTATTGCGTCAAGGAAGACATTCCCAGATACGTCAAGATGGGTATGAAGAATCTTCCTACCATGACCATCAATGGTGAGCAGAGATTCATCTCCATCATTCCTTCCAAGGAAGAGTTGATCGCAGCTATCAAAGAATACGTAAAATAATGATAAAACTCATAATGCTTACCGGATTCTTAGGATCCGGTAAGACTACCTTACTTCAAAAATTAATAGATGAGTATGCCGACCATAAGATCGGCATACTCATCAATGAGTTCGGAGCCATCTCCATCGATTCAGAGATCGTGGATACAAAGGGCGTACAGATGGCAGAACTGTCCAATGGCTCGATTTTTTGCGCCTGCCTTAAGGATCAGTTCGTGGAAGCTTTGGTGGAACTGTCCAAGAAAGATCTGGAGTATCTTTTCATTGAGGCTTCCGGTCTGGCAGATCCTGCCAACATGGTGGATATTTTGGCCGGTATAGATAAGCACCTGGTCAATAAATATGATTACACCCACGCCTTTTGCATAGTGGATGGCACCAACTTCATGGATCTCATTGATGTACTGGAATCTTTGAGACATCAGGTGTTTTTCAGCGATATCATCATTATCAACAAGACTGACCTGATAACCAAGGAAACGGAGACGGACATCAGAAACACTATCCATGAGATCAATCCTGAGGCGGCCGTGATCAGTGCAAGCTACTGCAATTTCGATCTGGTGAAGGCTACGGAAAGCCCTTCCGGTTTGAGCGATAGGGCAGAGGAGACTACCAATACCTTTGAAAGCAGACCTCAGACCATGGTTCTGAAAGAGAAGAAGACCGTTCCCATGGAAGAACTTCTTCCCTTCATCGAGGATATCGCGGGATCCACTTACAGGATCAAAGGTTTCCTACATACGGATCAAGGCGGAGTTAAGCTTGACTGCGTTGGAGAAAACCTTTCCATCGAGCCTTGGGAGAAGGAGATAAAGGAAGCTAAGGTGGTTCTTATTTCATCTGTAGGAATAAGACTGGTGAGTGTAGTTATAGCCTCTATGGCAAAAAATATCAAAGGAAGCATTTCTCTATGAAAACCTATGATATGACCTGCTCATGCAGGGGAGGGAATCTGGATAAATTCATCCAGCCTCATATATTGGTGATCCTTTCTGAAAGACCCATGTACGGTCTTGAGATCATCAATGAACTAGAAAAAAAGAATATGTTCATAGGACATAGCCCGGATCCTACGGGGGTCTATCGCTACCTTAAAAAGATGGAAGCTGATGGACAGCTCAGCTCAGAGATGAAGTCTGAAGCCCCCGGGGAAAGACCTAAAAAGTTCTATTCGGTTACGGCTGAAGGAAGAAGATGCCTGGCAAGTTGGGCGGTGGTCCTGGGACAGTATTCCGTCGACATCATCGGTCTCGTCACCGAGATCGAAGACGCTTTAGAAAAGAAATAACATTTAAAACTATATATTTTTACCTTTTTATTAGACTAAGTCTAATTACTTTCTCCCATGGTGATTGGGCTTAGCCTATAATATTGCCGCACTATTAGACTAAGTCTAATGACATATATTAAAAAAGAGAGAGAGGGAATTATGATGAAAAATGCTAAGAAATTTTTTGCGCTTATTATGGTCATCGCCATGGTCTTTGCCATGATAGGATGCGGACAGGACAGCGGTTCTCAGGAAGAGCCACAGAATGAACCCGAACAGACAGAGGTACTGCCTCTCAAGGTAGGTATGATGGGAACTGCCATCAAGCCCGTGGGAGTCATAGTAGCTGAAGCTAAAGGATTTTTTGAAGAAGAGGGAGTAGAAGTAGAATTCGAAAAGGTATCCGGCATGAACGACGCATATATGGCTGTATCCACCGGAGACCTTGATGTGTATCTTTTCAGCTCAACAGCAGCTGCGACCTTTATCAGTCAGGGAACCACAACTCTTAGAGTATTCGGAGGAACAGCAGCTGAAGGATCTGAGATCATGGCAGCTCCGGGCTCTGGCATCACCCTGGATTCCGACGAAGCGCTCCTTGGAAAGACCATAGCTTGCCAGATGCCTGAGACAGGCCAGATGGTGCTCAAGAACTACCTCATCGAGAAGGGCTATACCATCGGCGGAGAGGATGAAGATTGTGATGTGACCTTCGTCTATGTGGAAGACGGAAATACCGCCGTGGAAGGCGTTGTCAAGGGCGAATATGACCTTTGCATCACCAATCAGTGTCTGGGATACTACGCCGATAAACTGGGTGTGGAGCTCATCGGATCAGTCAAAGACTATGTGGAGACCTATCCTTGCTGCAGACAGACCTGCAATCAGGGCACCTATGAAAACAACAGGGAAGCCTTGGTCAGATTCGAGACAGCAGCACTCAGAGGATATGATTTCTATTTGAACAATCAGGAAGAGACCCTCGATATTCTGGAAGCTTATGCTGAGCAGGATCGTGATTTCCTTAAGGCTCAGGTATACGGAACTGACACTTATAAGCCAGTAATGAGATTATCACTGGATCCCGACAAGGATGCTTGCATCAAGTTCTACGAAGCCATGGGGAATATCGGACAGATCGACAATACTCTTGACATAGACTGGTCACAGTACGTGGTGACTGACATTTATTCGGACGCACTGGCTATCCTCGCTGAGAGAGAGCCTGACAACGCCCTTTGGGGAGAACTTAAGGCTTACTTTGATGAGCACGATACCCTTTAATGCGCAAAACATCCCGGAGGCAGTAAATTGATCAAACTGGAAAATATCGGATTTTCATACTCAGATGATCTCAATACCAAGGCTCTGGATTCCATTTCCCTGGAGATAAAAAGAGGGGAGTTCGTATGTATCGTAGGCCCATCAGGATGCGGTAAGACGACTCTCCTGAGGCTTCTTGCAGGGCTGAGCTTTCCCACGGAAGGGAACCTTCTAATCGACGGAAAGCCCATGGATGGCCCCGGGGATGATATAGCCATAGTCTTTCAGGACTATGCACTCTTCCCCTGGATGACGGCATACAAAAATATCCGCTTCACCCTAAAGCATACCAGAAAAGGTCTTGATAAAGAGGATGAAGACAGGATCGCCCGTGAACTATTGGAAAAGGTCGGGATGGAGGATGCAGCGAATAAGCATCCGTACCAGATGTCCGGAGGTATGCGCCAGAGGGTAGCCATAGCGAGAGCATTAGCCATGGACAGGGATATTTTGCTCCTGGATGAGCCCTTCGGCGCCTTGGATTCTAAGATAAGAGGCGAGCTGCAGAATCTTTTGGAGGATCTGTGGCGCTCGGACAAGGACAGGGCGAGGACTGCAGTTTTCGTGACTCATGATATCGGTGAAGCTGTGAGGATGGCTGACCGGATCATCGTCATGGATCACGGCAGGATCATAAACGAGATCTCAGTACCCTTGAGAAGGCCCAGGGTCATCATGTCCCTTGAGGAAGAGAAGACCATGAAGGAACTCAGACTCAAACTGTCGGAGATCATGCTAAATGACACAGGAGACTCGGGCAAGGCCTGCAGATGTGGAGGTCCGGCATGAGAAAAGAAAAGATAAGAATGCTCATAGCCCATCTGCTGCTTGCAGTCCTTCTGGGAGTAGTATGTCTGGCGCCTAAGGCTAAAGCCTTGCTTAAGGGACCATTGCCGCTAATCATCGGGATTGCTGTGATAGAGCTCCTGTTCATCATCATGGCCATGAGAAGCCGCAAAAAGACAGGCACCGTAGGTACCGGTCCTACGGACATCATCACCTTCGTGTGGATACTGATGATCATATGGGAGATCTGCACTTCCGTCATGGACCTTGCTCATCCCGTACTGGTACCTGCCCCTGAAAATGTATTTTATACTTTCGTAGACCAGTGGAAGGTCATGCTCCTTAACATCTCCTATTCACTGAGACTGCTCATAGGAGGCATGGCTCTTGGCTTAGGTGCTGCTGTGATCCTCGGACTGGTCTTCGGCTGGAATGAGAGATTGAAGGCCTTCAGCTATCCCATAGCAAACGTCATGGCTCCCATACCCGCCATCGTCATTTCGCCTTATCTGGTGGCCATAATGCCCACCTTCAGAAGCGCATCTTTAGTGGTCGTCATATTGGGAGTATTCTGGCCTCAGTTCCTGGGAATAATCAACAGGATAGCCTCGGTGGAGCCTGAAATACTTGATTCTGCCAGGATAATGAAGCTAAGCCAACCGGTTATGCTCTTCAGGATTCTTTTGCCTTACCTGGTGCCGGGCATTCTGAACAGCCTTAAGGTGACCATGACCACTTCGGTACTCATGCTGAACTTCGCAGAGCTCATGGGCGCCACCCACGGAATGGGTTACTACATCCAGAACAGCATAGTATACGCCAACTACACCCACGCTGTAGCAGGAATAATCGTTATAGGTGTGGTTGTCACCATATTGGGCAGCATAGTGGGAATCATACAGAGAAAGTTCATCAAATGGCACTGATCTTTTGAAAGATGGGCAATTATGCAAAAAATCAAAAGTTGGTGTTGTTAGTCTCGTCGTTTTTTGCTAAAATAGTTTGAGAATATATAAAGGGAGACGAAAAGGGACTAATGGTTCAGTATAAAGGCATCTTAAAGAAAAGAACAAATGAGAGAAAGATCATGCTGGTGATCATTGGAGGAATCATACTTTTCCTCTCTTATCAGCAGAGAAATCTCCTCTATATAATCATGGCTCTGGTAATGATAAGCGCTATCTTCTATGATAAAGATCATATCGTTGATGAGAAGGGCGTTCATATCATATACAAGTTTTTTGGAGTTTTCAAAGTACCATATAGCTGGAGCTGGGACATGATAACTGCCATGCGCCCTGATTACAAGAAGGCAGCGCCTAACATCTACATGGAGATCGCCAAGGATGTTACAATCCGAGCCTTCGTGTTTACCAAGTCAGATGCTATCGGCGTCATGGAACTGGCTAAGAAAATGAATCCGGACATGTATGTAGACGACAGAGACGAGGAGCAGAGACAGAAGGATTCCGAGGAACACAAGGCTAAGATGGCCTTCGCTCGCGAGAGGGCAAGAGCAGAAAAGAAAGCTCGTAAAAAGAAATAAAAACATTCAGTTGTGAATTGGGTTGCCACATTAGCGGCAACCCGTTTTATTTATTCATAAAACCCATAAAATAGCAATATAATCACTGTTTTTCGGTAATAATTAATTATAAAATGGATTATTCTTGCAAATGTAGCAATCTGGTTATATTTTTTAGCAACATAATATGTTGAAACACATACTGTCATTTGATAAAATACTAACGTAAAATGACATTATTATGCAATGGTAAATCAATCGGTTTGCCATTGATTCTAATAGTGTGTTGGATTTATACTTATTCTTACTACAGGAGGTTTTATAATGGCTGTTAGTAAAAGAAAAGAAGGAGAAGTATTGCCTAATAAGTTTCTGGCCATACTGCCGGTACTTACACTTCTCGGACTTATGTTGGCGAACTATTTGTTCGAATGGGGACAGGATCCTCATATGTACGTACTGATCGCTGCCTGTGTATGCGCATTTGTCGGCTTCCTTTGCAAGATTCCTATCAAGGAAATGCTTGCTGCTGGATATGATGCCGTAGCTCAGTCACTGGAAGCTATGTTCATCCTGTTATTCGTAGGATGCTTGGTAGGATCCTTCGAATGGTGCGGTACAATTCCTGCCCTGGTATTCTATGGACTGAAGATCTTCACACCGACCATCTTCCTTCCTCTGGTTTGCCTGCTTTGCGCAATCGTAGGTTTATCCCTTGGATCATCCTACACCGTAACCGCTACTCTTGGTATCGCATTCATGAGTATCGGAGCTACCATGGGAATCAACCCCGCCATTATCGCTGGTGCAGTTCTTTCCGGAGCATGTACAGGAGACAAGTTCTCACCTCTGTCTGACTCCACCAACCTTTCTGCAGCTTCCGCTCAGACAGGACTGTTCGACCACGTAAGAGCCATGGTTGCAACAACATTCCCTGCATTCGTTATCGCATTCCTTGGATATTGTGCTCTTTCCTTCACAGGAAATGCAGGACAGTATGATCCCGAATTAGTAGAAGGTCTTGAAAATGCAATTTCCGATAACTTTGCATTCATGAGCCCTGTTCTGTTACTGCCTATCCTTGCTATCATCGTAATCGCAGTTGTACAGATCCCTGCAGTTCCCGGCGTACTCCTTGTATCCCTCATCGGCTGCCTCTTCGCAGTTATCTTCCAGGGTGCAAGCTTCGCAGACTGCATCTCCATGACACACTATGGATTCGGAATTGAGACCGGAAATGAACTTGCTGACAAGCTTATGAACAGAGGTGGTATGGACTCCATGCTGTGGACCATTAACATGGCTCTGATCGCTATCGGCTTCGGTGGTATGTACTCCAGATCCGGTGCTGTAGAATCACTCCTTGGAAACATGATCAAGAAGATCAGAACACCTTTCCACATGGCTGCTGCTATCATCCTTACAGCTATGTTCTGTATCCTTACAATGTGCGACCAGTATCTGGGCCTCATCATCCCCGCTGGTATGTACAAAGAGAAGGTTGACGAAATGGGACTTTCCAGAAACCTGCTTTCAAGATGCCAGGAAGACGGCGGAACACTGTTCAGCCCTTTGGTACCTTGGTCCAGCTGCGGTGTATATCACTCCGGAATGCTTCAGGTTTCCACAATGGCTTATCTGCCTTGGTGCTTCACCAACATCCTGAATCCTATCATCTCCCTTGCTACAGCTGCTTGGGGTGGCAACATCATCTTTGCTGATGGTTCCAAGACCGGATTCTTTGGTGGAAAGATCAAAGAAGGTAAGGTTGCAGGTGCACCTGAAGAAGCACATGAATATGCTATGAAGAAGCTTGCTGAATTACGTGCAAGCGGCGAATATGGCAACGTTGGAGAAAAGATCCACAAATAAGATGCAAAAAATATAATTGCAAATAAGAAGGGGCTGTCTCATTTTGAGACAGCCCCCTTTTTTGATGTATCGGTTAAAGAGTGTTGCAGCAGAATAGGATAAAAACTTTGATATTGTCAGTTTTTATCCTACATGGCTGAAAGGCCATAGGATAAAAATGGCATTTGGACAATATTTATCCTACATGTCTTTTGGGCATATGCAGCCTAGAGGTGATATTGCATGGCAAGGTATTGAAATTTGGACAAAAATTGCCGGGTTAGCAGGTGCTAACAGCTATTTTTTGAAAGAATTTATGCTTAAACTGTCTTTTGGAGGATAATCTCAGGAAGTGACAGACGATCTTCTAAAAAACAAGATAGGATAAAAATGGCCAAAACAGGATTTGTATCCTAGTGGGATTTTTTGTGGTAGGATAAAAATG